>DASZUN010000039.1:0-16816 GCA_035547615.1 Gemmatimonadaceae bacterium | reverse complement strand
TGCTCGCGGTGCTGCTCGCAACCGTGGGCATCTACGGCGTGATGTCGCTCTACGTCGCGAATCGCACGCGAGAGTTCGGCATTCGCCTGGCCGTCGGCGCCGAACCGGCGCGCGTCGTTCGGCTGGTGCTCGCCGAAGGATTCGCGCTGGCCGCCGGCGGCGCGGTGCTCGGCATCGCCGGCGCGCTGCTCGCGACCCGGTGGCTCGGCAGCCTGTTGTACGAGGTCAGCTCGCACGACCCGGTCGTGTACACGGTCCTGCCGGTCGCGCTGATCGCCGTCGCGGTCGCGTCGTGCGTGGTACCCGCGCGCCGCGCGGCACGGGCCGATCCCCTCACCGCCCTCCGCGCGGACTGAGCGCCGGCGGCGCGCGCTGGAACCGGCGGTTGGCGGCCTCCGTATGATCCAAAGTATCATACCGACCACCGACCGCGTTCTCGATCGCGCAGCGCACCCACGAGATCGGCGTGCGCACGGCGCTCGTCGCGTGCTTGCTGCCGGCGCGACGAGCGGCGAACGCCGATCCGATGCGGGCGTTGCGGGCGGATTAAGCCAGCCCGTACAACCGCGCCGCGTTCTCGCCCCGAATCTTCCTCCGCTCGGCCTCGCTCACGTTCAGCGCGGCCAAGCTGGCCTTCATCTTCGGGATGCTCCCGATCTGGTGCGGGTAGTCGCTCGCCGCCATCACGTGGTCGGCGCCGGCGAAGTCGACCGCCAGGCGCACGGCCGCGGGATCGAAGTTTACCGTATCATAATAAAAGTTCCGTAAATACTCGCTCGGCTTGCGCTGGATGTCGGCGCGGCAGTCGGGAAACGCCTCCCAACCGCGGTCCAGCCGCTCGGCGAGATACGGGATCGCGCCGCCGAGGTGGCTGAGGACCCACTTGATGTTCGGGTACTTCTCGGGAATGCCGGCGAAGACGAGCTTGGCCGCGGCGAGCGTCGTGTCCATGAGGAAGCCGACGAGCGGCATGAGCCAGTAATCCGTCATCGCCTCCACGCCGACCGGATCGGTGGGGTGGATGTGGAGCACCGCACCCAGGCGATTGGCCTCGGCGTAGAGCGGCTCGAAGCGTGGATCGGCGAGCGCGACGCCGTTCACGTTGCTGAACAGCATCGCGCCGGGCATCCCCAGCTTCGTGACCGCGCGGCTGAGCTCCGCGACCGACTCGGCGGGGTCGTTGAGCGGCAGCGTGGCGAGCGCGGCGAACCGCGGCGAGCGCTCCCGCACGACCGTGGCGAACGCGTCGTTCACCAATCGCGCGAAGCGCACCGCGCGATCCCCGGGCTCGACGTGCGTCCCCGGCGTGGTGAAGGTGATCACCTGCGTGTCGACGCCTTCCTGCTCGAGGACGCCCTGCCGGTACTCGATGTCGCGGTGCCCGCGCACGGCGACGTTGAAGTCGCCCGGGTAGTGCAGGCACGGATTGCCCTCGGTATCGATCGTCACCTTCACGGCGCTGTCGCCCTTGGTGAGCGCGTCGATGTACTCGGGCGGATAGAAGTGATTGTGGACGTCAATCAGCATGTTCGGGCAGGGGGAGAGGTGGAGAGGCGTTGCGCAGCCAGAACCGATAGACGGGCCAGCCGATCGCGACGAGCAGGAGGCCGATGAGGCTCTCACGCGGATCGCTCGCGATCTGATTCAATACGACGTAGGCCGAGCAAACGATGAATACGACGGGGATCCAGGGATATCCCCACACGCGATACGCCGGCGCGTAGCCGGGCCGCCGTCGCAGCCGGATCAGCCCCAACGCCATCAGCGCGAAGAAGATCCACTCGGTGTACACGACGCGCGTGAACAGCACGCGATAGGTGCCCGTCGACACGAGGAGCACGGCCCACGCACCTTGCATGAGGATGGCGCGATGCGGCGTGCGGAAGCGCGGATGAATGGCCGCGGCCCAGCGCACGAGCAGGCCGTCGCGCGCCATCGCGAGATACGCGCGCGGGCCGGCGAGGACGACGCCGTTGAGCGCGCCCAGCGTGGAGACGACCACGAGCAGCGACATCATGGCCGCGCCGCCGCGCCCGAGCACCGCGTCGGCCGCATCGGCGGCGACGCGCGTCGACTTCGCGATCGCGGCCGGCGACAGCACGTGAAAGTACGCGGCGTTGAGCGCGACGTACGAGAGCGTGACGATCGACACGCCGATCACCAAGGCCCGCGGGATCGTCCGCTCGGGGCTTCGCGTCTCCTCGGCGGCGTATGTGACCATGTGCCACCCGCCGAACGCGAAGAGCCCCGCGACGAGTGCGAGCGCGAAGGTGTGCACGGTGAGCGGCGCCGCGGCGGCGCGGGCGATCGTCGGGGCGGAATCGGAGAGCGGCGCGAGCGCGAAGAGCACGCCGACGATCGCCACCATCGCGCCGACCTTCACCAGCGTGAGCGCAGTCTGCACGACGCTGCCCTGCCGCACGCCCGCGCAATTGATCGCGGTGAGCGCGACGATGGCCGCGACCGCGTACGCGCGCTGCCCCGCGTCTCCGGCGGGGATGAAGAAGGCGACGTATCGCGCGAACACCATCGCGATCACGGCGATGATGCCGGTGTGCATCGTCCAGAACATCGCCCAACCCCACAGGAACGCGACGCCTGGCGTGAACGCCTCGCGCAGGAACACGTACACGCCGCCGGCGTGCGGATATGCCGACGCCAGCTCCGCGGCGATCAGCGCGCCGAACAGCGTGAGCACGCCGGCCGCGATCCACACCGCGTACGCCGCCCACTCCGAGGGCACGCCGCCCGTGATCACCGACGGCTGCACGAAGATCGATGCGCCGATGATGATGCCGACCACGAGCGCGGTGGCGCCGAGCAGGCCGATCGAGCGGGAGAGCATGGCGCGACAAACCTGCGAGTTCCCGCGGCCGTCAGCCAGAGGCGAACGCGTCCGTCCGCGACCGCGGACGCGGGAGTGTCCTGTTGCTCGGACGATCAGGGCGCGGCGGCGGTGAGCGGCGTCACAGGCGCGGCAGGTCGGCGGCCGCGGCCGCGGCCCGCAACGCGCTGACGTCGCTCGACTTGCGGAGGTTTCGCGCGAATCCCGAGGCCATGGACGCGGTACGGCATGGCCGCTGCTTTCTCCATGGGTGTGGGAGCGCCCGCAATGGATGCGTGCGCTCGACCACTCGCAGGAGGTTTGAATGAACGTTCATCGTCTGGTTGCTCGTGCTCTTCCCCTCGCGGCGGTCGCGCTGATCGGCGTCGCGCCGGCCGCATTCGCGCAGGGCCAGGAGCTGTTCGAGTGGAACGGCCGCGTCGACCGTGAGGTTCAGCTCACCATGCGCGGGCAGCAGGTCTTCACGAACCTGGTCGGCAATACGGAACCCGGACGCGGGCACGTTCGGCTGATGAGCGCGCTCCCCTACAACACCAACGAGCAGGTGAGCGTGCGCGTGCTGCAGGGACGCGGTTACGTCGACGTGATTCAGCAGCCGAGCGCGGCCAACGGCTACACGACGGTCATCCGGATTCAGGATCCGTCAGCCGGCGCGAGCCAGTACCGGATCGCCGCGTACGCGAACAACTACTCCAACGGCGAGTACGTGGGCAACGGCCGCGGGCGCGGGCGGGGCCGTGGACGCGGCCAGGTGAACCGGAGCCGCGATCGCGATCACGACCGCGATTGCGATAATGACGATCGCAACTGCGGCTACAACGGCGCCAACGGCCAGTACGGCGCGAACGGCCAGTATGGACAGAATGGCCGTTACGGGCAGTATGGGAATCAGATGCTGCACTGGAGCGGCAGCGTCGACGACAACCTCGAGATCCGGATTCAGAACGGGCGGATCAGCTACCGCACGATCAGCGGCAAGCAGCCGGCGAGCATCCGCGTCGACCAGGGCAACGTGTCGATGCCGCAGAACGGCGCCACCGTCTCGGTCGTTCAGAATCAGGGGCGTGGATCGGTAACGGTCGTGCAGCAGCCGTCGAGCTGGAACGGCTACACGACGGTGCTCCGGGTGCGCGATCCGCAGGGCGGGTACGGGTACTACGACTTCAACCTGGTCTGGCAGTAAGCATGCATTGAGGGTGGGGCGGTCGGGCGGCGGGGGACACGCAACGGCACACTGGACTTGGGTCCGGTGTGCCGTTGTCGTTCCCGTGTCCGGGCTGCATTCTTGAGCAGCTCTCGACCCAGGCCACTCATGCGGATCTCAGCCCGCCGCCGGTCCTTCCCGATTCACGCGCGCCTCGCCGGGCTGCTGCTCGTCGCGGCGCACGGCGCCATCGCGCAGTCGCCGAGCATACCGGACCGGCTCGCCGACACGACCTTCTGGCGCATGGTCACGACGATGTCGGAGCCGGGCGGATTCTTCCGATCCGAGAACTTCGTCTCGAACGAGACCTCGTATCAGTGGGTGATTCCGGAGCTGCTGCGCACCACCAGGCCCGGCGGCGTGTACCTCGGCGTGGGCCCGGATCAGAACTTCACCTACATCATCGCCCTGCAGCCGAAGATCGCGTTCATCTTCGACATCCGGCGGCAGAATCTGCTGCAGCACCTCATGTACAAGGCGCTGATCGAGAACGCGCCCGACCGCGCCGATTTCGTGGCGGCGCTGTTCGCGCGTCCCCGCCCTCCCGGACTCGACTCCGCCACACGCGACTCGGCGCTCCTCGCGGCGTACGCGGCGGTCGCGCCGGACAGCACGCTCTACCGGAAGACCCTCGCGGCGATCTTCGACCGGCTGCGCGCGGCGCATGGATTCGCGTTGTCGAATGATGATTCCGTGACAATCGCCGGCGTGTACACGGCGTTCGTCGAGTACGGCCCCGACATCACGTACAGCTCGGGCGGCCGCGGCTACGGACGGTTCATGCCGTCGTACGCCGACATGCAGGCCGCAGCGGACAGCGATGGCGTGCACCGCAGCTACCTGGCGAGCGAGGCCAACTACCGCGCGCTGCGCCAGATGGAGCTCGACAACCGGATCGTGCCGCTGGTCGGCGACTTCGCGGGGCCGACGGCGATCCGCGCCGTGGGCGCCTGGCTCAAGGAGCGGAACGCGTCGGTCACGGCGTTCTACCTCTCCAACGTCGAGCAGTACCTGTTTCAGGATCCGCAGAACTGGCGGAGCTTCTACACGAACGCGGGCACGCTGCCGCTCGACTCGAGCAGCACGTTCATCCGCTCGCAGTTCGGCGGCCTGGGCGGGTATTACGGCCCCTACGGCCGCGGCGGAATGCGTTCGCGCCAGTTGCTCGCGTCGATGATGGATCAGGTGAAGGCGTTCAACGAGGGCCGGCTCACCAGCTATTACGAGGTCCTCAACACGTCGCGGTAGCGCCGATCGGGCCGGCCCGGGATCGGGACGCGAAATATCGGACGGCGTCTGGAACGTGTCAGAAGCGCGTCAGACCGGTGGCGCGGGTCGTGAATGTCAGGCGATCATGCCTGAGCACGATCCACTCGCCAACCGAGCCCATGCCTTCGCACGCACGCAGTGAATCCACGGAGTCGACCGCAACGCTCGCCGAAGGACTGCGCTGGTTCGAGCGCGAGCCGTACTATCTCCCGACCGGCGACGAGATCGCCGTGTTCGGCGCCGCGCACGCTCGCGGTCTCGCCATGATGCTCAAGGGCCCCACGGGGTGCGGCAAGACGCGCTTCGTCGAGCACATGGCCTGGCGCCTTGGCCGGCCGCTGATCACGATCGCCTGCCACGACGACCTGTCGGCCAGCGACCTCACCGGACGCTACCTCATCCGCGGCGAAGAAACCGTCTGGGTCGACGGACCGCTGACCACCGCCGCGCGCCTCGGCGCGATCTGCTATCTCGACGAAGTCGTGGAGGCGCGGCAGGACACGGTAGTCGTGATTCACCCGCTCACGGACGACCGGCGCATCCTGCCGATCGAGAAAACCGGCGAGCTGATCGAGGCGGCGCCCGGCTTTCAATTAGTGATCTCATACAATCCGGGCTATCAGCACGCGATCAAGGACCTGAAGCCGAGCACGCGGCAGCGGTTCGTGACGCTGGAATTCGATCACCCCGCCGCGAGTACCGAAGCCGAGATCGTGGCGCACGAAGCCGGGGTGAAGCCGGCGGTCGCACGCTCGCTCGTGGAGCTCGCGCACCGCGTGCGACGCCTCAAGGAGCAAGGCCTGGCGGAAGGGCCGGGCACGCGGCTCCTCGTCTCGGCGGGCCGGCTGATCGCGGACGGAATCGCCCCGGCCGAAGCGTGCCGGGTCGCGATCACCGGGCCGCTGACCGACGACCCCGATCTCGTCGCGGCGATCTCCGACCTTGTCACGGCGCTCTTCTGATGCGACGGCGGCCGTCCCACGCGCGGCGGCTGGTGCTCAAGGCACGGCGCGCTCGCGAGCAGGCGCACGCGAAGCTGCGCAGTGCGTTCGCGCGCGAGCCTTCGATTGTGACGCTCGAGAGCGTACAGCGCCGGTTGGAGCTGCTGATCACGGCGCTCTACGGCCGCCCGCTGCCGATCGTGGCAAAGGATGCGGACACCACGCCGTGGATCTCCAAGCTCCGCACCACGGTGCGGGAGCGCGGCGCACGCCGCGCTCCGCCCGACCCCGCAGCGACGATCATCCTGCCGCCGGCGATCGCGGCCGGCGATGACGAGGAGCGTGCGCTCGCCCGCTTCCGCCTGTTCGCGATCGAGCAAGCCGAGCGCATCGTGCGGGGAACGGCGGCGCTCGTGCCGCTCGATGATCCGCTCGAGCGCGACCTGTTCCTGCTGCACGAGGCGCAGGCGATCGACGCTGGCATCGCCAGGGCGAACCCCGGACTCGCGCCGGTGCTCGCGGCCGAGCGTGCGGCGGCGCTCGGCCGCCGCCCGAAGCTGGAGCGGATGCGTCCGGGCGAGCGCGACGTGGAGCTGCTCGTGCGCGAGGCGCTGGCATCCGATCCCGCGGCGGCGCCATCAGAGATTTCTCATGACGCGGCGGCCTCGCTCGCGTGGGCCCGGGAGATGGCAGCCGGGCTCCGCGCGCGCGCGGCAGAATATCGCGGCGTGCCGCAGGCGGAGGTGTGGGGGCCGGTTCGGTCCTCGCCCGGCTTCACCGATCCGGCGAAGCACTACGCGCCGCCGCCGCGCGATGACGAGCCGCCGCCGCCCGCGTGGGCGATGGGCGGCGCGGGAGTCGGCGACCTCGAGTCACGCGCCTCGCCGACCGGCGGCGGTGGCGACTCCGGCGAGGACGGGCGCGCGGATCCGTTCGAGACCTACGGCGGAAGCGGCAGCGCGGCGCCGAGCGGACAGACGAACGCGCAGGTCGCCTCCGACCAAGTGAGCGAGCGTTCGGGGCCGCGCGGCTCCTCAGGCGAGGGCGCCGCGCCCCCGACCGAGCGGCGCCCGCGCTTTCTCGAGCCGGACGAGCTGCGCACGCTGCCGCCGGCCATCGCGTTTCCGGAATGGGATTCGGCGGCCGGCGCGTACGTCCCGCATGCGGCGCTCGTGCGACTCTATGCGTCGGACGGCGGCGACGACGCCTGGGCCGCCACGATGCTCCGCGATCATGCAGCGCTCGTGCGGGAGATCCGGCATCGGTTCGAGCGGCTGCGTGGACGACGGATGCTGCTCCCGCGCCGCCGCGCCGGCGACGAGATCGACTTCGACGCGGTGATCGACGCGATGGTCGACCGGAACACCGGGCGCTCGCCGGACGACCGGCTGTACCTGGAGGCGCGGCCGGCGCGGCGCGGGATCGCCATCGAGCTCCTCGCCGACGTGAGCGGCTCCACCGCGACGCCGGTGGACGACGACATGCGCGTCGTCGATCTGGAGAAGCTCGCGCTGCTCCTGGCGAGCGAAGCGCTCGACGCACTCGGCGACAGCTACGCGATGCACACCTTCGCCGGACGCAGCGCGGAGAACGTGAAGATCACGCCGATCAAGACGTTCGCCGAGCGCAACGGGCCGGCGGTGCGCCGGCGGATCGCCGCGCTCGAGCCGGGCGGCTTCACGCGGCTGGGCGCCGCGGTGCGCTTCGCCACGCGGCAGCTCGCGCGCGAATCGGCGGGGCGCCGGCTGCTCCTCATTCTCTCCGACGGCCGGCCGAACGACGTGGATCAGTACCAGAGCACGTACGGCGTGGACGACGCGCGGCAGGCGATCGTCGAGGCGCGCGCGGCCGGCATCTACCCGTTCTGCGTCACGATCGACCGCGAGGGCTCGGAGTACCTGCCGCGCATCTTCGGCGCGGCCGGACACACGATCGTGCGCCACCCGCGGCAGCTCCCGGCGGCGCTGCTCCGCGCGACCAGCGCGCTCATTCACAAATGAGTATTACCGAGTTCTGAACGTTCTGAACAGGTAGCGGAGCGAGGGAATGAGGATCAGCGCGCCGCCGGCGAGGCCGGCGAGGAGCAGCGAGAGCGTGATCGCCGGCGCGGCCGCGTCGCGGATGCTCAGCGTCATGGGCAGCACGAACGGGAACTGCGCCACCGCCCAGCCCCAGAGGATCAGGCTCACCTGCCCCGCCGCCGCCACGCGCGCGAGCCGATAGCTGCGCCGCCAGAGCGCGACGATCGCGGTGATCGCCGCCGCGGCGGTGCACAGGTGCAGCACGATCGCCCACGGGGAGCCCGCCACGCCGCGCGCCACGAGCGGCGCCTCGCGGTAGGCCAGCGCCAGCGCGGCCGCCGCCGTGACCAGCACGCCGATCGCCATCGCGAGCGCCCGGCGGCGAAAGTCCTCCTTGAGCTCCGGCGTCGGCGCCGCGAGCGCGAGGTACACGGCGGCGAGAAACGCGAACAGCGCCAGCGCGAAGACGCCCACGGCGATCGGAAACGGCGCGAGCCACGGCGCGACGTACACGTCCGCGTACGACGACGCGCCGATGTGCCCGGCGGCGTTCGCGACGTTCCCGCTGGCGATCGCGCCGATCACGATCCCGAGCAGCAGCGGCGTCACCGTGCTCGCCATCGCGAACGCGCGTCCCCAGCGGCTCTGCACGCGCGGACGGCTGCCGTAGCTCCGGAACACGAACGCCGAGCCGCGCAGCACGATCCCCAGCAGCATCAGCGTGAGCGGGATGTGGAGCACCGTGCCGAGCACCGCGAAGGCCGGCGGGAATGCCGTGAACAGCAGCACCACGACGACGATCAGCCAGACGTGGTTCGCTTCCCAGATCGGCGCGATGGAGTCGGCGATCAGCCGGCGCTGCTCGGCTTTCCGCGGTCCGCTCGCCAGCAGATCCCACAAGCCGCCGCCGAAATCGGCGCCCCCCATCAGCACGTACGCGTTGAGCGCGAGCACCATGATGCCGGCGACCAGCTCCGGTTCCCCGAGCATTGCGAACATGCTCATGCCGTCTCCCGTACCATCCCGCTGATCAGCACGACGACGATCGCGCCGAGCAGCAGGTACACGATCGCGAACACGAGCATCGGCACGATGAGCCCCGGCATCGGCGTCACCGCCTGCGACGTGCGCAGGATGCCCTGCACCACCCAGGGCTGCCGTCCCACCTCGGTCACGGTCCATCCGGCCTCGGTGGCGATGAAGCCGAACGGCGCGACGATCGCGAGCGCGCGCAGCAGCGCGCGCTGTGACGCGAAGTCGCGCTTCCTCCAGGCGGTGATCGCCGCCCACAGCGCGACGAGCGCCATCAGCGTGCCGAGTCCCACCATGATCTGGAATCCGACGTGCACGGGCGCGACCGGCGGCCAGGTGTCGCGCGGGAACGCATTGAGCCCCTGCACTTCCGCATTCGGATCATGAAACGCGAGCAGCGACAGACCATATGGAATCTCGAGCGCCCAGCGCGTGCGCGCGGCCGCCTCGTCGGGCCAGCCGCCGATGCGCAGCGGCGCGCCACGCTCCGTATCGAACTGCCCCTCGAGCGCAGCGAGCTTCGTCGGCTGGGTCACGGCGACGGTGCGCGCGCTCAGGTCGCCCGAGAGCGGCTGGAGGATTGCCGCCGGGGCACCGACGAGGAGCGCGATGCCGAGCGCGGCGCGGTGCAGCGCGGCGTCCGGACGGCGAAGCAGGAGGAACGCGTGGATGCCGGCAACCGCGAGGCCCGTCGCCGCGTACGACGCGATCAGCATGTGCACCACCTGCTGAAAGCTCGACGGATTGAGCATGCCGGCGATCGGATCGACGTGCACGATCTGCGTGCCGGCGAGGAACACGCCGCGCGGTGTGTTCATCCACGCGTTCACGGTCACGACGAACACGGCCGATGCCGCGCCGCTCACCGCGACGATGATGCCCGCCGTCACGTGCGCGCGCGCCGAGATCCGATCCCAGCCGTAGAGATACACGCCGAGGAAGATCGCTTCGGTGAAGAACGCGAAACCCTCGAGGGAGAACGGCATCCCGACGATGGGGCCGGCGAACTCCATGAAGCGCGGCCAGAGGAGACCGAGCTCGAACGAGAGCACCGTGCCCGACACGGCGCCGACGGCGAACAGGATCGCCGTCCCCTTGGCCCAGCGCTTGGCGAGCTGCAGATACAGCTCGTCACCGGAACGCCGCCACCGCCGCTCGGCGAGAACCATCATGAGCGGCATCGCGATCCCGATCTCGGCGAACACGATGTGGAAGCCGAGCGACAGCGCCATCTGCGTGCGTGCGGCAAACAGGTCGCTCATGTGATCGAATCTAACCAGGACGTTTCACGTGAAACCATTGCGGCGCCGGTGCCGCGCGATACACTCAGGTATGCGCTTCGCGTTCGACGACCAGTTCGACGACTTCGATCTCGATCGGGATTTTCCTCTCGGGGACGGCACGGCCGATACCTCGGGCGTGGTGGTGTGCCCGTATTGCGGAGAGGCCGTAGACGTCGCGCTCGATCCCGGCAGCGGGCCGGCGCAGGACTATGTGGAGGATTGCCAGGTGTGCTGCCGGCCGTGGCGGGTGCACGTCGAGTACGGGACTGAGGGAGAGGCGCGAGTGAGTGTCGCCCCTCTCGACGACTAGACTCGAGCTCGCGACGTGGACGGCGAGTCCAGCATCGAGGACTGAGCATAGTCAGACGGAGATACGCGAAGAGGCCGGCCCTTTCGGGCCGGCCTCTCGCGTTCGCGAATCGTCTTCCTGATTACTGCTTGCAGACGCCGTGCGGGTCCGGCTTCGCGTGGTCGACCACCACGCGGTGATCGAGATTCGCGACGTGCATCGCGACATCTTCGACGAGCTTGTCGATACGCGCCATGTGGTCGTAGTCGATGTACTCCGGCTCGTCCGTCACCTGGTGGTAGTCGGAGTGGCCGCCCGTCGTGAAGAACGTGATCGGGATCCCGTAGCGGGCGTACTCATAGTGATCGCTGCGGCAGTAGATGTTCGCCGGATGGTTGTCGGCGTCGAGCGAGTAGTCGAACACGAATCCGTGGTGGTCGTCCGTGTTCACCTTCTCGATCAGGTCGCCGAGCTCGGTCGAGAGGCGGCGGGAGCCCACGAGCTGCAGGTAGTTCTCGTTGCCGTGGATCTGCTTTCCGTCCTTCGTGAGGCCGGTCATGTCCCAGGCGTCGCCGCGGCCGACCATGTCCATGTTGAGTTGCGCGACGATCGAGTCGCGCGGCACGGTCGGGTGGTCGGTGAAATACGTCGAGCCGAGGAGGCCCTTCTCTTCCCCGACGTGCCAGACGAAGAGGATCGAGCGCTTGGGACGCGCGGCGCCCCGGAGCGACGCCATCTTCTGCGCAATTTCGAGAACGCTCACGGAGCCGGAGCCGTCGTCGTCGGCGCCGTTGTCGATCGAATCCGGGCGCACGGTGTTCGGATGCGCCCCGCGCCAGGCGGCGAGCTCCTTGTTCACCTCGGCCTGCTGGTCCGGCGTCGCCTGCGCGCCCTGGTTCTCGGCGCCGCCAGGGCGCACGATGTGGTTGAAGATGCGCAGCGAATCGTGATCGACCGGCGTGTGGTTGAAGCCCACGTGATCGTTATGCGCGCCCATCGCGACGTACTCGCCCGCGAGCTTGGCATCGCGGCCCGGGAGAATCGCCACGACGTTGCGCGCCGGGTACGGCGTGGGCGCCGTGTTGATCTTGAGATCCACGGAAACCGTCTTGCCAGCGGCGCCGGTCGCGAGCTGGGCCAGCGGCGTGTCGAACAACTTCGCCGCCGCTTCCGGCGTGACGAAGATGGTCGCCGGCGGCACCGGCGCGCCCTCGGGACGATCGTCGAGGAACTGCGCGGGGCGCGTGACGAACGGCAGCAGCATCGGCGGAACGATCACGGCGACGGCCGCCGCGCCCGACGTACCGTACTTCTGCACGTTCCGGAACGACTGGAACATCGTCGGGCCGGTCGGGAGCGCGATGACGACCAGCTTCCCCGCGGTCATCGACGGGTCGATCAGCGACGCGGCGTCGCCGGCATTGCCGCCGTAGATCGCGGAGAGATTCGCGTTGGAGAGCGACTGCGCGCCCGAGCCGCCCCACTCCTTGCCGTACGCGAGCGACTCGCCGCCGGCGGTGAGCGTGGAGGTCGAGTCGGTGCTGCGCGTCTTGAACGGAATGGTCTGGAAGTAGGTGCCGTTGTCACCCGCGGGCTTCAGCCCGAAGCGCTTGACCTCGCTCGCGATGTAGTCCGTGCCCTTCACGTTGCCGATCGTGCCGGCCTCGCGGCCCTGCATCGAGTCGTCGGCAAAGATGTAGAGCCGCGTCATGAGATCCTTGGCGGAGATCTCGGCCGAGGTGGGCTGCGGGACGTGCTTGAGCGGAAGCTTGGTCGCGGGCTGCGGCACCACGGTGGACGCGCCCTGTTGGACCTGCGCCCCGAGGATCGCCGGAACGAGCGCGATCAGCGCTGCGGTCAGTGGTCGGTGCATGGAGGAGAGGTTGAGGTGGAGAGGGGCGGGAGAACCGGAGTATACACCCCGAACCAGCGTTTCGTCCCAGCCCTACATTACGGCCAGCCCACTCACCAACGCGTGCCGCCGACCAGCGGTTTCAGCCCGAGGCCAGATGACCGAGATCACCGGCATTCACCATGTCACCGCGATCTGCGGCGAGGCGCACGAGAACCTCGCGTTCTACACGCATGTGCTCGGTATGCGACTGGTGAAGAAGAGCGTCAACCAGGACGATCCGAGCACCTATCACCTGTTCTACGCCGACGCCGACGGACATCCGGGCACGGACCTCACGTTCTTCCCGTTCCGGAACTCGCCGCCGGGGCGGCTCGGGATCGGGCTTGGCGTCGAGATCGCCCTCGCGATTCCCGCCGGCACGCTCGCATTCTGGCAGGCGCGGCTGATCGAGCACCGCGCCGAGGTCGGCGAGCCGGAAACGCGGCGCGGCGACCGTGCCTTGCCCGTCGTCGACCCGCATGGGCAGCGGCTCGCGTTGGTGGAAACCAGCGCGACGCGCGTCTTCACGCCGTGGAGCGACAGCAGCGTCCCCGCCGACAAGCAGATCGTCGGGCTGCACGCGGTGCGCGCGTGGGAGCGCGACCTGCCGCTCACGGCGACGTTCCTGACGAACGTGCTCGGCTTCACCGACTTTGGCGAAGAAGACGGGTGGCATCGCTTCGGCGTTGGTGACGGCGGCTCGGGAAAGCACATCGAGATCCGCGAGCTGCCGAACGTGGCGCGCGGGATGTGGGGCGTCGGCACGATGCACCACGTGGCCTGGCGCGTAGCCGACGTGGAGACGGAGCTCGCCGTGCGCGAGCGCATCGCCGCCGCGCATCGCCGGCCGACCGAGGTGATCGACCGCTTCTGGTTCAAGTCGGTGTACTTCCTCGAGCCCGGCGGCGTGCTGTTCGAGCTGGCGACGGACGGCCCCGGATTCGCGGTCGACGAGGATCCGGCGCATCTGGGCGAACAGCTCGTGCTGCCGCCGTGGCTCGAGGCGCAGCGGAAGGAGATCGAGGAGGCGCTGCCGGCGCTGGGGTGATCGACCGCGGGCGCCGCGAGTTTCTTTCACGGCATCCCGAGCGAGCGAAGCGAAGGCGAGGGATCCGGGCGCGTGGCGCACTGCTACCATGGTGCGATCTGCTGCCGCTCCGCTCGCGATCAGAGCGTGATGTCGCCGCCGGGATCCGTCGACTGCTTCTTGATCCCGGCGACCTGGGCTTTCGACTTCTCATAAGCGTCCTTCGTCGCCGCGGCGTCGATCTCGATCGTCAGCACGGATCGGGTGCCGCGCGCGGGGCGCTCGTGGTGCACCGAGAGTGCGTCGCCGTCGCGCGCGCCGTCGGGCAGGAGCCACTGCGGGACCTGCAGTGTCTTGCCGCCATCCACTTCGATCGAGGCGACGAACTCCTCGATTGCGTCCACGACCCAGCGATGTCGTTCAGCCGCCATGAGCACTGTCCTCACGGAATGGGGTTGCACTGCGCCTGCGTCGATGCGCGATCGGACGGGCCGGAGAGATCCGTCCGCAGGGTTCGCGCGCGGATCGAATAGCGTGCGCCGCGCTCGCCGGGCGCCCGGATCTCGATCGTGCCGTCCTCGTCGGTGCGGTACCATGGTTCGCGATGCGCCGCGTACATCGCTTTCGCCTGGGCGTGCATGTGCCCGTACGAGTTCACCGCGCCCACGGAGGCCACGACCACCGACGGTCTCAGCGCGTCCAGATACGCGCTCGTCACGCCGTTGCAGCTCCCGTGGTGATCGGCCTTGAGCACGTCCACGTGCATCCCCGGATCGCGATCGTAGTGCGCCTCGTTCAGAAACCAGCCGATCGCGTCCTGCTCGGCGTCGCCCGCGATCCACATCGAGAACGTGGAATCCGCCGCCACGAGCTTCACGGCGGCCGATCGATCGTTCGGGTCGTGCGCGTCGGGGTCCGGGCGCATGATGTGGATCTTCGCGCCGCCTTTCAGGGTGATCGTGCAGATGGGCTGGCCGTTGGCACACGGATCGTCGGTGTCGCGGTACACGAGCTCGTGCCGCCCAACACGCGCGGCGATGGAGTCGCGCAGGTGCCGGAGATTCGCCGCGGTATACGCGTCGCCGTTCTCGAAGAAGTACCGCACGCCGATGTGCCGTCGCGACTCGAAGAGCGCGCGCAGCCCCACCAGGTGATCGGCGTGCTGGTGGGTGAGGATGACGACGTCGATCGTCTGGCCGTCGAGGCCGAGCGAGTCGAGCAGCGCGCCCATGCGCGCCTGGTCGGGGCCGCCGTCGATCAGCACTCGGCTGCCGCCGTCGGTGATCAGGGTGGCATCGCCCTGCCCCACGTCGAGCACGCGGACGACGAGCGTGTCCCCCGGCGGCGAAAATGGCGCCGGCCGCCGCGTCGCGCCCTCGGCGGAGCTACACGCCGACAGAGCGGCCGACGCGACGGCCAGCAATGCTGCAGTGAGTCTCACTTCGTCATCACGGAATCGCGTTTTGCCTTGAACTCGGTGCCCGGCTTCCACTGCGGGATCGCGTCCTGCTGCGCGACGATGTAACCCACTTTGAACAATGTCTGCGCATCCTCGACGGCGCCGGAGAGATCCCAGTCCGGCTTCACTTCGTCGGACGGCTTGTGGTAGTCGTTGTTAGTGTACTCGTCCCGCTTCTGCATGCCGTAACCATTCGGTTTCCCGATGTAGTCGATTCCCGCGTCGATATCGAGCGCCGGCACGCCCTGCTTCGCGAACTCGAAGTGGTCCGAGCGGTAGTAGAAGCCCTTCTCCGGCTCGGGATCGGGACGCACCGTTCGGTTCTCGCTCGCCAGCACGTTGGTGAGCACGTCGTCGAGCGTGGAGTTGCCGAGTCCGATCACCGTGTAGTCGCTCGTGCGGCCCCACTGGTTCATGCCGTCCATGTTGATGTTGGCGACGGTCTTGTTCAGCGGATAGAGCGGGTGCGTCGCGTAGTACTTGGCGCCGAGGAGCCCCTTCTCTTCCGCCGTCACCGAGAGGAAGAGGACCGAACGCCGCGGCGGCGTGGACAGCTTGCTGTACGCTTTCGCGATCTCTAATAGCGCCGAGCTGCCGGACGCGTTGTCCAGCGCGCCGTTGTAGATCTGGTCGCCCTTGAGCGTCGTGTCCTTGCCCAGATGGTCCCAGTGCGCCGAGTAGATCACGTACTCGTCCTTCTTGTCCCCGCCGGCGAGCTTGGCGACGACGTTGTGCGACTGGATCTTGCGCGAGTCGATCTTCACGTCGAAGCTCGCCTTCGCGTTGAGCGTGACCGGCTTGAAGTCGGGGCGGGCGGCCGCGGCCTTGAGCGAGTCGAAGTTCTGTCCGGCGTCGGCGAGCAGCTCCTTCGCCTTGTCGAGCGTGATCCATCCCTCGACCGGCACGCGCTTCTCCGCGTCGGGCGAGAGCACGTCGAACTGCTCGTTGGAGTTGCTCCCTTCGACGACGGCCCACGGATAGCCGGCGGGCCCGGTTTCGTGAATGATGATCGCCGCCGCGGCGCCCTTGTCGGTCGCGATCTCGTACTTGTACGTCCAACGACCGTAGTACGTCATCGCCCGGCCCTTGAACATCGTCGTATCGAGCGCGGTGTCGTTCGGCGCGCGCACCGGCGGATCGTTGACGAGCATGAGCAGCGTCTTCCCCTTCACGTCGACGCCCTTGTAGTCATCCCACTTGTACTCCGGCGCGACCACGCCGTAGCCCACGAAGACGATATCGGAGTTGTCGATCTTCGTCTCGGACCGGTTGTGGCGCGAGTTGGCGATGTAGTCGTGTGGATACGTGAGCGCGACCTGCTTGCCGCCCGCGGTGATCGTCGCCTTGGGATGCGAGAGATAGCCGATCAGATCGACGTTCTGGAGATATGTCCCGTCGGGGTTCCCGGGCCTGAGGCCGAGCGCCTTGAACTGCGATTCCATGTAGGCGACGGCCTTCTGCTCGCCGGGCGTGCCCGGGCCGCGGCCTTCCATGGAATCGTCGGCGAGATCCTTGATGTGCTGCAGCAGGCCGGCCCCGGTGATCGCCTGCG
>DASZUN010000038.1:0-6695 GCA_035547615.1 Gemmatimonadaceae bacterium | reverse complement strand
ACTATGAAGCTGGTCGCGTGCACGTCGCCGAGCAGGCTGGGGCCGCCGAGGTCGACGAGGAGAAAGCCGCCGAGCGCGCCCAGCAGCGCGCCGTATCCCGCCGCCGGTCCGTGTTTCGCTAAGTTCATGGTGGTTCGAGGGCCCAATTCGTCTTCACGTCAGGGACTGCAATGCCGACCAGCGATCTCGACCTGCTGTGCATCAATACCGTTCGCACGCTCGCCATGGACGCGGTGCAGAAAGCCGAGTCCGGACATCCGGGCACGCCGATGGCGCTCGCGCCGATTGGCTACGTGCTCTACACGCGCGTCATGCGACACGACCCGGCCGATCCGAAATGGCCGAACCGCGACCGGTTCGTGCTCTCGTGTGGACACGCGTCGATGCTGCTCTACTCCTGTCTGTATCTGAGCGGCTACGACCTGACGCTCGATGACATCAAGCAGTTCCGGCAGTGGGAGAGCCGGACGCCAGGCCACCCTGAATATGGCTACACGCCCGGCGTCGAGACCACGACCGGCCCGCTCGGCCAGGGCGTGGGCAACGCGGTGGGCATGGCGGTGGCCGAAGCGCACCTCGCGGCGACGTTCAACAAGCCGGACTGCGGCATCGTCGATCACTACACGTACTTCATCTGCAGCGACGGCGATCTGATGGAAGGCATCTCCCACGAGGCGGCGAGCTTCGCGGGACACTTCAAGCTCGGGAAGCTGATCGGCTTCTACGACGACAACCACATCACGATCGACGGCTCGACGGACCTCACCTTCACCGACGACACGGTGAAGCGCTTCGAGGCGTACGGCTGGCAGGTGCTGCACATCAGCGACGTGAACGACCTCGATCAGATCGAGGCGGCGATCGCCGAGGCGCAGTCGGACACCGAGCGGCCGACGATGATCGTCACGCGGACGCACATCGGCTTCGGCAGCCCCCGCCAGGATTCCGAGAAAGCCCACGGCGAAGCGCTCGGCACCGAGAATGTTCTAATAACGAAGAAGAACCTCGGCTGGCCGAGCACGGAGCCGTTCTACGTGCCGCAGAAGGCGCTCGAGCATTGGCGCAAGGCGAAGGACAAGGGCGCGCAGGAGCATCGCGAGTGGAACGCGCGCTGGTCGTCGTACGCGAAGTCCTATCCCGACGACGCGCGCGAGCTCGACCGCCGGCTCGCCGGCAAGCGGCCCGACGGTTGGGCGAAGAAGATCCCGTCGTTCACCAAGGAGAACGGCACCATCGCGAGCCGCGCCGCGTTCGGCGCCGCGCTGAACGCGACCGCGGAGCTGCTGCCGGAGCTGGTCGGCGGGTCGGCGGACCTCACGCCGTCGAACAACACGTCGGTCAAGGCGTGGAAGAACTTCTCCCCCGCCGACTACGCCGCGCGCTACGTGCATTTTGGTATTCGAGAACATGGCATGGCGTCGATCATGAACGGCATGGCGCTGCACGGCGGCATCGTCCCGTACGGCGGCACGTTCCTGATCTTCTCCGACTACATGCGTCCGTCGGTGCGGCTCTCGTGCATCATGAAGCAGCACGTGATCTACATCTACACGCACGACTCGATCGGCCTGGGCGAGGACGGCCCCACGCACCAGCCGATCGAGCAGCTCTCGGCCCTGCGCGCGATCCCCGACATCACGCTGATCCGTCCAGCCGACGCGACCGAGACGGCGGTGGCGTGGCGAGTGGCCGTGGAGCACGAGAGCGGCCCGGTGCTGCTCGTGCTCACGCGGCAGAAGCTCGGCTTCATCGACCGCGAGGTGTACGCGCCGGCGGACGGGCTCGAGAAGGGCGCGTACGTGCTCGCCGATCCGCCGCAGGGGAAAACGCCGCAGGTGGTGTTGATGTCCGCCGGCTCCGAGGTGGCGCTGGTGCTGCAGGCGCACCAGAAGCTCGCCGAGCGCGGCATCGCGTCGCGCGTGGTGAGCATGCCGAGCATGGAGCTGTTCGAGCGTCAGCCGGACGCCTACAAGAACTCCGTGCTCCTCGAGGGGGTGCCGCGCGTGTCGATCGAGGCGGCGCAGCCGATGTCGTGGTACCGCTGGGTCGGCGGCAACGGCGTGGTGCTTGGTTTAGAACGCTTCGGGGCAAGCGCGCCGTACGAGACGATCTATCAGCACCTCGGAATGACGGTGCAGCAAGTAGTGGAGGCGGCGGCGCGGCTCGTATAGGTCTGCCCGACAGCGACAAAGGACCTGCCGCGACGACGTTGCGGCGGGTCCTTCGTCGTTTTGCGGGAATGCGCCAGCGGGCCGGCGTCGACGCCTTGCCGCGCCGCGAGCGCGACCTCATCTTGTCGCGCCGGGCACACGTGGTTCCCTCCCCCGCCCGCGCGTGTTTCTCCCAACCACTGGACGCATGGTGGACCGCGCCGACCTCAAAGGCGACTCGTTGCGCCATTTCCATTTGTTGTGGCGCCGGATAGAACGCAGAGAGCCCACCGCCATCGCGCGATACGCCGACGGTGAGGAAGCGCTCATGCGCGGCGGCGGCATATCGCAGTCCGCAACCGTCTTCGTCGAAGACGGCTGGTGGGCGCCCGGTGGCATGACGCGACTGGGGAGCGATCTGCTGGCGACGCTCGGGCACACCGAGCCGACGTACTTCTACGGCATTCCGGGACGCAACGACTTCGCGTCGATCGCGTTTCACCTGGAGCACCTGGTCGCACCGTCGGAGCAGCTCACCTTCGCGACGCTCTTCTGCAATCTGAACTATCGCCCGTTCCGCGAGTGCCTCGACGCGCTCGACGAGCCCGTGGTGGTCATGGCGTCCAAGCGCGGCGCGGGACGCACGTTCGGCCGATTGCGTGTGCTCGAATTCGTGCCGATGGAGCACGACTGCGTGCCGCACTGGGAAGCGTCGCACGCGGAGGAGAGAGCGCGGGCCGCCGACGTCGCGCAGCGGTACGAGCGCACGCTGTTCCTCGTCGCCGCGGGTCCCATGGCCAACCTGCTGATCGACACGATGTTCGCGGCCAATCCGACGAACCGCTATCTCGACGTCGGCTCGGCGCTCGACGAGATCGTGCAGGGACGCAAGTCGCGCCCGTACATGCACGCGAACAGCGACTTCGCCATGCACATCTCGCGCTTCTGATGGCGGCCGATCGCTTCGCGCGTGCATTGCGCGCGCTGCACGAGCGGCGGGGGCACGACGTGTTCGTCGTCGACGTCGGCGCGCGCGACGCTCGGGCGAACGGCGTGGCGGATCTCGTTTGTAACGAGGGTTGGAGCGCGTTGTTCATCGAGCCAGCGCCCACCCTCGTCGGGCGAATCGTCTCCGCGCGCGACGTACGCCAGAGCGTGAGCGTCGACCATGCGTCGAAGGACTGGCAGCGCGGCAGCCGCCGGCCGCTCCGTGCGGTGAACCTGGCGGCGAAGCTCGAGCGACACGGCGTCAAGCGGGTCGACGTCCTGCTGCTCGACGCTGACGGCCATGAATGGACACTCCTGCGGCAGGTCCCGCTCGATCGCTACCGTCCATGCGTGATCCTGCTGCGCCGGAGCTGGCGATCATGGTCGGACCGCGCGGCCGCCGAGGCGTACCTGCGCGAACGCGGATACGAGATCCATGCGTCGCGCCGGGAGCTCATCGCGGTGGACGCGCAGCCAGAGCCGCAGCCGGAAGCGCAGCCGGAAGCGCAGCCGGAAGCGCGCACGCAGCCGGAAGCACAGCCGGGAGGGGTGCCGGTCACGTTCGTCACCGCCGTGTATCACCTCGACCCCGATGGTCCGTTGGGCGGCAGCCCGCGCGGCATGGGCCCGTACCTGCTCTCGCTCTGCTCGATGGCGAAGATGGGCGCGCCGTTCATCGTGTACACGCAACCACAGCACGTGGAGCTGCTCAAGCGATTCGCGATCGACGAAACGCTCGCGTGGGACGTGGTCGGCGTGGACATCGGGGACGCGCCGCATCGGGCGCGCGTCGAGGAGCTCCGCGCCGGGCGCGGTGAAATGCAGACAGGAGAGCGTGGGCGGTGCGAGGTGGTGAGCCTGGCCAAAGCCGCCTGGCTCGCCGACGCCGCGCGACGCAATCCGTACGCGAGCGAACGCCTGTACTGGGTGGACGCCGGGCTCTCCAGTCGCCAGCGCTTTCCGGAACGCTTCCTGGGCGCCGACGGCTTCGACTGCGCGCTCTTCACGGCGGCGACGCCGTATGCGCTTGCCGCGGAGCGCGGGCTGTTCGCCTTCGGCAGATCGGCGCAGGTCGTCGGAGCGCTGTTCGGCGGCACGCCGGCGGCGATCGAGACATTCCGCCGCGACTACGAGGAGGTCGTCGCCAGGATGCTCGACGAGGGCCGCCTCGACAGCCTGGAGAGCGTCCTCACGGAGCTGCACCGGCGGAATCCCGCGCAGTTCAGCGTCTCCTGGTTCGACACCTGGCACCATGAGGATTCTGGCGCGTTGCGGCCGGCGGACGATCGCAACGCCTTCTTCAGATTTTTCGAACGCGCGTCGCGACCGATCAGCGCACCGGCGCTCGTCCAGCGGCGCGCCGCCGACGTCACCGTGGTGCTCAACACGTACAAGCGCCCGTATGCGCTGCAGCGGCAGTACGACGCGGTCGCGGCGCAGAGCTGTCCGCCCGCGGAGATCTTCGTGTGGCAGAACTTCCCCGACAACTCGCAAGCGGTCGTGGTGAAGCCATCGGAGTTCGACCGCGGCGTGCTCGAGCGGTGCATCACGGCGACCAGCATGAACACGAATTTCGGCGTATGGGGCCGGTTCGCGTTCGCGCTCAACGCACGCACGAAATACGTGTGCGTCCTGGACGACGACACGATTCCCGGCGCCCGCTGGATCGAGAACTGCCTCGCCACCATCGCGACGCATCGTGGCCTGCTCGGCACGGTGGGCATCGTGCAGACCGGGGACCACTTCAAGGACCATCGGCGCGTCGGCTGGTGCGCGCCGAATGAGCGCGTCGAGCGTGTCGACTACGTCGGGCACGCCTGGTTCTTCGAACGCGAGTGGCTCACGGCCTTCTGGCGAGAGCTCCCCGACACGGACCTCTTCGCCTACGAGAGCGAGCCACACGCGCTCTGCGCCGGCGAGGACATGCACTTCTCGTACACGCTACAGAAGTACCTGGGGCTCGGCACGTTCGTCCCGCCGCATCCCGCGGCCGACCGCTCGCTCTGGGGAAGCGATCCCGAGCTCGCGATCCGGTTCGGAACCGACGACGCCGCCGTGTCCAATCTCCGGCAGCCGCACTGGAAGTTCAGCAAGGCGTGGTCGTCGTATCGGCAGCGCGGCTTCCGCTTTCTTCGCGACGGCTGAGCCGTGCTGCTCGTCGCGTACGGCACTCGGCCCGAATACGTGAAGCTCAAGCCGCTGCTTCCGCTGCTGCGAGAGCGGGTGCCGCACCGCGTCCTGTTCACCGGGCAGCACGACATGCTGGCCGGCGAACCGTACGACGCCGCACTCGAGATCCCGGACCACGGCAATCGTCTGGACGCGATCGTGAGCGCGACGCTCGGCGCGCCGGATGCGGTGTTCGACGGCATGCGGGCGGTGCTCGTCCAGGGTGATACGGCGTCCGCGTTCGGCCTGACGCTCGCGGCGTTTCATCGCGGTCTCGCGGTGTACCATCTCGAGGCCGGCCTGCGCACCGGCAACCTCGCGCACCCGTTCCCCGAAGAGCTGTATCGCCAGCAGATCTCGCGCATCGCGTCGCTGCACCTGTGTCCCACGACGCGGAATCGAGAGAACCTCGAAGCGGAGCGATGCCCGGGCCGGAAGGAGGTCGTCGGCAACACGGTGCTCGACAACCTGCTCGGCCTCGAGGCGCGATACGATGGGCCGGTGCTCATGAGCCTGCATCGGCGGGAAAACCAGGCGCGAGCGGAGGAATGGCTGCACGCGTTCGACGCGCTCGCGGCAGCGCACCCCGACCAGCGCTTCGTCTTCATCCGGCACCCGAATCCGGCGAGCCGACACTTGAGCGGCGCGATGCGGCACGTCGCCTTCATCGATCCGCTGCCGTATGACGCGATGATCGCCGAGCTCGCCGCCTGTCGGCTGATCATCACCGACAGCGGCGGCTTTCAGGAAGAAGGGAGCTTCCTCGGCAAGCGATTGATCGTGTGTCGACAGGCGACCGAGCGGCCCGAGTGCCTGGGCGTGCACAGCGTCCTGTGCCCCAGCCCGGAGCAACTGCCGGCGCTGTTCTCACAGGCCAACGCCGATCCGATCGTGAACGCGCCGTGCCCGTTTGGCGACGGACGGTCAGCGCCGCGCGTCGTGCGACTGCTCGAGGAGATGCTCGCGCACTGAGGTGCGCCTCACGGCGTGCCCGGCTGCCCCGGCGTCTGCGCCGTAGGATCGTTGACCGTCTTGGGCCGCAGCTTGAGCGCCTGGCCAAAGTTCCGCGAGAACGTGATCCCCACGCCGCGAAAGGCGAAATGGCGGTTCATCTCCTGGATCACCTGCGGATTGGTCGTCACCGAGCCGAAGTTGAACTGGTTGAACGGATCCATGATCCGGAGGGTCACGCTGCCCTTGTTCCCCCAGAGCTGCTTCTGGATCGCGATGTTCAGCATCGTGAACGCGTTCTGTCGTCCGCCCTCGGTGGCGTAGGCCGACCGGTAGTTGTCGAACGCCTGCGCGTTGAGCGTTTTGGTGATCTTGTACGTCACGTTCGCGCGCGCGGACCAGACGATGGCGTGCGTCGAGAGGTTGCCGGCGAGGTTC
>DASZUN010000037.1:0-4898 GCA_035547615.1 Gemmatimonadaceae bacterium | reverse complement strand
GCGCGGGTGAACGACCTGGGCTTCGTGGAGACGCCGTACTTCGTGGTGAAGAACGGCAAGCTCTCGGGTGAGATCGCGTGGCTCGACGCGAACCGCGAAGAGGACGCGATCATCGCGCAGGCGAGCGCGCGCGTGGGCGAGCACGGCGAGTTCCTCGACGAGCTCGTGCTCTGCCGCCAGCAGGGCGACGTGCCGCTCACGCCGAAGGACCGGATCGACTACATGGACGTGGCGCCGGAGCAGATGGTGTCCATCGCGGCGGCGCTCATTCCGTTCCTCGAGCACGACGACGCGAACCGCGCCCTGATGGGCTCGAACATGCAGCGCCAGGCGGTGCCGCTGTTGAATCCGCGCACGCCGCTCGTGGGCACGGGGCTCGAGGAGAAGGTGGCCAAGGATTCGGGCGCGGTCGTGATCGCGCGCCGGGCGGGCGTGGTCACGCGCGTGACGGCGGACGAGATCATCATCGACGCCGGGCCGGCGGCGGGCAAGCGGACGAGCGAGGAGGGCGACCGCCCGCTCGCGCGTCTCACGCAGCACGACCGCTACCGCATCAAGAAGTACTGGCGCACGAACCAGGACACGGCGATCAACCAGCGGCCGCTCGTGCAACAGGGCCAGCGGGTGAAGGCGGGCGACGTCCTGGCCGACGGCGCGGCGACGGAGATGGGCCAGCTCGCGCTGGGCTCGAACGTCACCGTGGCGTTCATGCCGTGGTACGGGCACAACTTCGAGGACGCGATCGTCCTCTCGGAGCGCCTGGTCAAGGACGACGTCTATTCGTCAATTCATATTCAAGAACTTGAACTCCACGTCCGCGACACCAAGCGCGGGCAGGAGGAGATCACGCGCGAGATCCCGAACGTCTCGGAAGAGGCGCTGCTGGATCTCGACGAGCGCGGCATCGTCCGCATCGGCGCGCACGTGAAGCCGGGCGACATCCTCGTCGGCAAGATCACGCCGAAGGGCGAGACGGAGCTGTCGCCGGAAGAGAAGCTCCTGACGGCGATCTTCGGCGAGAAGGCGAAGGACGTGAAGGACTCCTCGCTCAAGGTGCCGCCGGGCATGGAAGGCGTGGTCATCGACGTGAAGATCTTCTCGCGCATCGAGGACCAGGTGGTCGAGAAGGATCGCGGCGAGCGGATCGGCGAGGTGCGCCGGCTCGAGGGCGACGAGAAGCTGCGCGTCAACGAGGTGCGGGACGGCGAGCTGGTCGAGCTGCTCGAGGGGCAGACGATCGCGCTCGCGCTCAAGGCGGGCACGGTCGAGGAGGCGATTCCGGCGGGGACGAAGGTCACGGGGCAGATGCTCCGCGAGCTGCGCCTGTCGTCGATCGACCTCAAGACGCTGCGCGTCGAGAACAAGCGCGTGAACGAGCGCCTGCGCCAGATCATCGACGCGGCGAACGAAGAGAAGGCCAAGATCGAAGAGAAGGCGGAGGAGCGGATCGACCGCATCCTCCAGCCCGATGAGCTGCCGCCGGGCGTGATCCAGCTCGTCAAGGTCTACCTCGCCGAGAAGCGCAAGGTCTCGGTGGGCGACAAGATGGCGGGCCGCCACGGCAACAAGGGTATCGTCGCGCGCGTCGTCCCCGAGGAGGACATGCCGTTCCTCCCCGACGGCCGGCCGGTCGACATCGTGCTCAATCCGCTGGGCGTGCCGTCGCGCATGAACGTCGGGCAGATCCTCGAGACGCACCTCGGGTGGGTCGCGAAGCAGCTCGGCTTCTACGCCAAGACGCCGGTGTTCCAGGGCACCAACGAGCGCGAGATCGGTCTCGGTCTCAAGCTCGCGGGCATCGTCTGGGGCGCGCAGGCGCTGGGGCTCCGCACGCCGGCGCCGCAGATCACCGACGTCGAGATGCGCGCGATCCTGGCGGACATCAAGCCCGACCTCACGCGCGAGCAGGAGAAGTTCGAGCGCATGGAGGTCGCCTCGATCAACGATCTCAGCGGCCGCGGCATGTCGCAGGAGACCCGCGATCTGTTCCACGCGATCCGCGACTTCCTCGCCGACGCGGCGCGGGAGCTCGCCGAGCGCGAGCAGACCGCGATCGAGAACCAGTTGCAGTATCACGCCGCGCTCGGCGACGACGAGTCGTACTCGGCGTCCAAGCGCGCGGAATTCAAGGCGGCGGTGAAGCAGCTCGAGAAGCGGCAGGCCATGGAAGCGGCCGATCTGCTGAACGATCAGGAGCTGCCGGCGCTCGCGGGCATGCTCGGCAAGAAGTCGGAAGCCGACGTGGACGCGGCGGCGACGGAGCTCATGCGCCTCGCCGGCCTGACCCCGTACGGCAAGGTGCGCCTGCGCGACGGCCGCTCCGGCGAGACGTTCGTGTCGCCGGTGACGGTCGGCGAGATCTACATGCTGAAGCTCTCGCACCTCGTCGACGACAAGATTCACGCACGGAGCATCGGACCCTACTCGCTCGTCACGCAGCAGCCGCTCGCCGGCAAGGCGCAGTTCGGCGGCCAGCGCTTCGGCGAGATGGAAGTCTGGGCGCTGGAAGCGTACGGCGCCGCGCACGTGCTGCAGGAGATTCTGACGGTGAAGTCGGACGACGTGAACGGCCGGAGCCGGGTGTACGAGGCGATCGTGAAGGGCCAGAACCTTCCGGAGCCGGGCATCCCCGAGTCGTTCAACGTGTTGGTGAAGGAACTACAGGCGCTCGGCATCAAGGTCACGATGGGGCAGAGTGTCAACGGCTTCTGGGGCACCGGGATCGACACTGGTACTTCGGGCAACGGCGCTGGGAGCGAGGAGTAATCGATGATTGACTTCCGTAGCGTGCGCGAACAGCGCGCGAGCTCGTTCGACTTCATTCAGGTCCGGATCGCGTCCCCGGAGGAGATCCGGGGGCCGAAGGACCCCAAGGAGCGCGAGCGCCTGGAGCTCCAGGGGCTCCGGTCGTGGTGGTCGTGGGGCGAGGTCACCAAGCCCGAGACCATCAACTATCGCTCATTCAAGCCCGAGAAAGACGGCCTCTTCTGCGAGCGCATCTTCGGTCCGGTCAAGGACTGGGAGTGCCATTGCGGCAAGTACAAGCGCATCCGCTATCGCGGCGTGATCTGCGATCGCTGCGGCGTCGAGGTGACGCTGAGCAAGGTGCGGCGCGAGCGCATGGGCCACATCGAGCTCGCGGTGCCGGTCGCGCACATCTGGTTCTTCAAGACCCTGCCGAGCCCGATGGGCAACCTGCTCGACATCACGCTGCGTGATCTCGAGAAGGTGATCTACTACTCGAACTACGTGGTGATCGAGCCGGGCGACCAGGACGTCCAGGTCAACCAGCTCCTCGACGAGGACGAGTACCTCAACCTGCGCACGAAGGCGAAGGAAGAGAACGATCAGGCGTTCATGGCCGACATCGGGGCGCCGGCCGTGCGCGAGCTGCTCCGCCGGCTCGACGTCGACAAGCTCGCGGAGGAGCTCCGCGCGCAGGTCATCGTCGAGACGTCGCAGCACCGCAAGAAGATGCTGCTCAAGCGGCTCAAGATCGTCGACGCGTTCCGCAACTCCGGCGAGTCCGGCGACACGCGCAACAAGCCGGAGTGGATGATCCTCGACGTGATCCCGGTGATCCCGCCCGACCTGCGGCCGCTCGTGCCGCTCGACGGCGGGCGCTTCGCCACGTCCGATCTGAACGATCTCTACCGCCGCGTCATCAACCGCAACAACCGCCTGCAGAAGCTCATCATGCATCGCGCGCCGGAGGTCATCCTCCGGAACGAGAAGCGCATGCTGCAGGAAGCGGTCGACGCGCTGTTCGACAACGGGCGCCGCTCCAAGGCGATTCGCGGCCGCGGCAAGCGTCCGCTCAAGTCGCTGTCCGACATGCTCAAGGGCAAGCAGGGCCGGTTCCGCCAGAACCTGCTCGGCAAGCGCGTGGACTACTCGGGCCGGTCGGTCATCGTCGTCGGCCCCGAGCTGCATCTGCACCAGTGCGGCCTGCCCAAGCTGATGGCGCTCGAGCTGTTCAAGCCGTTCATCATCCACAAGCTCGTGGAGAAGGGCATCGCCGAGACGGTCAAGCGCGCCAAGAAAATCGTCGAACGGGAAAGCCCGGAAGTCTACGAGATCCTGGAAGAGATCATCCGCGACCACCCGGTGCTCCTGAACCGCGCGCCGACGCTTCACAGACTTGGTATTCAAGCCTTTGAACCGGTGCTCGTGGAAGGCAAGGCCATCCGCATCCATCCCTTGGTCTGCGCCGCGTTCAACGCCGACTTTGATGGCGACCAAATGGCGGTTCACGTTCCCTTGTCCTTTGAGGCCCAGCTCGAGGCGCGGCTGCTCATGCTGTCGAGCAACAACATCCTCAAGCCGTCGGACGGCCGCCCGGTGGCGGAGCCGAGCCAGGACATCGTGCTCGGCTGCTACTTCGCGACCAAGGCGCCGGCCAACTTCACCACGGTGAAGGAGTCGGAGTTGCGCCGGTTCACGAGCGTGGCCGAGATCGAGATGGAGCTCGCGCTGCAGCGCATGGAGCGGAGCACCGCGGTGCTGTACTTCGTGAAGGACATCCAGGGCGAGCGGTGGGAGAAGACCACCGCCGGCCGCGTGCTGTTCAACGCGATCGTCCCGCCGGAGCTCGGCTACAAGAACCACGACATGAAGAAGAAGGCGCTCTCGGAGCTCGTCTTCGAGGCGTATCGCAAGGCGGGGCTCGCCGCCACCGTCAACTTCCTCGACCGGCTCAAGGAGTTCGGCTTCGGCAACGCCACCCGCGGCGGCGTGTCGATCGGCATCGAGGACCTGGAAATTCCGACCGCCAAGGCCGGGCTGCTCCAGGAAGCCGAGGAGCGCGTCGAGCGCTTCCAGCGCGCGTACCAGACGGGCAACATCACGAACGGCGAGCGCTACAACAAGGTCATCGACACGTGGACGCACGCGAACTC
>DASZUN010000036.1:0-3013 GCA_035547615.1 Gemmatimonadaceae bacterium | reverse complement strand
GCGCGCCGCCGTGGCCGGCAAGGTGATCGCGAGCGTGACGCTGCTGCATCCGGCGCTTGGCCGCCGCATCTCGCCCGCCCGCGTGCGATCGCTCCGCGGCGCGCGCGTCGCGGACGTCGGGCGTCGCGGCAAGCACCAGCTCATCCTGCTCGAGGACGGACGCACGCTGCACGCGCACTTCCGCATGACGGGAGACTGGGAGATGGGACTCGCGGCCGATCCTTTGCCGCGGTTCGCGCGCGCCGCGATCGCATTCACCGACGGCACGCGCGTCGTGCTCGACGATCCGCGCATGTTGAGCACGCTCGATCTGCACCCGCGCGGCGCGCCGCTCGAGCTCGGCCTCGGGCCGGAACCCTCGGACCCCGCGCTGACGCCGGAGCGATGGCACGCGGTGCTCGCCACGCGGCGCGGGCCGATCAAACCGGTCCTCCTCGACCAGCGCGTGATCGCGGGGCTCGGAAACATCTACGCCGCGGAGGCGCTCTGGCGCGCACGCATCGCACCGACGCGGCGCGCGTCCGATCTGACGACCGCCGAATCGCGCGCGTTGCTCTCGGCGATTCGCCGGGTCATCGCCGCGGCCACCGGCGCGCGCTACACCGACGATTCCACGGTCCGTCTCGCCGTGTACGACCGCGAGGGCAAGCCGTGCCGCCGGTGCCGCGCGCCGATCGAGCGGATCACGCAGGCCGGCCGCTCGACGTACTTCTGCCCCCGCTGCCAGCGCGGCTAGTCGAGCGCCTCCAGCAATGCGCCTTTCAAGTATCCTGTTTCAGGAACAGTGATCACCTCGGGGTGGTCCAGCGGCTGCCCGGTGATCGCGCGGATCGCGATGCGCCGCCCCGAATCGGCCGCGGCGTCGCGCAGCATCTCGAGGAAGAGCGGCTTCGTGAGATGGAAGCTGCAGCTCGCCGTGAACAGCAGCCCGTTCCGCGAGAGGAGCTTCATCGCCCGCAGATTGATGTCCTTGTAGCCGCGGAGCGCCGCCGGGAGCGACGCCTTCGTCTTCGCGAACGCGGGCGGATCGAGGACGATCGTGTCGAACCGCGCGCCGGCCGTCTGCTGCTCGCGCAGAAAGTCGAACGTGTCCGCCTCCACGAGCTCGACGTTCGCGAGGCCGTTGCGCGCGCAATTCTCGGCGGCCCGCTGCAGCGCGTCCGCGGACACGTCGAGCGCGATCACCGAGTCGGCGCGCCGCGCGAGGTGCAGCGCGAAGGAGCCGTGATAGCTGAAGCAGTCGAGCGCGCGTCCGCGCGCATGCTCGCCGATGAGCACGCGGTTCTCGCGCTGATCGAGAAATGCGCCGGTCTTCTGCCCGCGCCAGGGCGCGGCGAGAAACCGCACGCCGTGCTCGTGCACCTCGATTTCGTCCGGAACGTCGCCCGCGAGCAGCTCGACCCCGACCGGCAGGCGTTCCTTGGCGCGGAGCGGCACGTCGTTGCGGGCGAGCATGCCGCGCGGCTGCACGAGCTCGCCGAGGACGTCGACGATCGTCGCGCGGAACGCCTCGAGACCCGCGCTCATCAGTTGCACCACGAGCCACGCGTCGTAGCGGTCGCAGATCAGGCTCGGCAGGGCGTCGGCTTCACCGTGCACCAGCCGGTAGGCGGATGCGTCCGCCGACAGTGGTGCGCGTCGCGCGATGGCGGCGGCGAGGCGCGCGTTCCACCAGGCGTGGTCGAGCGTCGCGCGCGCGTCGTGGTCGAGCATGCGGAGCGAGATCTCCGACGCCGGACTCCAGAGCGCGACGCCGATGGGTTTGCCGCGTTGATCGAGGACGCGCACGGCGCCCGCGTCGGCGCTCGGCCGCTCGACGACGTCGCTGCGATAGATCCACGGATGGCCGAGCTGCCAGCGGCGTGCGCCCTTGGCGGACACGACGGCGATGTCGTACATGACGCGAGAGGTGAGTGGTCGCGGTGCGCGAATGGAACGGAGCGATGCGGCGAAGTGTAGACGGAACCGCGCCGGCGCGCCTCGGTCACGATCGAGTTGTGTGCGTCCGCGCGGAGGGGTTGAAGTCGGCGCGAGCGTCGAATATCCTTCTCGCCCTTTCGTCAGGATCTCTCGTTGAGTGCTGCTGAGTTGACGCGGCGCCACTTGAAGATCGAGCCCACATCGAATACACTTCGAGGCTCGTCGCGAAAACGTTCGCGTGCACCGCGAACGGCGGCGAGGTGACGAAACGAGTTCGTGCTGTTTGACAACTGAAGTTCAGGTAGATCGTGGGAAGTGAATCCTTGTCGAGCGAGTGGCGGCACGATGGGCGTGCGCTGCGCGAGCGGTGTGCGTCGGTGGTGCGGGCGCTCGATTCGATAATTTCGTAATTAGGATTGCACTCAATGCGCGTGCTTTGCTGACGCAAAGGTTGAATGCGGAACTCCGACCGGAGGCGCGTAGCGCCGAAGGGAGGAGCGATCAACTTTCAAGATTTTGTAGTCAAGCGAGCGAAGGCATGTGGGGGATGCCTGGGCACACGGAGGCGAGGAAGGCCGTGGTAAGCTGCGATAAGCCGGGGGGAGTGGCACACACGCGAAGATCCCCGGATGGCCGAATGGGGCAACCCGGCGGGTGGGAACACCCGTCACCTTGTTTTCGAACGAGGAGCGAACCCAGGGAACTGAAACATCTCAGTACCTGGAGGAAGAGAAATCAACCGAGATGGCCTGAGTAGCGGCGAGCGAACGGGCCAGAGCCTAAACCGACCTCCTTGTGGGGTCGGGGTTGTAGGACCCACAGGATCGATCATCGAAGGCAGTCGAAGTCCCTTGGAACGGGGCGCCAGAGACGGTGAGAGCCCGGTAGGCGAAGCTGATGGGATGATCGAGGTGGAGTTCCTGAGTAACGCCCGGTACGAGAGTCCGGGCGTGAAGCTGGGGGGACCACCCTCCAAGGCTAAAGACTCCCGTGTGACCGATAGTGGACGAGTACCGTGAGGGACAGGTGAAAAGCACCCCTGTGCGGGGAGTGAAAGAGAGCCTGAAACCACATGCCTACAAGCGGTAGGAGG
>DASZUN010000035.1:0-19111 GCA_035547615.1 Gemmatimonadaceae bacterium | reverse complement strand
ACGCTCGGGGTACATGTGGATCTGCAGGGGGACAGCGCGGTCGTTTCCACCACTCACTGATCATCCGCCACGCGGTGAATTCGAGCGAGGGTTGGCTCCGCCGCCGCTGCCTGATGGCGGCGGCGTTGATTGCATGTACGCACCCGGTGCTCGCGCAGGGACAAACCTGCTCCGCGAGCGCCGATCCGGGTGCGGCCGCGGCGCATGCGCGATGGTCGCCGCCGCTCGATCGCCGAATCTCGCTGCGCCCCACCACCATCTCGCTCCGCGATGCGCTGGACCAGATCGCCGAGCGCGCGCACATCCGGCTCTCCTACAGCGCCGACCTGCTCCCGCTCGACCAGGACGTGTGCCTCGGCGCGCACAGGGCCGCGCTCGGTGACGTGCTCGTCGCGCTGCTGCGCGGCACCCGCACCGCGCCGATCGCCGTCGCGAGCGATCTGATCGCGATCGCGCCCGCTCCATCCAACGTTCCGGAGTCCAAGGCCGACCCCGTCCCGCCGGTGAACATGCTCGATCGCGTGCTCGTCACCGGCAATTCCGTCGAGACGCCGGCGCACGAGCTCGCGCTCGGCGTCGACGTGATCGACGGCCGGCGGCTGGCGCGCGACAACACCTCGTCGCTTGGCGAAGCGCTGAACGACTACGCGCCCGGCACGTGGAGCTGGCCCCAGTCGCCGGCGAGCATGATCAACGCGTTCGCCGGCATGCGCGGCGCCAGCTCGTTCGGCGTGAGCTCGCCCAAGATCTACGTCGACGGCATCGAGGTGGCGAACCCGCTGCTCGTCAGCCGCTTCTCTCCCGACGCGATCGATCGCATCGAGGTGATTCGCGGCCCCGAGGGATCGGCGCTGTACGGTACGGACGCGTTGAGCGGCGTCGTCAACCTGGTCACGCGCTACGAGAACGCCGACGACGCCCGCGCGCGCGTGTCGGTGCAGTCGAGCGGCGGCCTGACGCAGAGCAGCTTCGCGCGCGATGCGTTCTCGCAAGCGCACGAGATCGCGCTGTACGGCGGCTCGAACACCCGCTCGGCGAGCCTCCGCGTGTCGGCGGGCAGCGTCGGCGATTTCATCCCCGAAGGCCACAGCCGCCAGATGCTCGCCAACGCCACGGGCCGGATCGTCGGCGCGCGCGCGACGATTTCCGGCTCGGCGCGCTTCTTCACGCAGATCGCCGGCACGCCGGCCAGTCCTCTGCTCGCCGGCAGTCCGGCGTCCGTCGACCCGGACGAGATGGGATCGCAGAGCGCGGACGCGCAGCAGTCGGTGCGCGAGTACACGTTCGCGAGCAACGCCGTGGTGAACGGCGATCGGTGGACGCACAGCTTCGTGGCGGGCGTCGACGGCTATCGGCTGGCGAACATCGAATCGAACTTCGCGCCGATCCCGAGCAGCGCGGACTCGGCGCTCCGCGCGGCGCAGGGCGGCGCCGATCGCGCCACGCTGCGGGCGAGCAGCTCGACGCAGCTCGCACCCAACGCGTTCACACACGCGAGGCTCACGTTCGCCGCGGAGCACACCACGTTGCGCGCGAGCACGCTCGCGACGAACGCCCGCATGCTCGAATCGGCGCGCGGCGACGACATGGTCGAGTCGTGGCAGAACACGACGGGCCTCTCGGGCCAGCTCGACCTGGACGCCGCCGGTGCGCTGTACCTGTCCGGCGGACTTCGCCTCGAGCGCGATAGCCGCCTGCAGACGGCGCCGCACCTCGCCGCACTCCCGATGCTCGGCGCGGCGGTCGTCGAAGCCGCGGGCCCGCTGACGATCAAGCTGCGCACCGCCTACGGCCGCGGGCTCCGCGCGCCGACGCTGCTGGCGCGCTCCACGGAGTACCGCAACCGGCCGCGCACCGACGCGCTCGGCGCCGAGATGCAGTCCGGCGTCGAATCCGGCATCGACGTCTCGATGCACCGCGCGTTCTCCGTGCGTGTCACACGGTTCGATCAGCGCGCGTCGGGGCTGATCCAGCAGGTCGCCGTCGCCACGGACACGCAGCTCGTGGCGCATCATACGCTCTGGTCGCTCCAGAACGTCGGCGAGATCACGAATCGCGGCTGGGAATTCGAGGGCTCGAGCGCGTTCTCGCGCCTCGAGCTCACGGGCGGCGTCTCGCTCGTCGACAGCCGAGTGCGCCGGCTGGCCAGCGGCTACACGGGCGATCTCGAGACGGGCGACCGCATGCTGCAGGTGCCGGCGCGCACGATGAGCGTGACGGCGACGTGGAACGCCGATCACTGGTTCGCGTCCCTTGGCGGGTCGCGTGCCTTCGACTGGATCAACTACGACGAGGTCGCGTACGCGCGCGATTACCTCGGTGCCGAGCGGCCCGCGCACGGCCTCCTCGGCGCGTCGCTCCGGCGCTACTGGCGGCAGTACGACGGCGGGCTCCGCCTCCGCGCGAACCTCTCGCGCGATCTCGGGAACAACATGTCCCTCGAGATCAGCGGCGACAATCTGCTCGGCTATCAGCTCGACGAGCCGGACAACGCGACGGTCCTTCCCGGCCGCACGTTGATGACCGGCATCCGCGTCAAGTTCTGATCAGCGTCTGATCAGCGTCTGATTACGGCGCGGGCGCGGGGCCTTCATCGTCCTCGTGCACGATCGTACGGCGCACGATCTGGACGACGCCGGCGAGGATGAGCCCCCACAACACGATCGCCACGCCGCGGTAGAGCAGCGCGTGCAGCGTCATGCCCACGAAGTCGTCCCAATGCGCGCGCACGGTGCCGTTCGGCTCCCGGTGCAGTGCGATCAGCAGCGCGCTCATCGCCATCTCCGCGACCACCTCGACGAGGGCGAACATCGGCGCGCGCCACACGTACTGGTGCAGCGGATAGTTGGCGAGGTGTGCCGTGAGCATCCCGAGCAGCACGATGGTGCCGATCGCGAAGGTGCCGCCGAGATAGATCCAGTTATTCGAGCCGTGGGTGAGCACGAGCTGCCGATACAGGCGGATGAACACGCCCGTGACCAGCGCCATCTCCCACAACGAGTAGGAGAAGCGTCGGAACGCCTTGGGCTCCTCGAGATGGAGCGCGATGGTCTGTCTAGGGAAGAAGCTCGGCATGGCTCACCTCCTTAGACAAACGAATTGGCGAAAAGGTGGCAACGGGGGCGCGCGTGACGCCGGTCACTGCCACGCCGCGGGCGATGCCACGGGCGCGCCGCGCATCAGCGCGACGAGTGTTTCCTCGAGCCGCTCGAACGAGAACGGCTTGGTCAGCACGGGCTGGCGAGTCGCCGAGGCGCGGCCGCTCGTCGAAACGACGTCGCCCGTGACGAACACCGTGCGCGCCGCGAGTCCCGGCCGCTCGCGCCGCAGCCGCTCGTGGAACGCCGGCCCGTCCATGCCGGGCATGCGGAGGTCGCAGACGATGGCGTCGACGGATGCGGTGCGCACCATCTCCAGGCCCGCGATGCCGTCCTGCGCGGCGAGGACGGTGAATCCGCGCAGCTCGCCGAACGCCTGCATCCCGCTGCGAAGCGACGGCTCGTCGTCGATGAACAGCAGGCGGATGCCGGCGAGCGGCGAGCGGAGCACGATCGGACCGGAGTCGCGCGCGCCATCCTCGTTCGCCGGCTCTTCCGCGGCGGGCAGGGTGAGGCGGAAGGTGGTGCCCGCGGGCGACGTGCTCGCGACTTCGATCTTTCCGCCGTGCGCCGTGACGATCCCGTAGCTCACGCTGAGGCCGAGGCCCGTGCCTTCACCCTCGCCTTTCGTGGTGAAGAACGGCTCGAAGATGTGCGCGCGTGCGTGCTCGGGAATGCCGGGGCCCGTGTCGCGCATGTCGAGCACGACGTCGTTCCCTTCGCGGCGCGTGGACACGAACAACGTGCCGCCGCCCAGAATCGTCATCGCCTGGATCGCGTTGGTCACGAGATTGAGGCAGACCTGCTGGAGCTGCCGCGCGTCGCCGACCACGGACGGCAGCTCCGGCGCGAGCTCGGTTTCCACGCTGATCTTGTTCGACGAGAGCTGATAGCCGCGAAGTCGCAGCGTGCGCTGCACGACCATGTTGACGTCGAGCGGCTCGCGCTGCGGCTCGCTGCGCCGCGCGAACGCGAGCAGGTCGCGCACCACCTGGCTCGCGCGCAGCGTCTCGGACTTGATCACCTCGATCGAGTCGCGCTGCGCGGACGACAGGCCGCCGTCGCGCAGCAGGAGCTGCGCGACCGCGCTGATGCTGCTCAGCGGATTGTTCACCTCGTGCGCCACGCCGGCCACCAGCTCGCCGACCGCGGCGAGGCGATCCGACTCCATGAGCCGCACGCGCATGTCACGCTCGCCGGTCATGTCGCGGCCCACGAGCAGGATGCTCGGGGGGTCCGCTTCGGGGAGCCGGCTCATCGCCAGCGCGACGATGCGCCGCGTCGTCGTGCCGCGCGTGTCGTACTGGAACGCGACCTCGACGCGCGACGGCGTTCCCGCGAACGTCGCGTCGAGCGCCGCCTGCAGGCGATCGCGATCGCCGTCGACCACGAGATCCACGACCGGGCGGCCGACCACCTGCAGCGGATCGCAGCCGGTGACGTCGCGCACGGCGTCGTTCGCTTCGCGAATGCGGCCGCTCTGCAGCACGGTGAACACGGCGTCCGGCGCCGCGCGGAAGAGCGTGCGGAATCGCCATTCCGCCTGACGGAGCGTCTCGACGAGCTCCGCGTTCTCGAGCGAGACGGACAACAGATCGCCCATCGCCTCGATCCGCTCGAGATCGAGCGCGGTGAACGCGCGCTCCTCCATCGTCCCGACCACGACGGCGCCTATCCGCTCGCCGCGCCGGGCGATGGGCACGATCGCAACGCCCCTGAGGGTGTCCTTCGTGCGATCGTACAACTCCTCGTCCACTTCGTCGGTGTGCAAGTGCACGTCGGGAACCGTCCACGCGACGCCGCTGCGAATCACGCGGCCCATCGCCGAGCCGGCGATCGGGATGGCCGCGCCCTTGAGCGGCGCCCCCATGCCGGTGCCGACCACGACGCGGATCTTGCCGTCGTCGCCGATCAGTCCCACGATGCCGCCGTCCGCCTGGGCGATGTCGGCGACCGCTTCCAGGAACCGCTCGAGCACGCGCTGCGGGTTGAGCTCGAGCGTGATCTGCTGGCCGAGCCACCACATGCGCTGCAGCACGCGCTGCGCGTCCTCGAGCTCGGACGTGCGGGCGACGACCGCCTGCTCGAGCGTGGCGCTCAACTGCCGCTCCTCGGCCACGCTCCGCATGAGCTGGTCGTTGGTGCGGCGCTCGGTCGCGATCACCCAGGCGCCCAGGATCGTCAGCGCGCCGCCGACGGCGGCGCACGCGAGCAGGCCGATCAGCACCGCGTCGTGCGCGCGCTCGGGCCAGATCCGCAGCAGCAGCGCGGTCCCCACGACGACCACGAGCAGTTGGCCGATCGTGACGAGGCGCGTGATGCGTGACGTGTGGGTGAAGAGCCGTCGCATGCGGGTGGGAAAAACGGAGGCGGAAGATCGCGCGAAAGATCGGCCGGATCGCTACGTCAGGAACTCGTGCAGCAGCGAGTGGAAGTGGTGGACCCCGTTCTCGCGCGCGGCTGAGTAGCGCCCACGATCATAGACGCGCGAGCGCAGGTTCCGTTGCACGGTCTCGCAGATCTCCACGTCCTCATCCTGAATCTCGTCGCTGAACGCGACCAGGCGCGACCATTCATCGTCCGTCGCCGGATCCGCGGGCGGGTTGCTCGCGAACCACTCGAATACGACCACGGTGCGATCGTGCGCGACGGGCAGCACCACGTTCGTCTGCATCTGCCCCAGATACACGTTCAGCATGATGTTGGGAAACAGCCACCCGTACACCGCCTCCGGCACGTCGGCCTTCGCGGGATCGTACCGCCGCTCCACGCCCGGCGAGGTGGCGGCGCGCAGCGGCGCGTGCTGAATGGACGAGTACCGGTGCGGCTCCACGCGATAGCTGTCGTAGTCGAGCTCCTTGTGCAGCGACGGGTGCACCACCGGGATGTGGTACCCCTCCAGGTAATTATCGACATACACCTTCCAGTTGCACGCGAGTTCGTACTCTTTTCGCATCACGTAGCGCATCGACTCGCAGCGGAACGGTGCGACGCGTGCGGGGATGTCCTCCAGGTACTCGGCGAGCGGCGCCGCCTTGCCGTCGAGATTGGCGAACACGAGCGGCCCCCATGTGTCGACGGCCACGGAGCGCAGGCGCATGTCCTCGGGCGTGAATCGCTCCACGCCCTCCATCTCCGGCGCGCGCAGCAGCTCGCCGCGGAGGCTGTACGTCCAGCCGTGGTACTTGCACTGGAGCGTCTGCCGCTTGCCGCACCCGTGCGCCACCGGCCCTGCGCGATGAAGGCAGACGTTGTAGAAGCCGCGCAGCGTGTCCCCGTCGCGCAGCACGACGATCGAATCGTTCCCGATCTCGGCGGTGAAGAACTGGCCGCTCTCGGCGACCTGCTCCACGCGGCCGACGAGCTGCCAGGTGTGCGCGAAGACCCGCTCGCGCTCGAGCTCGAGATAGACCGGATCGACGTACAGGCGGGCCGGGATCGTCGAGGCGCGGCGGATGTCGGGGTCGAAGGGGAAAATGAGGGGCATGGAATGGCGGAAGAGTGTAGGGTCGCTCGCGTTGCTCGCTGTAGAGTCGTCGCGCTTCGCGCTCCTGTAGGGTTCGCGTCAGCGGCTGCGCCGCCTCGCGGTAGGGTGGACCGGGATGCTCTTTTGGCGCCGACTCGCGCCGTTACACCCGACAGGCGGCGCAGCCGCCAACCCTACAGCGAGGCCGTCAGGCCGATGCGACCCTACAGCGCAGCGACCTTACAGCGAGCGCGCCAGCGCGAGCTACCCTACGCCCTCCGTCACGGCAGCGCAAACGCCACCAACTTCGCCCCACTCGCGCCGCCAGTCGCAACGACGACGAACTGCTTGCCCGCCGCCGTGCGGTACGTCATCGGCGTCGCGTAGCCGTTCTGGCCAAGCGGCGCCGACCAGAGCACGCGGCCCGAGTTCGAGTCCACCGCGTAGAGCGTCGCGCCCCCGCCGGTCAGAAACACCAGGCCGCCCGCGGTCACGATCGGGCCCGGCGAGCCGGCGACGCCGAGCAGCGGCGGCAGCGCGACGCCTTTTAGTAGCGGATTGTTACGAATTGACGGCGTGTCGCCGATCGGCACGTTCCACGCAATCTCGCCGGTGTTGAGATCGATCGCGGCGAGCGTCCCGTACGGCGGCTTGTTGATCGGGAGCGGCGGAATGCGCGCGCCGCTGTCGGCCGGGAACGTGACGCGGAGGCCCGAATGCGCGAGGTCCGCCGTGTACGCGGCATCGACCGTGTCGGACTTCGCGGGTTGATAGATCTTGTACAGCGCCGGGCTGTTCGTCGCCTTGATGTACAGCATGCCCGTCGCCGGATCGAACGCGCCGCCGCCCCACCCCGAGCCGCCGATCGCGCCCGGCATCACGATCGTGCCGCCCATCGACGGCGGCGTGAACAGGGGCCCGAGGCGGTACTCCTTGATGGCGTCCAGGGCGCGCGCGCGGATCGCCGGCGTGAAGTCGATCAGGTCCCCGAACCCGAATCCCTGTCTGGCGAACGGCGCAGGCTTCGTCGGCACGGGCTGCGATTGCGCGGCCTTCTCGCCCGGCACGTCGCTCGGCGGCACCGCCTTCTCGACGATCGGCCAGATCGGCTTCCCCGACACCCGATCGAACACGAAGAGAAATCCTGTCTTCGCCGGCACGGCGACGATGTCCCGCGCGTCGCCGTTCACCCGCACCGTGCCGAGCACGGGCGCGGCCGGCAAATCGTAGTCCCAGAGACCGTGATGCACGGTCTGAAAAGACCACACCCGCTTGCCGTTCCGCGCGTTCAGGCAGACGATGCTCTCGGCGTACAGGTCGTCGCCCGGACGCGCGCCGCCGTACCAGTCGTTGCTTGGCGTGCTCACGGGCAGGTACACGAGGCCGCGCCGCTCGTCGACGCTGAACGGCGCCCACACGTTCGTGTGGCCCGCCGTCTTCCACGAATCGTTCTGCCAGCTCGCCGCGCCGTCGTCGTGCGGCCCACGTGGAATCGGGCTCCAGCTCCACACGCGCTTGCCCGACTTCACGTCGAACGCCTGCACGTCCCCCGGCGGATCGTTGGGGTAGATGATCCGATCCGCGACGCCGTTGCCGACGATCACCAGATCGTGCCACACCACGGGCGGCGACGTCTCGGTGTAGTGGAGCCTGTTCACCGGCGTGCCGTTCCGCGCGAGCTGCTTCGTGAGATCCACGACGCCGGTGTCGCCGAACGAGCGAATCGGAGTGCCGGTCGCCGCGTCGAGGGCGATCAGGTTCCACCGGCTGTTCAGAAAGATGCGCCGCTGATGCCCATCGCTCCACGTCGCGACGCCGCGGTGCACGTATCCCGTGCCGTTCGACGGCTGCCCGCTCGCGTACACCTTGGGATCGTACGCCCACAGCTCGCGCCCGGTGTTCGCGTCGAGCGCAACGACGCGATTGTACGACGTGCTCAGGAACAGCGTATCGCCGAGCATGAGCGGCGTGCCCTCGAAGCTGCCCGTACGCGACGGCGGGTTCGTGGTGGCGACCTCGCCTGTCGCCCACTCCCAGACTTTCTGCAGACCGCTCACGTTGTCGCGGCCGATCTGGGTGAGCGTCGAGTACTTCATCGACCCCGGGTCGCCGCCGTAGGCGGGCCACTCCACGCGCTGGGCCGCGGCGGGGGCGCTCGCGAGCATCACTGCGCCGAGGAGCGCTCCGAGTAACGGCGGCACTCCGCGTTGTTGGCCGCGGAATACGCGGTGGGTGCGGGCAAACGCGGCAGAGCGAACAAGTGGCGGCATCGATTGCATTCCCCCGCGTGATTCCGCCCATCCCGCGTGTTCCGCGGCAACGCGGAGCGGTACTGAGCGAGGATATCTGCTGCGGCGGAATGACGATGCTTCCGCGCCGCGGCGGGCGCTAGATGAGCGGGACGAACCGACGCCGCGGCGCTACTTGATCCAGTGCCCGATGCGCGACCAGCGGATGTCGGTGATCGCGGGCAGCGGCCGGTTGCTGACTTCGCCGTTGCACGGATCGGTCGGGTCGCCGCCGGGCTTGTACGAGTAGTACACGAACAGCGGCCGCCCGCGAATGTTCTCGCGCGGGACGATGCCCCAGTACCGGCTGTCCTTGGAGCAGTACCGGTTGTCGCCCATCATGAAATAGTGATTGGGCGGGATGAGCAGCGGGCCCCAGTTGTCGTGCACGGGCTGCGCCGGCGGCGCCCCGAAGCGCGAGCCCTTGATCTCGTACTGATGCTGCCAGTCAAAGTCGGGATTGTACTCGGTGCGCGCCGCATCGTTGCCCTGCCAGGCGCCCGTGGTGAATCCCAGGTGCTGCGGGATCCCGTTGAGGTACACGGTGCCCGCGCGCATGTAGATCGTGTCGCCCGGCATGCCGATCAGGCGCTTGACCAGGGTCGGCGTGTAGTCCGGCGCGTTGTCCGCCTGGTACGGCGACACGAACACGACCACGTCATTGTGCTTCGGGCTCGCGTAGCCCGGCAGATGAGCATTCGTGAATGGGATCGTCGGGCCGTAGGCGAGCTTGTTCACGAACAGCCAGTCGCCGATCTGGAGCGTGGGGATCATGCTCCCCGACGGAATGCGGTACGCCTCGACGAACAGCGTCTTGACGAACAGGTAGATGAGGATCGCGCCGGCGAGCGACTTGAAGTTCTCCCAGAGCCAGCGGCCCCTGGGCTGCGACGACTTCTTCTTGCCGCCGCTGCGCGCCTGCGCGACGACGTTCGGCTTGGCCGGCTTCTGTGCTCGTTTCGCCATGGATGAGATGGAATCTATTGCTCCTACGGCGAACGAGGAGCACGTGTTCCATTCGTCGCGGTGGGATACAAAAAACAGCGGGGGGACGCGCCCTGGGCACGTCCCCCCGTGTGCAGTCCGTCGCCGACTACTTCAGGTGCTTGTTGACGAGCTTGGTCATCTCGAACATCGAGACCTTGCCCTTGCCACCGAACACCGGCTTGAGCTTGTCGTCGGCGTTGATCATGCGACGCTCCTTCGCGTCCTGGAGGCTGTTGCGCTTGATGTAGCCCCAGAGCTTCTTCGTGATCTCGGTCCGCGGCATGGGGTTGTTGCCCACCACCGCGCCGAGCGCCGCATCCGGCTGCATCGGCTTCATGAACGCCGCATTCGGCGTCCGCTTCGCACCGCCCTTCTTCGCGGCCTTCTTGGCGGGGGCCTTCTTCACCGCCTTCTTCGCGCCGCCCTTCTTCGCAGCGCCCTTCTTCGCGCCGCCCTTCTTGGCGGCTTTCTTGGCACCCTTCTTTGCAGCCATTCTCTCTCCCGGTAGATGGAATGGTTGGGGTTTGTCGCTCTGAAGTTCGCCGATTTTCCCTATGAAAACCGCGAGCTTCGAGGGCGAAAAGTATAATCATCGCCGTACAACGCAATAGGGAAAATGCATTTCTCCCCTATGAAAAACGGCGATTCTCCCTCTGAAAACGGACCGCGTTCACTCGGAACGAGGCCGTTTTTCACTCTCAGCCGCGGCGTTTTGCGCTCGACGACGAGCCGATTTCTCCTCTGAGAATAGGCCGTTGGGGCGCATGGCACGCGCTCGGTTTCCCCTCTGCGCTCCACGTCATTGGCCGCGGGATACGCGGGGTGAGCGGCGAACTGCACGCGAGAGAACAGCACTGCTGTTGGTGTTGCTGTCGCTGTTGCAGTTCCCGCGGCATTCCGCACAGCCCGCGTACTCCGCGGCTACACGGATCCCTGCCTTCAGCGGAACTGCGCGCTCAACCAGTCCGCGATCGCGCCGAGCACTTCCTTGCGCACGTGCAGCGACGGGAGCGACGGGTACCGCGGCTTCCCCGTCACGTCCATCGGCGCGCCGAGCGAGTCGGCGACGAACAGGTGATTCGTCTCGGGAAACGTGCGGACGGTCACGTGCGTGTTGCCGCCGGCGCGGAACGCCGCCGCGAGCTTCGTCGCCTCGCTCGGCGGCACCTGTCTGTCCGTCAGTCCCTGCAGGATCAGCACTGGTGCGTACGCGAGTTGATCCATCGAGATCTCGCGCCCCGTCGACGCGGTACCCGCCATGAGCACGATCGCCTTCAGCGCCGTGTCCGTCTCGGCGACCATCGGCGCGATCATCCCGCCATCGCTGTGGCCGACGAGCCCGATGCGAGCGGCATCGATCTCCGGCCGGCTGCGCAGATACGCGACGCCCGCACGGATGTCGTTCGCGAAATCCGCGCTGGTTGCACCGGCCGGTCCCGCCTCCGAGCCATTCACGCCGCGATCGTCGAGCCGCAGCACGGCGATGCCACGCCGGCCGAGCGTGTCCGCCAGCTCGCGAAATGGACGATAGCCGGGAATCGCGGTCGATTCCTCGTCGCGATCCTCCGCGCCCGACCCCGTGATCGTCACCACCGCCGGCGCGCGTCCCCTCGGACGCGCCTTGGGAAGCGTGAGCGTCCCCGAGAGGTGCAGCCCCTGCGGCGTTTGCACGACGACTTCCTCCGCCGTGTACGGCGCGTCGGCCGGCGCGTCGTAGCGATGCGCCGAGGCGAGCCGCGCGGAGTCGTCTCTCACGATTCGTACGTGCTGCGCCGGCACCGCGCCGTCGATCAGCCGTCCGTCCGGCGACAGCCGAAGCTGCATCGTCACACCCGCGTACGACAGCGTCACGGAGTCCGGTGCGGCAAACGTCGCTCCGAGCGGAATCACGCCGCCGCCCGACGTGAGAAAGAGCAGCATCGTCGACTTGGGCTGACCGTCGGCGAGGTCGCGCGCGCGGATCGCCATCTGCTCGATGAAGACCGCCGACGGATTGAGCACCAGCATCGCCCCGTTGATCGCGGGCACGTGCACCACGCCGTGCCCCGCCTCGACCAGGACGGTATCGCCCTTCAGCGTGAATCGCGCCGGCCGTCCGACGGTATCCACCGCCGACGCGAAGACCCGCGTGTCGAGGCGGGTGATCACGCCGCGCGCGCCGAGCGTCGCGTCGTACTGCACGCGCGAGCCGCGCAGCCGATCGACGAACTCACCCTGCAGCGTGGTCGGGGTCCGCGTGGCGCGCTCGGCGAACGCGGTGTCGGTATTGACGATCAGGTAATAGCCCTCGCGCGCCGGCGTCTGCTGCCCACGAGCGACGCACGGCAGCAGCATCGCCGCGCCGGCGAGACGGGCGAGTCTCATTTCCGGGTCTCCTCTCTCCAGACGAAATAGGAGTACACGGTCGCCGCCAGCGACGACCCCGCGCCGAACACGATGATCGCCGGCAGCGCGAAGAGCGGCGGCGCGAACGACGCGGCGACGATCAGCACGCCGGCCGCGGTGAACAGATACCCGCCGACGCGGTGCGTGCGCTCCCACACGCGGTCGTTGCTCAGCGTCCACGGCGTGCGAATGCCGAACCACCAGTTGGGCCGCGCCCGCGGCAGCACGTTCCCGATCACCACCATCATCACCCCGATCGCCGCCGGAATGATCCGCTCGATCGCCACGTGCACCCCGAGCGCGGCCGCGATGCTCGACACGTGCGCCAGCACGATGATCGTGAGCGCGGCGTCGACGACGAGATCGTACGAGCTCTGCATCTTGTCGTAGTTCGCTCGACGCGGGTCGATGTTCGGCAACGCGCGGAGCACGCCCCACATGACGAGCACGAGGAGCGGAAAGAACACCGTCGCGAAGAGCCGCGACGAATACCCGTTCGGCTGCCCGTGCAGGTCCCAGTGCGTCGGCACACGCGCCGGCAGGCGAGGGTACGCGATCACCGACACGAGCACCGAGATCAGGACCAACAGCGCGGGATACCACCTACGCATTGCGTTTTCCTCCGGGCTTGCCGCGCGGCGTCACCCATTCGAGAATCTGCTCGACGAGGTCGTCGAACACCGTGGTGTTCAGCTCGTAGACGATCTGCTGGCCGTTTCGCTCCGAGAGGATGAGATCGGCCTCGCGCAGCACGGCGAGATGCCGCGAGACGGTCGCCCACGAAGTGGAGAAGTGCTGCGCGATCTCCCCCGACGTGCGCGGCCCGTTCCGGAGGAGCCGGAGAATCTCGCGCCGCGTGGGATCCGCCAGCGCCTTGAAGGCGGACTGCATACTCGCCTACCGGCGCGGGCGCAGGTGCGCGCTCAGCCAGTCGGCGAGCGGGCCGAGCACCGCCGCGCTCACGCGGTTGGTGGCCAGCTTGTCGTACATGTTGAAGTTGCCTGTGGAGTCGGCGACGAAGAGGTGGTTCGTGTTCGGCACGATGTCGACCGTCACGTCCTTGTCGCCGCCGGCGCGAAGCAGCGCCGCGAGCTTCGTCGCGTTCTCGGGGTCGACCTGCTTGTCCGTCGCGCCCTGCACGATCAGCGTCGGCGCCCGGACCTTCCTGGCGAACGGCGCCGGGTCGAACGCCAGCCAGTACTTGAGCCACGGAATCGTCTGGCGCGATGGATCGAGCGACGCACGCGCGGCACGGAGCACCGAGTCCTTCGCCGCTGGCGAAAGGGTGCTGTCCTGCTCGACCGCGTATCGGTTCTGCGCCATGCTGATGTCGATCCCCGGCTCGCCCGGTCCCGCCATGATCACGGCCGCGGCGAGATGCGGATCGGCGGCCGCGATCATGAGCGCGATCGCGCCGCCCTCGCTGTGGCCCACCACCCCGATGCGCGCCGGATCGATGTCCTTGCGAGTTCTCAGATAGGCGATCGCCGCGCGAATGTCGTCGGCGAAGTCGGCCGTGGTCGCCGTCGCGGCGCTCCCGCGCGATGCGCCGACCCCGCGATCGTCGAGGCGCAGCACGGCGATCCCGCGGCGGCTCAGCGTGTCGGCCACCTGCCGGAACAGTCGAATGCCGCCGGCGAACGGGATGTACTCGTCGCGATCCTGCTGCCCGCTTCCGGTGATCGTCACGACCGCCGGCAGCGGTCCGCGGCCGCCGCGCGGTTCCGTGAGCGTGCCCCCGAGCACGCCGCTCGGCCCGTCGATGCGCACCTCTTCCGCGGAGTACGGCGCGCCGGGCGGCGCCGAGTAGTCCGTCTTCGGCGCGAGCGCCGTGTCGCGCAGATCGACGGCGAGTCCCGCGGCCGCCGCCGCACCGAGCCGCACGAACCGCATGCCGGTGCCCTGGATCGTGCCGCCGAGGATCCGGCCGACACCGTCCACCTCGAATCGCTGCACCTGACCGGCGATCGTCACCGTGAGTGAATCGCCGCTCACCGGGCGCACCGCCACGTCGAGCGTCTTCCCGGCACTCGGCCCGCCGCTCACGAAGTAGGGAATGTTCGCGACCCCGCCCGACGCCCGCGCGCGACGCGTGAACAGCTCCATGAGCGCGAGCGCGTTGTTGACCATCGGGATCGCACCGGTGTGAGACGCGATGTGCTGTACGCCCGCCGCCGTGTACACGACGATCGTGTCGCCGTCGACGACGAGCCGCGCACGCTGCGCGGGCGATGCGTCGAGCGGCGCATCCGGCGCGAGCACGCCGAGGCTCATCCACCGCACCGCGTCGTTCGGTCCGAGCACCGCGCGATAGGCGAGCTTCGGCTGCCGGAGCACCTGCGCGACGCCCTCGAGCGTGTCGCCGGTCCAGGCGAACCGATCGACGACGATGGTATCGGCCCCGCGGACGATGGCGAGCGCTCCGCGATCGGGAACCTGCTGCGCGCCGGCGACGGCAGCGCCGGCGATCATGAGACCAATGACGACCCGGCGAGTGTGTAGCATTGCCAATCCACCTGGAAATGGAGCGAGTGAGTTCAACTTACGTATTTAGCCAAATACGTAAGTATCGAGGCGGCAGTTTCAGTTAAGGGCACCCGCTGAAGCTCACGCGTTGGTCAGCGACTCGAGCAGCGCCATCATCTGCACGTCGTACGGATCGGGCGTGGGATCGTCCTCGCCCACGTCGGGCACGAGCTGCGGCGTCTCGAGAATCAGCGGAATGCCCTGCGACCGCCGGTCGGCGATCAACCGCCGGAACGGCTCGATGCCGATCTGTCCGTCCCCGAGCAGCACATGCCGGTCCTTGTTCGACGCCAGCGCACCCTCGCTGTCGTTGAGGTGCACGAATCCCGGCGCCTCACCCGTCTCCTGCTCGAACTCGTCGAGCACGCGCGACACCGCGTCGTCGCTCGCGCGCAGATCGTAGCCGGACGCATACAGGTGGCAGGTGTCGAGCCCGTACCCCGTGCGATGGCGCAGCGCCTTCGGCACGTGGCGGAGAATCGATCCCACCTCCGCCGCCGTCTTGGCAAACGTGCGCCCGGCGCCCGCGGTGTTCTCGACGAGCACGCGCGTGTGCCCGCGCGGCACGGTCTCGAGCGCGTGTACGATCGCCGTCGCCACGCGCTCCGCGGCGGCTTCGCGATTGTCGTCCGTCGCCGCCCCGGGATGAAAGCAGATCGCGCCGATCCCGAGCGCCGTCGAGCGCTCGAGCTCCTTCGCGAGCCCCGCCCGCGCGCGTGCCGACTTCTCCTCGTCCGGTGTCGCGGTGTTCAGGACGTAGGCGGCGTGCGCCACCACGTGCTTCGGATCGATCTGCGTCTCGGCGAGCGCCGCCTTGAATCGCTCGACGCGCTCAGGTTTGATCGACGACTTGTCGCCGTAGAACTTCGGGATCGTCGTGAAGATCTGCAGCGCCCGCATCCCGGCCGCCCCCGCGCGACGAGCGGCCATGTGGATCCCGCCGTTGTCGATCGTGTGCGCGCCGAAGTAGTGGGTCACGTGCCGGTTTCCTTCCAGAGGTTGAGCATCCGCGAGCCGCCGACGTAGTCAACACTCTCCGGATTCTTGAGCCGTCGCAAGCGGCGAACGACCTCGGCGATGCGCAGCGCCTGCTCGTGAATCACGTCGAGCAGCTCGTTCCGCTCGCCCTTTTCCTCCAGCTCCATGATCATGAGCTCCGCGTTGCCGAGCAGCGCCGAGAGCGGATTGTTGATCTCGTGCTGGAGCGCGAGCGTCGCTTCGCCGATGCCGGCGAGCCACCGCGCCTTCGCGAGCTCCTCTTCGGCGTTCCGCCGCGCCGCGTCCTGCGTGATGCGCCGCCGCGCGACGATGAGCCGGGCACGCAGATCTTCCGGCGTCGTCGGCTTGGCGATGAACTCGTCCGCGCCCGCATCGAGCACGCGCTCCGCCGCGTCGGGATGATCGCGCGTCGTGACGCAGAACACGAACGCCTCCCGCCGCTCGTCGAGCTCGCGAATCCGCCGGCACACCTCGAGCCCGTCCATGTCCGGCATCTCGGCGTCCAGAATCACGAGGTCCGGATGGAGCGTCTGAAATTTGTCCCAGGCCTCGCGCCCGCTGCTCGCGACCTCCGTGTGATGACCCAGCTCCGCCAGCACGGCCACGAGGAGCAGCCGCGCGATCGGATCATCATCGGCGACGAGCGCCTTGAGCGGCGCCGGCCGCGCGTCGGCGAGCATCGCGGTCACTGGATCGTGCCGACGCGCACCACGCGCGCGCCCGTGCTGTCGTCCGAGGCTCGCGCCCGCCACGAGACGGCCAGGGTGCGGCCCGCCAGGGCCACCGCCGGGTCGGTTCCCACGTCGTCCTCGCGCGTCGCCGTCGTGTGCGTCTCGAAGATGTGTCCCTGCGTGTTCGAGAGCGCGAGGTCCACCCGCTGCCGCGCGCCGTTGGGCTCCTCGTATGCCAGGGCAACGCGCATCCCTTCCGCCGCGAGCGCGGTCGGCACGAGACGCTCGCCGTAGATCACGGCGACGGGGGAGTGCAGCATGTTGCCCATGAAATGCGCGAAGTAGACGGAGATGCCGTCGGAGGCATGAATGGAATACGCGACGTACACGTCGTCACCCACCGTCGCGAGCGACGGCGGGGGCCGATCGCATCCCCGCGTGCTGATGTCCGAAGTATCGACCGGCGACGGATTTCCCCAAGTCGTGCCCCCATCGGTCGACGCGGCGGTGTAGAGCACCGCGCTGCTGTCGCGCCGGACGCTCCACCAGCCGACGAAGAGCCGTGACGTACCGCGCGCCGATCGCACGGAGGCCGTGCACAGCCCGGGGGCGGCGGGCACGGAGGGCAGCACGATCGAATCGGCGACGAAGCGCGCATGCCCGGCGCTGTCGACCACGAGCCGAGTGGCGCCGGGCGCCTGCGCGATCGGGGCGGGATCCGACCAGACGATCGCGGACTTCTCGCAGGCTGTCGCGAGCGCCGCCAGTGCGAAGACGAACGGAAGAGAACGCATCACCCGGAGATTAGCCGAGCGGCACCCGCGGGCAAAGCGCGCGTGTTCCGGCGCCCGTGGGGGACTCCTTAGTTTCCGTGCAGCATCACGTCACTCGAGGAATTGGCAATGGCTGCTCCAGCTACCACCGCAAAGTCCGCGGCGCGCACCGCTCCCGAGCGCGGCGCCGCGTCTTCCGAACAGGCCGAGCGCACCGTGTCGCCGCGCTCGGCGCCGCTCGCCGGATTCAGCGGCACGCGCCGCGTGCCGCCGCCCGTCAACGAGCCGATCAAGAGCTACGCGCCCGGCAGCGCGGAACGCGTCGCGCTCAAGGCGCGGCTGAGGGACATGTCGAGCGAGCGCGTCGACATCCCGATCATCATCGGCGGCAAGGAGATCCGCACCGGCGACACGGCCCACGCCGTGATGCCGCACAACCACAAGCACGTGCTCGCCGACTGGCACAAGGCCACCAAGGCCCACGTGCTGCAGGCGATCGAGTCGTCGCGCGACGCGCGCGCCGAGTGGGGCAACTGGGCCTGGGAGGACCGCGCCGCGGTGTTCCTCAAGGCCGCCGAGCTGCTCGCGACCACGTGGCGCTCCACGCTCAACGCCGCCACGATGCTCGGCCAGTCGAAGACCGTGTTCCAGGCGGAGATCGACTCGGCGTGCGAGCTGATCGACTTCTGGCGCTTCAATCCGCATTACGCGCAGGAGCTGTACGACGAGCAGCCGCTGTCGAACAACACGATGTGGAACCAGCTCGACTACCGGCCGCTCGAAGGGTTCGTGTACGCGGTCACGCCGTTCAACTTCACGTCGATCGCCGGCAACCTGCCGACCGCGCCCGCGCTCATGGGCAACACGGTGATCTGGAAGCCCGCCTCGACGGCGATGCTCTCGGCGTACTACATCATGCGGCTGCTCGAGGCGGCTGGCCTTCCGCCGGGCGTGATCAACCTCGTGCCGGGCGACGCGGCCGAGATCTCGAACGTGCTGCTCTCGCACCGCGAGCTGGCGGGCGTGCACTTCACGGGGAGCACGGGCGTCTTCAACAGCATGTGGAAGACGATCGGCGCGAACATGTCGCAGTACGCCACGTATCCACGCATCGTCGGCGAGACGGGCGGCAAGGACTTCATCCTCGCGCACGCCTCGGCCGATCCGCAGGCGCTCGCGGTGGCGATCGCGCGCGGCGGCTTCGAGTACCAGGGGCAGAAGTGCTCGGCGGCGAGCCGCGTGTACATCCCGCGCTCGATCTGGCCCGATGTGCGCGACCGCATCGTCGGGATGATGGACGACATGCGCATGGGCGATCCCGCCGACTTCCGCAACTTCCTGAGCGCCGTGATCGACGAGAAGGCGTTCAAGAAGATCAGCGAGTACGTCGAGGACGCGCGCAAGAACGCGACGATCGTATCCGGCGGCGTGGCCAAGGGCGAGGAAGGCTACTTCATCAAGCCGACGCTCGTCGAGTCCCGCGAGCCGGGCTATCGGCTCCTGTGCGAGGAGATCTTCGGACCCGTCGTCACGGCGTACGTCTACGACGACGCGCAGTGGGACGAGACGCTGAAGATCATCGACACCACGTCGCCGTACGCGCTCACGGGCGCGGTGTTCGCCAACGATCGCTCCGCCGTGCGCGAAGCGGCGATGGCGCTGCGCAACGCGGCCGGCAACTTCTACGTGAACGACAAGCCGACCGGCGCGGTGGTCGGGCAGCAGCCGTTCGGCGGCGCACGCGGCTCGGGCACGAACGACAAGGCCGGCTCCAAGCTCAACCTCGTGCGCTGGACCAGCGCGCGGGCGGTGAAGGAGACGTTCTCGCCGCCGCTCGATTACAAGTATCCCTTCATGGCGGACGAGTAGACCGCCGGAACCGCGTGGCTGGCGGGCGTCACACGCCCGCCACGCGGGA
>DASZUN010000034.1:0-34138 GCA_035547615.1 Gemmatimonadaceae bacterium | reverse complement strand
CCGGCCCCAAGCCGCTCGAGCGCGTGGCGCTGCCGTCTGGCCCACGCTGATGCTTCCCACCTCACCGGAGGTTTTGGATGTCCATGCGGGCTCTCCGCACCTGGCGTCTCGCCGTCCTGCCGATCGCGTTCGCCGCGACGGCCGCTACGGTCAGCGCCCAGGGACACGTCACGACGCCGAAGGAGTTCTTCGGCCATAACATCGGCGACGACTACTGGCTCCCGAACTACGACCAGTTCGTGCAGTACTGGCACAAGATCGACGCCGAGTCGGATCGCATGCAGGTCGTCGAGATGGGCAAGACGAGCGAAGGCCGGACGCAGCTCGCCGCGATCATCACGGCGCCGGAAAACTTCAAGCTCCTGCAGCACTACAAGGACATCTCGATGCGCCTCGCCAAGGGCGAGGGGCTGACCGACGCGCAGGCGCACGCGCTGGCGAAGGAAGGGAAGGCGGTCGTCTGGTTCGACGGCGGCCTGCACGCGACGGAAGTCCTCGGCGCGAACCAGCTCATCGAGACCACCTACCAGCTCGTGTCGCGCAACGACGACGAGACGAAGCGGATCCTGCACGACGACATCATTCTCGCCGTGCACGCCAATCCGGACGGCATGCAGCTCGTCGCCAACTGGTACATGCAGGAGTCGGACACGCTCAAGCGGAACGAGAACATTCCGTTCCTCTACAACAAGTACGCCGGCCACGACGACAACCGCGATTCGTTCATGTCGAACCTCGCGGAGACCAAGAACATCAACCACTTCATGTTCTGGGAGTGGCACCCCGTCATCATGTACAACCATCACCAGACCGGCCCCGCCGGCACGGTGATGTTCTCGCCGCCGTTCCGCGATCCGTTCAACTACAACTTCGACCCGATGATCGTGATCGGGCTCGACCAGGTGGGCGCGGCGATCCATCAGCGGCTGCTCGAGGAGAACAAGCCGGGCTTCACGATGCGCTCGGGCTCGAGCTACTCGACCTGGTGGAACGGCGGCCTGCGCACGATCGGCTACTTCCAGGGGATCATCGGCATCCTCACGGAGACGATCGGCAACCCGACCCCGGAGCGGATTCCATTCATCCCCGCGCAGCAGCTTCCGCACGGCGACCTGCCGGCGCCGGTGCCCCCGGGCATCTGGCACTTCCGCCAGTCGATCGACTACTCGGTCTCGGCGAACTACGCGATCTTCGATCTCGCGAGCCGCTATCGTGAGACTTTGCTCTACAACAAATACTTGATGGCCAAGCACGCGATCCAGGCGGGGAGCGAGGACCACTGGACCGTGACCGGCAAGCGCATCGCGGCGGCGGAAGCGGCGCTGGACGCGAGCACGATGCAGGCGGGTGCGCCCGCCGGCCGCGGGGGACGCGGCGGCCGTGGCAACGCGCCGGCGGCGAATGCGGCGGCGGGCGGCGTGGCCGCGGCGGTGACGCCGTTCGGCGGCGCGCGCGGCAGCGTCGAGGCGCAGATGCACGCCTACAACGACGTGCTCCACGCCAAGGACATGCGCGATCCGCGCGAGTACGTGATCCCGATCGACCAGCCGGACTTCCCGACGGCGACCAAGTTCGTGAACGCGCTGCGCAACGTCGGCGTGTACGTCGATCAGGCGACGGCGCCGTTCAGCGTGAACGGCAAGCACTACGGCGCGGGCTCGTACGTGATCAAGATGGCGCAGGCCGCGCGCGCGCAGATGATGGACATGATGGAGCCGCAGGACCACCCGAACGACTTCGCGTATCCGGGCGGCCCGCCCAAGCGGCCGTACGACAACGCGGGCTGGACGCTCGCCTACCAGATGGGCGTGCAGTTCGACCGGTACCTCGAGCCGTTCGACGCACCGACGAAGCGCATCGAAGGATTGGCCAAGCCGGTGGCGGGGACGATCGCGAATGCGTCCGGTGCGGCGGGCTACCTGCTGTCGCACGACTACAACGACGCATTCACGGTGATCAACCGCGTGCTCAAGGCGGGCGGCGACGCCTACTGGCTCAAGTCGCCGATCACCGCGGGCGGCAAGACGTACCCGGCAGGGACGTTCTACATCGGCGGCGGCTCGGCGGCCGTGGTGCAGAAGGCGGCGCAGGAGCTGGGCGTCAGCTTCGTGGGGACAAGCGATAAGCCCGGCGCGGACGCGCAGAAGCTGACCGAGAAGCGCATCGCCCTCGTCGACCGCTACGGTGGCTCGATGCCGTCGGGCTGGACGCGATACGAGTTCGAGCAATTCGAGATTCCTTATCACGTCGTGTATCCCAAGGAGCTCGACGCCGGCAACCTGCGCAGCAAGTACGACGTGATCATCTTCCCGTCGGATCTGCCGATCGGGAACGCCGGCGGCTTCGGCGGCCGCGGCGGCGGTCGCGGTGCGCGCGCGCAGGACGTGCCAGCGCAGTATCAGAACATGCTCGGCAGCCTGACCGAGGAGAACACGCTGCCGCAGATCAAGAAGTTCCTCGAGGACGGCGGCACGGTCATCACCGTCGGCCGGTCGACGTCGCTCGGGTACGAGCTCGGCCTGCCGATCGAGAACCATCTCGTCGTGCGCTCGCCGGGACAGCCGGACCGTCCGCTCACGGGCGAGGAGTACTACGTCCCGGGCTCCATCCTCCAGGTCGCGGTCGACAGCGCCGATCCGGTGGCGAATGGATTCGCCTCGAAGACCGACGTGTTCTTCGACAACAGCCCCGTGTTCCGCCTCGAGCCGGATGCGGCGCTCAAGGGCACCAAGGCCGTGGCGTGGTTCGACAACGCGACGCCGCTCCGCAGCGGCTGGGCCTGGGGACAGAACTATCTCCAGGGTGGCGCGGCGGTGGTCGAGGCCAATTACGGCAAGGGGAAGGTCTATCTCTTCGGGCCGGAGATCACGTTCCGCGGTGAGCCGCACGGGACGTTCAAGTTCCTGTTCAACGGGATCTACGCGCCGAATCAGCCCGTGCCGGTGGTGCCGTAAGGGCGCTCCGTTTCCAGATGTGAGCAGGAGCGACGAGGCCCGCGCGAGAGCGCGGGCCTCGTTTGCGTGGGGGGAGCGGGAAGCGGCCGCCGTGGCGCGTTCGCGCGGGTGTGAATACTTGCATTGGAGTGCTCTGAACTGCAGGATACCCGGGTGCAACGGCTGGGCAGTTCGTACAATCGACCAACTCTTCCCATGACTAGCATCGTTCTCCCGGTCACGCGTCGCTGGTTCGAACGTCCGGTCACCACACGAATGGCGATTCTCGTCGTCTGCGGCGCCGTCTGCGTGCTGTACGCGCTCTGGCGGCACACGGTGCCACCCGGCACCGTCGCCACCGATTCGCAACCGGACACGATGTGCGTGATTGCGCGTATCGGCCTCGGCGGGTTCTGTCGGTAACCCGGGGAAGCCCCCTTGGTCGCGAGAGGCGCGCCGCGCGCAATCCGCTCCGGTGTCGCGCAATGAGAGAAGTCTTGTTCGTCCAGGGCGGCGGCAGCGGCGCCCACGACGAGTGGGATCTCCGGCTCGTCGAGAGCCTGCGGCATGAGCTCGGGCCCGATTACGAGATCCGATATCCCCGAATGCCGAACGAGGCCGATCCGCGGTTCGCGACCTGGCGACCCGCGCTGGCGCGCGAGCTCGCCGCGCTCGCCGACGGCGCAATCGTGGTGGGACATTCCGTCGGAGGAACGGTGTTGATCCAGGTGCTCGCGGAACGGCCGGCATTGCGCGGGTTGGGCGCGATCGTGCTGATCGCCGCTCCGTTCATCGGCGACAACGGGTGGCCGAGCGAGGAGCTCCACCCACCGGCGGATCTGGCCGAGCGGCTCCCCACGGGTGTTCCAGTGTTCATGTATCACGGTGAGGACGACGACGTCGTTCCCGTTGCGCACGTGGAGCTCTACGCGCGAGCCATCCCGCACGCGCGGGTGCGGCGATTGGCGGGACGCAACCATCAGTTGAACGATGATCTCTCGGAGGTAGCCCGAGAGCTTCGCGGCTGATCGGCGCGGTTCGAACGCGGAGCCGTGCCCGGCCTCGATGCGCCGAATGGCGCGAGCCTTGCGCCCCCACGTCTGCGATGCCGCCGCTGTGCCAGGCGGCCCGGAGGACGCCATGATTCGCAAGCTGAAAGACGGCCGCTATCGGCTCTACTCGCGCAAGAAGAACCCCAAGACCGGAAAACGCCGCAACCTCGGCACGTTCAGCTCGAAGGCGGCCGCGGAGAAGCACGAGCGCGAGGTGCAGTACTTCAAACGACACTGACGGTCCGGCCCCCGCGCTGGCAGGTTTCGGTATACTCCGTCCATGCGCCTCAGCGTGAGCGTCGACGTCGATGCGCCGCCCGACGTCGTGTGGTCGGTCTGGCGCGACCTGGAGCGATGGCCCGAGTGGACGGCGAGCATCTCGAGCTTGGAGCGCTGTGTCCGCGAAGGACTGACCGGCGGCCCCGCTCCGGCCGGCCGCTGGCGCGCTCCCGGCGCGATTCCCATCTTGCGCGTTCCAAATGGATGTCGAGAACCCGTCCGCGGCTCCGACTTCTCCATGCAGGCGTCAATTCAGGCGCCACGACACGAGGAGATGGAACATGAAGTTCATGCTGATGATGCACGCGCCCCGCGGCACGGGTGAGTACAAGATCAACCAGTGGTCGCCGGACGACTTCAAGGCGCACATCGCGTTCATGCAGCGCCTGAACCGCGATCTCACGGCCGCCGGCGAGCTGGCCGGCGCGGAAGGACTTGCCGCGCCGGGCGAGGCGCGGGTCGTGCGCGCGGGCAAGAATGCCGCGCCCGTGGTCACCGACGGCCCGTTCGCCGAGTCGAAGGAGTTCCTCGTGGGCTACTGGATCGTGGACGTCGACCGCCCCGAACGCGCGTACGAGATCGCCGCCGCCGCGTCGGCGGCTCCGGGCCCGGGCGGCGCGCCGCTCAACATGCCGATCGAAGTGCGCCAGGTGATGCAAGCACCCGCGCCGGCGGAGGGGTGAGCACGCCGATCGACATCGAGCACCTGCTGCGCGAGCTGACGCCGCAGGTGCTCGGCGCGGTCGCGCGGAAGCACGGCGACTTTGCCGCCGCCGAGGACGCCGTGCAGGAGGCGCTCATCGCGGCGGCGAGCCAGTGGCCCGAGCGCGGCGTGCCGGCCAATCCCCGCGGCTGGCTCTATCACGTCGCACTCAGGCGCATCACCGATCACCTGCGCAGCGAGATCGCGAGGCGCGAGCGCGAGACGACCGCGGGCGGCGAGCTCTGGGCCGAATGGGCCTTCGTGCCGTCCCCGGACGACGACATCATCGTCGACGGGGACGACACGCTCGCGCTGTTGTTCATGTGCTGCCACCCCGCGCTCACGCCGGCGTCGGCGATCGCCCTCACGCTGCGCGCGGTGGGCGGCCTCTCGACGGCCGAGATCGCGGCGGCGTTCCTCGTGCCCGAGGCGACCATGGCGCAGCGGATCAGCCGCGCCAAGGGAACGATCGCGTCCTCCGGCGTCCCGTTCGCGCTGCCCGACCCGGGCGAGCGCGACGCGCGGCTGGACAGCGCACTGCACGTGTTATACTTGATCTTTAATGAGGGTTATAGTACGAGCGCCGGCACGGCCGCGGTTCGCGCGGATCTCTCCGGCGAGGCCATCCGCCTGGCGCGGCTGCTCCGGCGGCTGCTGCCCGACGATCCCGAGGTGCTCGGGCTGCTCGCGCTGATGCTGCTCACCGACGCCCGCCGCGCGGCGCGCACCGGCTCGGCGGGCGAGCTGATCCCGCTCGACGAGCAGGACCGCTCGCGGTGGGATCGGGCGATGATCGAGGAAGGCAGTTCGCTCGTCGCCGACACGTTCGCGCGCGGGACGGTCGGGCCCTATCTCGTGCAGGCGGCGATCGCGGCGGCGCACGACCGTGCGCCTCGCGCCGACGACACGGAGTGGCGCGAGATTCTCGGCCTCTACGATCTTCTGCTCCGAATGGTCGAGAACCCCGTCGTGGCCCTGAACCGCGCCGTGGCGCACGCGATGGTACACGGGCCGGAGGCGGGGCTCGCCGCCCTCGCGGCACTCGACGATGATGCGCGCATCGCTGGCCACTACCGCATGGACGTCGTGCGCGGCCATCTCTACGAGCGCCTTGGCGATCGAGCGCGCGCCGCTGCGCATCTCCGCGCCGCGGCCGAGCGCACGGCGAACGTTCCCGAGCGCGATTACCTGACACTCAAAGCGGCGCGCCTCGGCGCGGAGTCGACATGACGCGCGTCGTGCCCGCATCGACACCGCGGCTGCGCTTTCGCGAGATCGAGCCGACGGACCTCGGCTTGATCGCCGAGATGATGTCGAACGCCGATGTGATGCGGTTCTACCCCAAGCTCTTCACGCGCGTGGACGCGGCGGCCTGGATCCAGCGGCAGCGTGCGCGGTACGCGGCAGATGGGCACGGGCTGTGGATCGTCGAGGAGCTGAGCTCCGGGGCGCTCGTCGGGCAGGTGGGATTGTTGATGCAGACCGTGGAAGGGTTTCCGGCGCCGCGCTATCCGGAGATCGGATATCTCCTGCACCGTCCCTTCTGGAAGCGCGGGCTCGCGACGGAAGCGGCGATCGCCGTGCGTGCGTACGCCTTCGACCTGATGTGCTACGACGAGGTGATCTCGCTCATCCGGCCGGTCAACCTGCCGTCGCAGGCCGTCGCGCGGCGGCTGGGCATGACGGTGCGCGGCAGGACGGCCTTCCATGATCTGGAGCACCTGGTGTTTGGCATCTCACGCGCGTCGTACGAGTCGAGCGCCCGATGACGACGAATCTGGATCGCGTGTGGCCCGCGGTGGGGTGCGCCGGAGTCGCTCTGACATAGCCGCTCTGGCGCGCGGCGCGCGTGTGGTCCAGCTTCGTGGTCCTATGCTGAGACCGATCCGATTTCTGCTCGCCGGGTGCGTGACCCTCGCGGTCGCGGCGCCCGCCGCGCGCGCTCAGGACCATGACCTCGTCCTCGTCGGCGGATGGCTGTTCACCTCGACCGGCACCGCGCGCGTTCACAATCCCGGGATCCTGATCCGCGCGGGCAAGTTCCTGCGCGTGGGCGGCGATCTCTCGATCGTTCAGCCCGGCGCCGACACGATCCGCGTCGCCGAGAACGAGACGATCATCCCCGGTCTGTTCGATCTGCACGCGCACTACGCGATGGACCTGTTCAACAAGGGTCGCGTCGACGAGACGAAAGCGTACCCGTCGCTCTTTCTCGCGAACGGCGTCACGAGCACGTTCCCGGCGGGCGAGATGCAGCCTGACTCGATGCGCGCGCTGCGCATCCGCATCGATCGAGGCCTGGAACCTGGGCCGCGGCTGCTCAACTCGGGCCCGTACTTCGGCACCGCGCGCCCCGGCTGGAAGCGCGACATGTCGGCCGACTCGATCGACGCCGAGGTGGATCACTGGGCGGAACTGGGGGTGCGGGGATTCAAGGCGAAGGGAATCGGCCCGGATCAGCTCCGCGAGCTGATCCGACGGGCGCACCAGCACGGGCTCACGGTGACTGGCCACCTCGACTCCGGATTCCGCGGATCGGTGAATCCGCGCGACGCGCTGTTGATGGGAATCGACCGCATCGAGCACTTCATGGGCGGCGACGCGTTTCCCGCCGACAAGAGCGCCTACGCGTCGCTCGAGAAGATGACGCGCTTCGACACGCCGGAGTACACGCGCATCTTTGATCTCTACATCAAGCAGCACGTGTACTACGACGCCACGCTGAGCGCGTACGGCTATTACGGCAAGCGCGACCTCGCGGTGTTCACCTACTTCACCGACGAGAAGCGCTTCCTCACGCCGTACATGCGGCAGATCGTCGACGCGCGGCCGCCGCGCCCGGTGCTGCAGCAGTTCGAGAACATCTACTGGGTGAAGCGCAAGGAGGTGAAGGCGTTCTACGATGCGGGCGGCGCCGACCTCATCACGCTGGGCACCGATCACCCGAGCTGGGGCGAGTATTTCACGCCGTTTTCCGTGCACCGCGAGCTGCTGTCGTTCGTGCTCTCCGGCATACCGCCGTACGCGGCGCTCCGTTTCGCGACCATCAATGCGGCGCACGCGATGGGACTGGGCGACCGGCTCGGCTCGATCGAGGCGGGGAAGTGGGCGGACGCCGTGATCGTGCGCGGCGATCCGACGAAGGACATCAAGGCCGTGCGCAACGCGCGGATCGTGATCAAGGCCGGGAAGACGTACGATCCCGCGGCGCTGATGAAATCCGTGGAAGGCACGATCGGACCGGCGAGCGCGGCGGACACCGTGAACTGGCTGGGCGGGAAGTACGGAGTGTACCGGTAAGTGCGCGCGCATTCGGTGCGCCTCGGGCTCGTCGCACGCGCCGCGGTGATCGCGGCGTTGTGCACACATGCCGTGGCCGCGCAGAGCGATTCCGTTCCCGCCGCGCGGCTCGCCGCGCGCCAGTGGTTCCGCGACGCGAAGTTCGGAATGTTCATCCACTGGGGCGTGTACAGCCTGCTCGGCCAGGGCGAGTGGGTGATGGAGAACCGCGGCATACCGGTCCCGACGTACGAATGGCTCGCGTCGACGTTCGATCCGCAGAAGTTCGACGCGCACGCATGGGTGTCGCTCGCCAAGCAGGCGGGCGTGAAGTACGTCACGATCACCTCGCGGCATCACGACGGCTTCTCGATGTTCAAGACCGCCGCGACGCCGTACAACATCGTCGACTGGACGCCGTTCAAGCGCGACCCGCTGAAGGAGCTCGCCGACGAGTGCCATCGGCAGGGCATCCAGCTCTTCTTCTACTACTCGCAGCTCGACTGGCACAATCCGGATTACTGGCCGCGCGGGCGAACGGGGCTCAAGACCGGCCGGCCCGAAGGCGGTGACTGGAATCGCTACCTCGCGTTCATGGATCGGCAGCTCACGGAGCTTCTGACCAACTACGGCCCGATCGGCGGGATCTGGTTCGACGGCATGTGGGACAAGCCCGACGCCGATTGGCAGCTCCCCGCGACGTACGCGCTGATCCACCGATTGCAGCCGGCCGCGCTGATCGTGCCAAATCACCATCTCGCGCCGAAGCCCGGTGAAGACGTGCAGACGTTCGAGCAGGATCTGCCGGGCGCGAACACGGCGGGATTCAACACGCGCGAGATCGGCGCGCTGCCGCTCGAGACCTCGCTCACGATGAATCAGTCGTGGGGATTCAACATCACGGACCACCAGTTCAAGTCGGTGCGCGAGCTGATCGGCTACCTCGTGCGCGCGGCGGGGAACGACGCGAACCTGCTGCTCAACATCGGACCGCGGCCGGATGGCACGATCCAGCCGGAAGCCGTCGAGCGGCTGCGGGCCCTCGGCGCGTGGCTCGGCGTGTACGGACCGTCGATCTACGGCACGCGCGGCGGCCCGATCGCGCCGCGGCCGTGGGGCGCGACGACCCAGCGTGGTGACACCGTGTTCGTGCACGTGCTCGCCTGGCGCGATCCCGAGCTCGCGCTGCCGCCGATCGGCGCCGCGGTACGGTCCGCGGCCATGCTCGACACGCGGAAGCCCGTGGTGTACACGCAATCGAGCGCCGGCGTGACGCTCACGTTACCAGCCGCTGGGGAAGAACAGCCGGATCGCGTGGTGGTGCTCACCATATCACGTCCCGGCTCTGGTTGATTGCGCGCCGAATGCGCTTGGATTGCATTGGGACGCGGACTAGGCGGGCCTGCGGCTGCGGACGAGGCGCGGACGACTGCTTTGAATCGACGCTCCCGCTTGCCACGAGTCGGGAGCCTCTTGGGAACTGCCGCTCGGGATGCCCCACAGTGACATCCCGAGGCCGTACCCAAGACAATCGTCCGGGCTCGTTGCGCGCGGAGGCCTCCGTGAAGCGGAGCCAGTCCGCACCTCGTCCGCAGCCGCAGGTCCGCCCAGTCCGCGTCCCTCATACCATCCAACCGTATTCGGCGCAGCCTACACGTCGCAGATCGCGAACGCCTGCTTCATCCCCTCGACCGGATCGTGCCGCGGTACGAACTCCTGGCCCACGAACCCCGTGTACCCGAGATCGGCGATCGCCTGCATGATCGCGCGGTAGTTGAGCTCCTGGGTGCCGTCGATCTCGGCGCGGCCCGGGACGCCGCCAGTGTGGAAGTGCGCGATGTGCTGGACGTTCTGGCGGATGGTGCGGATCACGTCGCCTTCCATGATCTGCATATGATAGATGTCATATAACAGTTTCATGCGCGGCGAGTTGACCCCCTGCACGACCTGCACGCCGTACGCCGTGTGGTCCGCCTGGTAGTCCTTGTGGTCCACCTTGCTGTTGAGCATCTCCAGGCACAGCGTCACCCCGTGCTGCTCGGCGATCGGCGCGACGCGCTTGAGTCCCGTGATGCAGTTGGCGATGCCGTCGGCATCCGACAGCCCGGCGCGGTTCCCGCTGAACACGACGATGTTCGGAACGCCCGCCGCGGCGACGAGCGGGAGCATGCGGGTCGCGTCGGCGACCAGCTTGTCGTGATTCTCCAGCCGGTTGAACCCGACGGGAATCTCGCCGAATCCGTTCGCCATCGCGCACTGCAGGCCATACTTCTTCGGAACCTCCCACTCGTTCTCGCTCAGCAGTTCCACGGAGCTGTACCCGATGCGCTTCGCCGTCTGGCAGAGCGCGTCGAGCGACATGTTGCCGTAGCACCAGCGCGAGACGGACTGCTTGATCCGCCCCGCGCGCGCGCGCGGGGCGGTGTCCAGCTTGGGGAGGCGCGCCGTCGCCGCGAGTGCGCCGAGCGATTTGACCGCCGTGCGCCGATTCATAGCTCCCGATTCCCGATCAGCTTCACCGCGTGCGCCGCCGCGCGCGCCGTGAGCGCCATGTACGTGATGCTCGGATTCTGACAGCCGTTGCTCGCCATGCACGAGCCGTCGGTGATGAACAGGTTCTTCACGTCCCACGACTGATTCCAGCGATTCAGCACACCCTCGTCCGGCGTCTTGCTCATGCGCGCACCGCCCATCTCGTGGATGCAGTGGCCCGGCGGATTGTTCGAGGCGTACGTGTGAATGTTCGTGCAGCCCGCCGCGTCGAGCATCTCGGCCATCGCGGTCTGCATGTCCTTGTCCATCGCGTGCTCGTTCTCGCGCCAGCGCACCTCGATTCGCGCGGCGGGAATGCCCCACTTGTCCTTGACGTCCGGATCCAGCGTCACGCGGTTGTTCTCGTTGGGCAGCGTCTCGCCCCAGCCGGCCGCCGAGAGCGACCACGGGCCGAGGTCGTCGATCAGCGATTGCTTGAAGTCGGCGCCGTAGCCGGGCATGCTGCCGCCGCGGCCCCAGCCGTCGCGCCCCGAGCCGCCCTGCATGCCGTAGCCGCGCAGGAAATCGGGATGGGCGCTGTGCACGTTCCGGAAGCGGGCGATGTAGATCCCGTTCGGCCGATGGCCGGTCGTGCGCTTGTCGAGGAAGCCGGGCATCGTCCCCGACGCGCCCGAGCCGTAGTGGTGGTCCATCACGTACTTCCCGAGCACGCCGCTCGAGTTCGCGAGGCCGTCGGGCCAGCGTGCGCTCGCTGAGTTGAGGAGCAGCCGCACCGACTCGATCGCCGAGGCGCAGAGGAAGACGACACGCGCGGTGTACTCGATGTTCTGCATCGTCTGCGCGTCGATCACGCGCACGCCGCGGGCGCGGCTCGTCTTCGCGTCGTACAGCACTTCGGCGACGACGCTGTGCGGCCGCAGCGTCAGGCGCCCCGTCCTGCGCGCGGCGGGGAGCGTCGAGCCCAGGCTGTTGAAGTACGATGCCGTGATGCAGCCGCGCTCGCACGGGCCGCAGTAGTGGCAGGGGAGGCGGCCGTTGTGCGGCTGCGTGAGGATCGCCGCGCGGCCGATCGTCATCACGCGCTCGCCGTTGAACGCCTGCATGATCCTGGGACGCGCCGCTTCCTCGACCACGGTCATCGGCATCGCCGGGAGGAACTCGCCGTCGGGGAGCTGCGAGAGCCCTTCGTGCGCGCCAGTGATGCCGATGAACTTCTCGACGTAGCTGTACCACGGCGCGATGTCCGCATAGCGGATCGGCCAGTCGTTGCCGTGGCCGTCCTTGGCGTTGGCCGTGAAATCGAGGTCGCTCCAGCGGTACACCTGCCGACCCCACGTGATCGAGCGGCCGCCCACCTGCCGTCCGCGGAACCACTTGAACGGCGCGTCGTCAGGATTGGTATATGGATTCTCTAAATCCTTGACGAAGAACTTCGACCCCATCTCGTCGCAGGCGTAGCAGCCGCGCTGCACCGGGTAGTCGCGCTCGAGCGCCTTGCGGTCGCCGAGGCCGCGGAAGGGCATCTCCCAGGGTTGCACGTGCTCCACGAAATCGTGCGCGGGGTCGACCGGGCCCCCCGCCTCGAGCACCAGCGTGCGCAGTCCCCGCTCGGTGAGCTCCTTGGCCGCCCAGCCGCCGCTGATCCCCGAGCCGACGACGATCGCGTCGTAGTGATGGCGCGCGCTCATTGGTCGTGCCCTCCGCGCGCGGCGCGCTGCAGCGGCGCGCCGCCCTCGAACTTGCCCGGCATGATCTCCACCTTCAGCACGTTCTTCCATACCGGTTCGCTCGTGAAATAGCCGTGCACGATCAGGCCCTTGAGGCGCCAGTACGTGTGCTGCGGCTCGGCGCGGCGATCGGTCGCCGCTTCCAGGTCGGCGATCGCGGCGGGGTCCAGCTGGTCGAGCCCCGCCGAAAACGCGTCGCGTTCGGCGTCGGTGTAGTTCTCGCTCACGATGACGTTCACGAATTCCGGCACGCGCACGTCGGTCGCACTCGGCGAGTCGGTGCGCGGGAGGATCGTATCGGCGAGCGTCGCGATCTTGGCGAGCTGCGCGTCGGTGAGGCCGTTCGCCGGCCGCCGCCCGGAGGCGACGCGCTTCCAGGCGGCGATGGCGTCGTGGGGAAAGAGCGCGAGGGCCGTGGTGGCGCCGATGGCGCGGAGTGCTTCGCGACGTTGCATGGGCTAGCCGTTCTCCAGGCGGGGATCGTCTGCCGCATATGTTGGCGTCTGCCGGGCCGTTCCGCTATGCTGCGAGGCAACCTCGGCCCGGGCCCGCCCACGATCTCCAGCGTGTCGTTCAATCTCGCGCTCGTCGTCCTCATCCTCTACACGGCGGCGTTCATCGCCGTCGGGTTCGTGGTGGCGCGCCGGGTGAAGCACGCCGACGACTTTCTCGTCGCCGGCCGCTCGCTCGGACCGGGGCTCCTCGCCTCCACGTTTCTCGCGGCGAACATCGGCGCGGGGTCGACGGTGGGTGCGACCGGACTCGGCTACGTGCACGGTTGGACGGCGTGGTGGTGGGTCGGCTGCGCGGGGATCGGGTCGATCATCCTCGCGCAGACCGTCGGGCCCAAGATCTGGACGCTCGCCGCGGAGAAGGGCTGGCGCACGGTCGGCGACTTTCTCGACGACCGCTACGGACGGTCGGTGCGCGGCCTGATCGCGGTGCTGCTGTGGGCCGGGACGCTGATGATTCTCGCCGGCCAGCTCATCGCCATCTCGAAGATTCTCACGGTGGTTGCGAACGTGCCGACGTGGGCGGGGTGCGCGATCGGCGGCGCGATCGTGTCGACGTACTTCATTGCGGGCGGCCTCTACTCGTCGGCCTGGGTCAACATGATCCAGATGACGGTGAAGCTCACCGGCTTCGCGCTCGCGGTGCCGTTCGGCATCGCGGCGATCGGCGGCTGGTCGGGGCTGCAGGCCGCCGCCCACGAGACGACGCCGTTCACGCCGAGCCAGATCGTCGGCTACATCGCGATTCTCGTCCCGTCGTTCATCATCTCGCCCGGCTTGATACAGAAACTGTATGGAGCGAAGGACGCGCGCACGGTGCGCGTCGGCGTGTCGTGGAATGCCGCGGGCCTGCTCGTCTACGCCTTCGCGCCGGCGATTCTGGGGATGGTGGCGCACGCGCGCTTTCCCGCGATGGCGGACCAGGAGGCCGCGCTGCCGACCGTGATGACGACGCTCATGCCGACGTGGCTCGGGCTCCTCACGCTCGCGGCGATCTTCTCGGCGGAGCTCAGCGCGAGCGACGCCGCGCTGTTCATGCTTTCCAGCTCGCTGAGCGTCGATCTCTTCAAGCGTTTCCTCAAGCCGCAGGCGACCGACCGCGACGTGCTGCTCGTGGGGCGCGTGGCGGCGTTCGCCGGCGCGGTCGTCGCCGTGCTGCTGGCGATCGCGCTCGGATCGATCATTACGGCGCTCACGGTGTTCTATACGTTGATGGCGGCGGCACTGGGCGCGCCGCTCATCGTCGGCCTGTATTCGCGTCGCGCCACCATGCGCCGCGCGATATTCTCCATCGTGGTCTCCGTCGCCGTGACGGCGTTCACCAAGTCGGGAGTCTGGGGCACGCTTACCGGATTCATCATTATGCTTCTTCCATGAAGAGACGAGACTTTGTCGGTGCGCTCGCGGCGGCGTCGTTCGCCGGGCCGCGCTGGGCGGAGGCGGAGACGAGCGCGATGCAGATGCCGGGCGGCGGATCGATCACCGATGTCGAGGGGATTCGCGTCGGGCACTATACCGACACGCGGCGCCCGACCGGCTGCACCGTGATCCTGTACGAGCGCGGCGCCGTGGCGGGCGTCGACGTGCGCGGCTCCGCGCCCGGCACCCGCGAGACGGACCTGCTGCGACCGACGAATCTCGTCGACACGGTGAACGCCGTCGTGCTCACCGGCGGCAGCGCGTTCGGGCTCGACGCGGCGTCCGGCGTGATGCGCTACCTCGACGAACACGGGTTCGGATTTCCGACGGCGGGCGGCAAGGTGCCGATCGTGCCGGCGGCCGTGCTGTTCGACCTCACCGTCGGCGACGGGAAGATCCGTCCGACGGCGGAGTCTGGATATCAGGCCTGCGTGAACGCGAAGGCCGGCGCGGTCGCCGAAGGGAACGTGGGCGCCGGCGCGGGCGCGACGGTCGGCAAGCTGCTCGGCAATCATCCGATGAAGAGCGGCATCGGCACGTCGAGCATCAGACTGGCGAACGGGCTCGTCGTCGCGGCGATCGTCGCCGTGAACGGCGTGGGCGACGTGTACGACCACCGCACGGGCGAGATCGTCGCCGGCGCGCGGACCCCGGACGGCAAGAGTTTTCTGAATCAGGTCGCGCAGCTCCGGAAGGGCGTCGGCGTCGGCCCCGCCGGGCTCGGACAGAACACGACGATCGGCGTCATCGCCACCAACGCGAAGTTCGACAAGACGCAGATGACGAAGATCGCGCAGATGGGGCACGACGGCATGGCGCGCGCGATCGATCCGTCGCACACATCGTACGACGGCGACACGCTGTTCGCGATGAGCACGGGCACGGCGACCGTGAACGCGAGTCTGGTGGGCATCGGCTCGCTGGCCGCCGAGGTCGTGTCCGACGCCATGGTGCGCGCCGTGATGTCGGCGACGTCGATCCCCGGGTACCCGAGCTACCGCGACATTCCGCGATAGGATGCAGGCATGGCAGTCACGCCGTCGTATCGCAGCTTCGTGCTCGAGCAGCTCGGCCGGGTGGTTCCCGGCCTCCGCTCGCGCGCGATGTTCGGCGGAGTCGGCATCTACGCCGATGAGCACTTCTTCGCGCTGATCTCGAGCGACAGCGTCTACTTCAAGGTCGGCGACGGCAATCGCGGCGACTACGAGGCGCGCGGCATGGGTCCGTTTCGACCGTTCGGCGAGCACGGCGAGGTGATGTCGTACTATCAGCTGCCCGAGGACGTGCTCGAGGATCTGGAGGCGCTGCGCGAATGGGCGGACAAGGCCATCGCGGTCGCGGCCCAGAAGCGGCGCAAGCGGACGACGTAGCGGCGCGCGGGCCTCGCGCCGCGCATGGATCGTGTCGCGTACGGATCGTCGCGGACGGATCGTGTCGCGCGGCGGGGCGGCATTCTCCGGCGACGTGGCAGTACTGACACTGATCGTGTCAGTACTGCCATCCGCTCGCCTCCGAACGCCGCCCCGCACTTGCTGCCGCCGGGGCCGGCCACCGGCGCGGCGGATCGTCCCCCGGCGCGCGTGCGCGACCACGCTCCGTGCGCCCCGACGGCTCCTGCCCAAACGTGACCGCTCAACGCGACTGGCGGCGAGCGCGGGCGCGCGACAGCTTCTCGCGCCATGGCCAACCCTCTCCGGCTGTGCACGATCGCGTGCGTGCTTGCTGCGTCGGTCGCGGGCGCGCAGGGCAGCGGCGATTCCACCGCCGCGCTCCTCGCGCGGCTCATTCGCGTGAACACCAGCAACCCGCCCGGCAACGTGCGCGGAGTCGCCGAGCTCCTCGCGCCGCGGTTCAAGGCCGCGGGATTCGACGTGACGGTCCTCCAGACCGGCGACACGGGCAAGGCGATCGTCATCGCTCGGCTCAAGGGCGACGGCAGCAAGCGCCCCGTGCTCCTCGCGGCCCATGCGGACGTCGTCGGCGTCGAGCGCGACAAGTGGTCGGTCGATCCGTTCGCGGGCCTGATCAAGGACCGCTACGTCTACGGACGCGGCGCGATCGACTTCAAGGGCGGCATCGCGGTGTTCGCGCGGGCGGCGATGCTGCTCGCCGAGCGCAAGGTGCCGCTCGCGCGCGACGTGATCTTCGTGTCCGAGGCCGATGAGGAAGGCGGCGGGTCGTACGGCACCGCCTGGCTCGCACGTGAGCACTGGCCGCTGATCGACGCCGAGTTCGCGCTCAACGAGGGCGGCTGGATCATGAAGGGGGACGACGGCCACGTGCGGTACGTGAGCATCTCGACCGCCGACAAGTCGCAGATGCCGCTCACGATCACCGCGCGCGGCACGTCGACGCACTCCTCGATGCCGCGGCCGGACAACGCGATCTTCGCGCTCTCGCGCGCGATGGCGAAGATCTCGGCGTACGAAACGCCGCTCACGATCACCCCGGCGACGCGCCAGTTCTTCACCGCGCTCGCGCGTACGAGCGCGCCGCCCATGTCCGGCTATTATCGCGACGTGGTCGGCGACGATCCGGCGAAGGCGCGCCGCGCCGACTCCGTCGTGAGTCGCGATCCGCTGCTGCACGCGCTGCTGCGGAACACGATCGCGCCCGTCATGCTGAACGCGGGTTTCCGGGGGAACGTCATCCCGGGGTCGGCGACGGCGACGATCAATCTCCGCATGGTTCCCGGCAGCGATCCGCGCGCGGTGGTCGCGGACCTCCAGCGCGTGGTCGGCGACTCGACGATCGAGTTTCACCTCGCGCCGCGACTCGGCGCCGAGATTCCGCCGTCCAGCGAGAACACGGACCTCTATCGCGCGCTCGTCGATGCAGCGCACGCGGAATATCCGGGCGCCGAGGTGACGCAGTACCTGTTTCAGGCAGGGACCGATGCCGGCGCCTGGCGCGCGAAGGGCGTCCCCGTGTACGGCATCTATCCGTACGCGATCGACGCCGACGAGCTGACCCGCATGCACGGCAACGACGAGCGCGTGAGCGTCGCGTCGCTGGAGCAAGGGACGGACATGATCTACCGCGTGCTGGTCGAGGTGGCGGGGAAGCGCTAACACTTGTCGCGGCCGCGGTGTCATGACGCAGACATCACCTCGAGCCGCATGAGACCGTTCCTGCTCGTCGCACACCGCTGGGTCGCCCTCGCCGCCACGCTGTTCATCCTGATCGTCGCCGCGACGGGGAGCGCGCTCGTGTTCGAGGGCGCCATGGACCGCGCCCTGTATCCGAATCTCTGGCGCGTGGCGCCGGGCACGGCGCGGCTGCCGCTCGATACGATCATCGCGAACGCGCGCCGCGCCGTACCAGGTCCCGCGGCCGGCATCACGCTCGCCACCGCGCCCGATCGCGCCGACGTCGTGCAGGTCGGCGCAAATCAGGTATTCGTAAATCCATATACCGGCGCGCTGCTCGGCACGCGCTCGATCGCGGAATGGAACGCGACGCTCCCGCGGCGGCTCCACGTGCTGCACGTGCAGCTGATGACCGGCCGCGTCGGCAGCGAGATCGTGGGCGCGGTGACGGTGATCGCCCTGCTGCTGGTGCTCACCGGGATCTACCTCTGGTGGGCGGACAAGCAGTGGCGCATCAACTGGTCGGCGTCGTGGAAGCGCATCGTGTTCGACCTGCACCACACGCTCGGCATCGCTGCCTCAGTCGTGCTGCTCGCGATCACGGGAAGCGGCGTGATCATGCACTATCGGACGTTGAACGATGCGATCGCAAAGCTCGATCGCACGGCGCCCCCGCAGATTCCCGATCAGGCCGCGGCGCCCACCGGGGCCGAGCCACTCGCGCTCGATTCGCTCGAGCGAATCGCGATGGCCGCGCTGCCCGGCGCGCGTGTGATGTTCGCCTCGATGTCGCCGCGCGCGACCGACCCGATCGCGTTCGCGCTGCGCTTTCCCGAAGATCACACCCCCGGCGGCCGCAGCCGCGTCTTCATCGACCGCTATCGCGGAACCGTGCTGCTCGCGACGAGCACGCGCACCGCGCCCCCCGGAACGAGAATCCTCAACGTGATGCGCTCCGTGCACACCGGCGACGTATTCGGCAAGCCCAGCGAGGCGGTCTGGTTGCTGGCCTCCCTCGTCATGCTGAGCCAGAGCGTGACGGGCGTGATGATGTGGTGGAACGGCCGGAAGGGCCGCGCCGCGCGCAACCGGCGCGCGGCGATCGGCGGCCAGCTTCCCGCCGCCGACGCCGCGCCGCGCGTTGCGGTACGCTAGCCGCGCGCGATCATCGCTTGTTGGCCGCGACAGTGGTGGGGCCGAGCACCGTGAGCGTCGCGTGCATCCCGATCATCTCGTGCGGATCGCAGACGATCTGATAGGTCCCGTCCGTGAAGCGGGAATCGACGACGAGCGTGTACGCCTGGCCCTTCGTCGTCAGATACGGACTGATCGCGGCGCCACCGAGCTTTGCGCCGCTCGGCTCCGACTTGAAGTGCACGTTGTGCATCGTGTTCGCGGCCTGGACGAACCGGAGCGTGTCGCCCTGTCGCGCGGTGAATGCGGCCGGTGAGAACGCGAACGGCTTGGGCCCGGGCTGCTCGATCAGATTGATGACGATCGTGTGCGGGCCCGACGGCGCAGCGGGCTGCTGCGCGGCGGGCTGCTGTGCGGCGGACTGCTGCGCACCGGCAATGGCGGCTGCCGCGACGAGCGCGGCGATCGATCCGAGTACGGCGGAGCGTGCTTTCGACATGGTGACCTCCTGACCTGCGCTGAACCCGACCCGGATCCGCCGGTACGGTGGTGGGTGACCTGAGTATCTGTCGTAAGGGATACGAATGGCGTCGGGAGCGACTTGAAGTTTTGTCAGGGATTCCGGCAACGCTGCGATCCGGCGAAACGCTCCCGCTGGTGCGGAATTCAGGAAATCCCTCACAAAGGCAATGGTTCTTGTCGGACTGCACGACGACCATTTGGGGACGATGCTCACCCCCACATCAGAAACCGACGGCGCGCTCCGGGGGGCGGCTCGCCAATTCATGGGGGTTGGCGTATGGAGCATCATCGGATTGGCCTTGCCGCGGCCGTCGCACTCGCGCTCGCGGTACCCGCGTCGCCGGCGCACGCGATGGACCGCGCCGTCACCGACGACGGACGGATCGCCGGCGTGCCCGCGACGCGGGCCGTCGCACCGGCCTCGCTCATCGAGGCGCTCGCGGCGATTCACAGAAACGTCCCGGCGTACTCGCGACAGACCGGCATGGCGTGCAGCGCGTGCCACTATCAGTTCCCGCAGCTCACGCCGTTCGGCCGGCTGTTCAAGCTGAACGGGTACACGCTCACCGGCCTGCAGACCATCGGGCAGCCGGGGGATTCCGCGGGCAAGGAGTCGCTCAAGCTCTCGCCGATCCCGGGCCTCGCGGCGATGCTCGTCACGTCGGTGACGCAGACGAACAAGGCGCTCCCCGGTACGCAGAACGGCACCGCGGCGTTCCCGGACCAGTTCAGTCTCTTCGCGGCGGGGGAGATCACGCCGAACGTCGGCGCGTTCACGCAGTTCACCTACGCGGCCGCCGACGGCTCGTTCGGCATCGACAACTTCGACATTCGCTATGCGAACCACCGCTCGGTCGACGAGCGCGATCTCATCTACGGCCTCACACTGCACAACAATCCCACGGTGCAGGACGTGTGGAACACCGTGCCCGCGTGGAGCTATCCGTTCATGAGCTCCTCGACCGCCCCGTCCTCGATCGCGAGCACGCTGATCGACGGCGCCCTCGGCCAGGCGGTGCTCGGCTTGGGCGCGTACTCGCTGTACGACAACGTGCTGTACACCGAGTTCACCGCGTACCGCTCTGCGCCGCAAGGCTTCGCGATGCCGCTCGATTCATCGGCGACGGACGTGACCGCGGGCGCGATCCCGTACTGGCGCGTCGCGCTGCAGAAGGAGTCCGAGAACCGCTCGATGATGATCGGTACCTTCGGCTTCGACGCGCATCTGTATCCCACCGGCGTGAGCGGGCCGAAGGATCATTACACGGACGTGGCGGTGGACGCGCAGATCGAACAGCGGCAGGGTCCCAGTACGTGGATCGGGCGCGCGAGCTACATCCACGAGCGGCAGTCGCTCATCGCGACGCAGAGCGCCGGCGGTGCCGACAACGTGGGACAGACGCTGTCGACCGCGCGCGCGAGTCTCGCCTACCTGCCGAATCTCAAGTACGGCATGACGCTCGGGTACTTTCAGACGATCGGGTCGTCGGACGGCGCGCTGTACGCGCCGGGCGAGGTGAGCGGGAGCCGCACCGGCAGTCCCAACACCGCGGGCGCGGTCGCCGAGCTGAATTACAACGCGTGGCAGAACACGCGGCTCGGGCTGCAATACACGTATTACAACAAGTTCAACGGGGCGCAGTCCGCGTACGACGTTGCCGGCGGTCGCAACGCGGCCGACAACAACACGCTGTACCTGTACATGTGGGTGGCGTTCTGAGGTGCGCGTTCCCGGTCCGGCCATGCCGGACCGGGAACGCTCGCGTCAGCCGATCGCCGCGTCGACCGCCGCCGTTGCCTGCTCGGCGGACGCCCGGCACTGCGCGACGAGCTGCGTGCCTTCCTCGACCAGCCCGGCGCCGCGCGATGGATCGGCCAATGATGAAACGTTAATTCTGATATTATAAACCGCCCCTCGGCACGCCGCTTCGGCGAGCAGCGCGGCCACGCCGGCGTCGGAGACGGCGTTCGTGTTGCCCTTGGTGGCGCACACCGCCGCGAGCGCCGCCGCCCGCGCGCAGGCGCGCGCCGACTCGAGCGGGACCTCGGCGGCCCCGAGCAGGGCGTCGGTGATCGCCGCCTGACGCGCGTGGGCGGCGTCGTCAGGCTCGCTCGGCATCTTGTACGCCGCGGAGACGGCGCTGTACGAGTCGGCGTCCCGCGTCACCAGCTCCGACAGCTCGTTGACGAGCGCCGCCGCCTCCAGCCCCAGCGCGCGCATCTCGGCGTCGACCGCCGCGTACTTCTTGCGGCCCGCGGTGAGCCCGGCGACCATCTGCGCCAGCGCCGCGGCGAGCGCGCCGACGTGCGCCGCGACGCTGCCGCCGCCCGGCGTCGGCGTCGACGACGCCACGGACGCGACGAAGCCGCTCAGCGACTCGCCGCCCTGCATCGCCGCGCGCACCGTGTGCTCGAGCACCATCGCCGGCTTGAAGTCGCGGAGCTGGATGTGCCGCGCCGCCGTCTCGAACAGCACGCGCTCGGGCACGAGCCCCACGATCTCGCTCCACGTCGGCGACACGCCCATCGCTTCCGCTTCCATCTTCACCGTGTCGAACGCGCGATAGAGCGGCGTCTTCTCCGTATCGACGAGGTTCATCGAGACCTGCGCCTGCCCGTCCACCTCGAGGCCGAGTCCCTTCACGTATCGCAGGCCGCCGGACGATCCGCGCACCGCTTTCGCGACGGCCTTCGCGACCGGGAGATTGGAGGCCGGCCCGAGATACACATTGTAGGCGACGAGGAACGGACGCGCGCCGATCGCCGTTGCGCCGGCGGTCGGATGGATCGTCGATGGCCCGAAATCCGGGACGCGATTGGCGGCGCCAGCGTTCATCTCGTCGCGAATCCCTTCGAATTCGCCGCGACGGATATCGGCGAGGTTCTCGCGCTCCGGGCGCGTCGCGGCGCGCTCGTACAGGAACACCGGGATCTCGAGCTCGCGGCCCACCCGCTCGCCGAGGGTGCGCGCGAGGACGATGCAGTCCTCCATCGTCGCGCCCTCGAGCGGGATGAACGGCACGACGTCGGTCGCGCCCATGCGCGGGTGCTCGCCGGTGTGGTGATTGAGGTCGATCCGCTCACGCGCGGCACGCATGCCGGCGAACGCCGCGTCGACCGCGCGCTCGACCGGCGCGACGAACGTGATCACCGTCCGGTTATGCGAGCTGTCGGATGAGACATCGAGTATGGCGACGCCGTCGACCGCGGCGATCGCGGCGCGAATGGCGTCGACCACGTCAGGCCGGCGGCCTTCGGAGAAGTTGGGGACGCACTCTATGAGTTTCATCGTGACGGGAGAGGACGAGTAGAATGTAGTCGGGTCGCTCGCGCTGGCGCGCTCGCTGTCGGGGCGGCGGCGCTGCGCGCGCCTGTAGGGTTGCGCGTCAGCGGCTGCGCCGCCTCGCGTTCGGGCGGCTCGGGACGCGCCATCTCGCCTCCCGCGGCGTGACACCCTACCGGGAGCGCGCAGCGCGACCACCCGACAGCGCAGCGACCCGACAGCGCAGCGCCTCCCTACGCTCCCCCCACCCGCTCCAGGAGCCACGCGTGCATCGCCGGGTTCCCGGCAACGACGCCCGTATGCTCCACGACGCACGGCGCGCCGGCGAGCGTGGTGATCACGCCGCCCGCTTCGCGCACGAGCAGGATCCCCGCCGCGATGTCCCACGGCGCGAGCGTGAGCTCCCAGAACGCCTCGAACCGACCGCACGCCACGTCGGCGAGGTCGAGTGCCGCCGCGCCCGGGCGGCGGATGCCCGACGTCTCGGTCATGATCCGCGGCAGCATGTGCAAATACTCATCGACGTGCGGGCCGCCCTTGAACGGAAAGCCCGTGGCGATGAGCGACCGGAGCGGCGCCGTGATCGGCGAGACGCGAATCGGTTCGCCGTTCTTGCGCGCGCCGCCGCCTTTCGTCGCGGTGAACAGCTCGCCGTTCGCCGGATTCAGGATCGCGCCGGCCACGACCTCGTTCTCCACGAGCGCCGCGATCGACACCGCGTACCAGGGAACGCCGTGCAGGAAGTTGGTCGTGCCGTCGAGCGGATCGGCCACGAACACGAGGCCCGACCGGTCGTCCATCACCGGCGAGCCTTCTTCGGCGAGCAGCTTCGCGTCGGGGTGCCGGTCGCGGACGATCCCGGCGATCGCCGCCTCCGACGCGCGATCCACGTCCGAGACGAAGTCAGTGTGCGACTTCTCTTCCCAGGTGAGCGTGCCGCGGTTCGCCGCGCCGGCGCGAATGATCTCCGCCGCGCGCGCGGCCGCCGCGACGCAGGTCGCCAGCAGCGCGCGGTGGCTGTTATGTTGATCGGATGTCACGGATCTTCAGTGGAATTCAACCGTCCGGGGAGCTGCACATCGGCAACTACCTCGGCGCGGTCAAGAATTGGGTGCGACTGCAGCACGAGTTCGAGTCGATCTTCTGCATCGTCGATTACCACGCGATCACGCTGCCGTACGAGCCCGACGTGCTCCGCCAGCGTCGCCGGCAAATGGCGGTCGGATTGCTCGCCGCGGGACTCGACCCGAACGTCTGCTCCCTGTACGCGCAGTCGCAGGTTCCGGAACATACCGAGCTGGCCTGGTTCTTCAACACCATCACGCCGCTCGGTGAGCTCGAGCGCCAGACGCAGTTCAAGGAAAAGGCACAGCGGCAGGAGAGCGTCGCCGCGGGACTCCTCAACTACCCCGTCCTTCAGGCCGCCGACATCCTGCTCTATCGCGCCGACACGGTGCCGGTCGGCGAGGATCAGGTGCAGCACCTCGAGCTCTCGCGCGTGATCGCGCGCAAGTGGAACGCGATGTTCGGGCGTCCCACCGGCCGCACGCTCGAGGATGGCACCGCGGAGCGCGAGACCTTCTTTCCCGAGCCGCAGGCGCTGCTCACGCCGACGCGCCGCATCATGGGGCTCGACGGCCAGGCGAAGATGTCGAAGTCGATGGGCAACACCATCGGCCTGCTCGAGGCGCCCGACGCGATCTGGGCCAAGCTCCGTCCGGCGGTCACCGATCCCAAGCGCATCAAGAAGACCGACCCGGGCACGCCCGAGGTCTGCAACATCTATCATCTGCACAAGGCGTTCAGCTCGCCCGAGACGGTCGAGCATGTCGCGACGATGTGCCGCACCGCGGGCTGGGGCTGCATCGACTGCAAGAAGACGCTCGCCGAGTCGATGGAAACGGAGCTCGTGCCCATTCGGCGTCGGGCCGCCGAGCTCGAGGCGAGTCCCAGGCTCGTCGATGACGCACTGGCCGCGGGCGGCGACCACGTGCGCGGCATCGCCCGCGAGACGATGGCGCAAACGCGCGAGCGGATGGGATTCTGATCGCGCGTCGCCGCGTGGCCGGCGCACGGCATGGGCCGTGCATTTTTGGGGGCATCACTTTCCCAAATGGCTATGCGGGTCTTCGGTCGGGATTTGATCCAGCGTTTCATCGGGTGGGTTCGGGCACGGGCGGCGGACTGGCAAGCGCGCCGAAGCATCGTTCCTCATTTTCAATTGAGCATGGCGCCGGCGCTGCATCGCGACGTGACGCCGAACGGAGTGCGGTTCTATTGTCTGTGCGCGTGTTGTGGCGCACGCCTCGACGCGAGTGCGACCTTGTGCGAGGAGTGCGCGCAGAAGAGCCGCTCGGTGCGGCCGCAGTGATCGCGGGGCGCGGCGGGCGATGATGCTCGCCTCGCCACCGCCCATCGGGCGGCCGTGGGAGCAGCAAGCCATCCTGCTCGTCGCCCTGCTCCTTCCCTGGGGTTGGTTGATCGTGCTCGACCGGCTGCTCCGCCGGACCCGCTGAGTGTTCGCCGGTCACGCCGCGCTCGCCCTGGGTGCCAAGGGCGCCCGTCCCCGCATTCCGATCGCGCTCCTCGTTCCCGTGGCGTTCGCGCCCGACTGGATCGAGTGGATCTGCAACCTCGCCGGCTGGGAGAGCCGGCTCGCCTCGCACTCGCTCGTGTCCGTCGCCATCGGCGCGACGCTCGTCGCGCTGGCCTACGCCGCGGTGACGGGCGCCGGGATCGATGCGATCGTGCTCGGCCTCACGTACGTCTCGCACTGGGGCGCCGACTTCATCACCGGCAGCAAGCCGACCTGGCCAGGCGGTCCGAGCGTCGGCCTGATGCTCTACGCGCACCCGCTCCGCGACGCGATGCTCGAGGGGGCACTCATCATCGCGTGCTGGCTGATCTATCGTCGGTCGCTGTCTCCGGAGGCGCGGCGACGCGCGGCCGGCCGGCTGATCCCGCTTGGCCTGATCGCGATGCAGATCGCGTTCGTGGCGATGCAGAATCCCAGCTTGGTGCTGTAGCGGCGCATCTCGGCCACCGCGCGCGCCAATGCGCCGACTGGCGCGCCACTCCCAGCCGTCGCATTTTCCGACGAGCCCGCCACGAGCCGCATGCGTCTTGCAACATTCGCCCGCGAACTCAACACGAGCGAATCATGGCTGACGACCAGGGCCCGCGCGGGCTCGTGACGCTGGTCTGCATGACCTGCGGCAACGAAAAGTTCTACGAGCACTCCGTGCCGACCGCGGTGACGTGCGACAAGTGCGGCGGCACCGTCTTTCGAAACTTTGCCACCCCGACCGAGCCCGACGACGCTTCCATCGCTCAGCTCGAAGCGCAGGCGCGCAGCATCAGCTACGGCGACTCGTCGCCGGATACGGCGCCTGGCGACGTGCGCGATCTCGACACGCGCTGAGCTCGGAGGGCGGCGCCGGGCGGGAGTGATTCCATCGCCATCGACCTTCTCGCCGGCGCCCCCCATCCCGCGGTGGTGAGCCACCTCGCCGAGATGCTCCGGCTCACGCTCCTCGGCAAGCTCCTCCTCGCGACAGTGCTCGGCGGCGCGATTGGACTCGAGCGCGAGCTCGCGGGCAAGCCGGCCGGACTCCGCACCAACATCCTCATCTGCATCGGCGCTGCGCTCTTCATGCAGCTCTCGATCGACGTGGCCGAGATCGGCTTCTCGTCGGACGGGCATCCGTACGGCGACACGACGCGCATCGCGGCGCAGATCGTCTCGGGCATCGGCTTTCTCGGCGCCGGCGCCATCCTCCACAGCGAAGGCGCGATCATCGGCCTCACCACCGCGGCGACGGTCTGGGTGGTGGCGGCGATCGGTGCCGCGGTCGGCGCCGGGGCGTACGTCGATGCGACCGGCGCGACGGTGCTCATCATCCTCGTGCTGATCGGGCTGCGCCCGTTCGAGCGGCGCCTCTCCGCCAAGCGCCGCCGCATCCACGCCACCGTTCGGCTCAAGCCGGGCGTATCCTTCTCGGGCATGGAGAAGATCCTCGCCGCCCAGGGGCTCCACATCGCCGGACGGCGCGTGTTCGAGCACGACACGGACCGCACGTTCGAGCTCGAGCTGGTCGGCCCCAACGCGCAGCTCGAGCGGGCCCTCGAGCTGCTGCGCGCCGACAAGGACGTCATCAGCGCCGTGAGCGAATGACCGACCGCCTGTTAGTCGCAGACTTGAATGCCAGATCTCGCAACTGGGCGCTGACGCCGGAGGGCGAGCGCCGCCTGCGCGAGGAGGCGCCGCCCGGGTGGCGCCTCCACGTCGTGCGCGAGATGACGAGCTCCGACGGCGACGGGCCGCCGCGCCCCGGCGACGAGGTCATGGCCGCCATTCGCGACGCCGAGGTCTACGCCGGCTTCGGGATTCCGCGGCCGCTCTTCCTCGAGGCGACGAAGCTGCGCTGGGTGCACTCGGCCGCGGCGGGCGTCGGCAGCGCGCTGTATCCCGAGATGGTCGCGAGCGACGTGCTCTTCACCAACTCGGCGGCCATCCACGCGATCCCGATCGCCGAGTACGTGGTCGCCGGCGTGCTCCACTTCCTGCGCGGCCTCGACGTCGCGCTCGACCAGCAGCGGCGCGGGGAGTGGAACAAGCAGCCGTTCGTGCGCGAGGATTCCGTGCTGCGCGAGATGGACAGCGTGCGCGCGCTGATCGTGGGCGTCGGCGGACTCGGGGGCGAGTCGGCGAAACGATTGTCCGCGCTCGGCGCGCGGTGCACGGGCGTGCGCCGGCGCGTCTCGGCCGGCGTTCCCGAGGGATTCGAGCGCGTCGTCGGCCTCGACGCGTTGGACGCCGAGCTCTCGCGGCACGACGTCGTCGTGCTCGCGGCGCCGCTCACCGGCGAAACGAACGGCCTGCTCACCGCCGAGCGGCTGGATCGGCTCCCCGAGTCCGCGATCGTCGTCAACGTGGCGCGCGGCGCGCTGCTCGACGAGGACGCGCTCGCCGAGCGGCTCCGGGCCGGGCGCATCCGGGGCGCCGTGCTCGACGTGTTCCGGGAGGAGCCACTGGCGTCGTCCAGTCCCCTGTGGCAGCTTCGACAGGCTGTGGTCACCCCGCACGTCTCGCCGGTGTCGCCGGGCCGCTTCTGGCCCAGGCAGCTCGATCTCCTCCTCGACAACTGGCGGCGCTACGTCGCGGGCGAGCCCCTCAGGAACCTCGTCGACAAATCCGCAGGGTACTAATGGAAAAGATCATCAAGGCCGCCGTCGACCGGGGCGCGTCGGACCTGCACATTAAGGCGGGCGACGTGTTCCGGGCGCGCATTCACGGCGATCTCGTCCCGCTCACCAAGCAGGCGCTGACGCCGGAACAGACGCGCGCCATCGCGCTGCACCTGATGCACAACGAGGACGACAAGGCGCGGATCGACAAGATTCTCGACTACGACTGCTCGTGGGCCGCGGCGGGAATCGGCCGCTTCCGCGTGAACATCATGAAGCAGCGCGGCTCGTTCTCGATCATCATGCGCGTGATCCCGTGGGAGATCCCGAGCTTTCAGAAGCTCGGCCTGCCCGAGGTGCTCGCCAAGATCAGCGAAGCCGAGCGGGGCATGGTGCTCGTGACCGGCGTGACCGGTTCCGGCAAGTCGAGCACGATGGCCGCGATGATCGACCAGATCAACAGCACGATGAACGGCCACATCCTCACGCTCGAGAACCCGATCGAGTTCCTGCACAAGGACAAGCGCTGTTCGGTCACGCAGCGCGAGATCGGCTCGGACACCGAGGATTTCAAGATGGGCCTGCGCGCGGCGCTCCGTCAGGATCCGGACGTGATCATGATCGGCGAGCTCCGCGACGCGGAGACGATCGACACCGCGCTCAAGGCGGCCGAGACCGGCCACCTGCTCATGTCCACGTTGCACACGCCGGACGCGCAGAGCACGATCATGCGCATGATGGCGATGTTCCCGCCCGAGGAGCAGGAGGTCGTGCGCGTGCGGCTGGCCGAATCGTTGACGGCAGTCATCTCGCAACGGCTCCTGCCCACGGCCAACGGCAAGGGACGTGCGGTGGCGGCCGAGATCATGATCAACACGCCGTCGATCAAGGACATCATCCTCGAGGGCACGCGCATCGGCGAGATCAAGGACTTCATCGCCGAAGGCCGCGAGCAGTACGGGATGCAGACGTTCGATCAGTGCCTCACCGATCTGGTCACCAGTGGCGTGGTCACGTTCGAGACGGCGAAGGCCGCGGCGAGCAACCCGTCCGACTTCGAGCTCAAGATGAAGATGTTCTCCCGCCTCTCGCAGACCGTGAAGGCCTCCGACATTCCGTCCGAGGCCGAGCTCGCGGCGCAGGAGCAGCAACAGCCGGCGTCGGCGAACGATCTCGGGATTCAGACGGGCGGCCTCGACTTCCTCGGCCAATGAACAAGCCGCTCGGGGGCGTGCTCGGACCGCTCGTCACGACGTTCTATCGCCAGACCGGCGAGCTGGACGTGGCCTCGTTCGCCGCGAACGTGCGCGCGCATCTCGCGGCCGGCTTGCACGGCGTGGTCGTCACCGGATCGACCGGCGAGGCTGCGCTGCTCGACACGGACGAGCGCGCATCGCTCGTCGACGCCGCGCGCGAGATGGTGCCGCGCGACAAGTGGCTGCTCGTCGGCACGGGCGCGGAGTCGACGCGCACCTGCCTCCAGCTCACGCGCGACGCCGCCAAGCGCGGCGCCGACGCCGTGCTCGTCGTGGCGCCGCACTACTACGGCTCGGCGATGACCGCGGATGCGCTCATGCAGCACTACTGGCGCATTGCCGAAGAGAGTCCGGTGCCCGTGGTGCTCTACAACATCCCGAAGTACATGCACTACGCGCTGGCGCCGCAGCTCGTCGCCGAGCTCGCGACGCACCCCAACGTGATCGGCATGAAGGACAGCTCGGGCAATCGCGAGCTGTTCGCGTCGTACATGAACATCCAGTCCGACACGTTCGCCGTGCTCGACGGGAACGCGCAGCTCTTCCAGGCGGCGCTCGCGATGGGGGCGCGCGGCGGGATCCTCGCGGCCGGACTGTTCGCGCCGCGGCTCACGCTGGACGTCTACCAGGCGATGTGCGGCGGCGACAGCGCCGCGGCGGATGCCGGGCAGGCGCGCCTCACCCCGCTCGGCGCGCGGATCGTCGGCGAATTCGGGGTCGCGGGCGTGAAGGCGGCGATGGACCGCGTCGGGCTCGCCGGCGGGCCGGTGCGCTCGCCGCTCGTGCCGCTCTCGGCGGAGCAGTCGCTCGCGGTCGACGAGCTCCTCCGCGGCGCGGAGCTGGCGACGGCGGCCTGATGTCCGCGGCGGCGCATCTCGCCCGCCTCGGCGCGGCGGGGCGCCCCGCCGGGAGCGCGGCCGCCGACGCGGCGCGGGCCTACTGCGCCGCGATTCTCGCTGATTCTGGTTTTTTAATACTAGAACAGACATTTGAATATTCAAAAGCCGCCGGCGCCTGGGCGACGCCCGCCGCCGGCCTCGCCGCCGGGCTGATCGCGACCGCGTTCGCCCTGTCGCGGGTGCCGCGCCGCGAGCCGCACTGGGGCGCGCTCGCGCTGGGCGTCCTCCTCGTCGTCGGCATCGCCTTCGCCCACCTCGGCCGGCGCGGCGTGCTCGGATTCCCGCTCATGCGACGCCGCGGCGTGAACCTCCAGGCCACCCGCGACGGAGACGATCCGAAGATCTGGCTCGTCGCGCATCTCGACTCCAAGTGGCAGCCGGTCTCGATGATCGCGCGGGTGGCGGGGGTCTCGATCGCGGCGCTCGGACTGGCCACCCTCGTCGTCGTGGGCGCGCTGAACGCCACGGCGCCGCTCTGGATCCCGCTCGCCCTCACCTGGCTCGGCGCCATTCCGCTCATCCTGTCGACGGTCGGAGCGCGGAACGCGGGCGCGCTCGACAACGCCAGCGGCGTCGCCGCGGTGCTCGGGGCCGCGGAGCTGATTCCGCGCGACGCCAACGTCGGCATCCTGATCACCGACGCCGAGGAGCTCGCGCTCGCCGGCGCACGCGCCTGGGCGCTCTGCCGCACGCCGGCGTGCGCGATCAACTGCGCCAGCGTCGACGACGACGGCGAGCTCGTGCTCATGTACACCCGCTCGCGGCCGCGGTTGCTCATCTCGCGTTGTGCCGACGCCGCGTTGGCCACGTGTGGGCGCACGCCGCGGGTGAGCCGGCTCATCCCCGGGATCCTGACCGACAGCGTCGCGCTCGCCGATGCCGGGTGGGAGGCCGTGACACTCAGCCGGGGCAATCTGCGTACGCTTCAGAGGATCCACACCTCGAGGGATACGTTGAGCGAGCTGCGCGGCACGGCGCTCGCCACGGTGGCAGCCATCCTCGCGCGTGTGGCTACGGAGCTCGCCTGAATGCAAGTGATTCTGCTGATCGCCGCCATCATCCTCGGCCTCGTCATGATCCCGTTCGGGATGCCGGGGACGCTGGTGATGTTCGCGGCGGCGTTGTGCTACTACCTGCTCGTGCCCGGCGGCGGGATCGGACTCGCCACGGTGATCGCGATGGGCCTGCTGATGGTCGTCGCGGAGGGCCTCGAGTGGGTGCTCACGGCGCGGTTCACGAAGAAGTACGGCGGCTCGCGGCGCGCGGGGTGGGGAGCTGTCATCGGCGGCATGGTGGGCGCGTTCCTGGGCGTGCCGGTTCCGGTGATCGGCTCTATTATTGGCGCGTTCGTCGGGGCCTTCGTCGGCGCGTTCGTGTTCGAGTGGAGCCGCGCGGGCGAGCATCGCACCGCGACGCGCGTGGCGTGGGGCGCGCTGCTCGGCCGCGTCACGGCGGCCGCGATCAAGGTCGCCATTGGCCTGGCGATGGCGGTGTGGATGATTGTCGCGATTCTCTAGGGGGCGAGCATGAAGAAGGACGACGTCGTGCGCGAGATCGACGAAGCCGGCTATACGATCAACGACTGGTATGCGCGCGCCTGGAACACCGCGCTGCACCCGACCGAGTACGGCTGGGGGCCGAGCGTGGCGAGCATCGTGTCGATCCCGGTGCTGAGCTTTGCGTCGCTCGGACAGATGGTGAGCTCGGCGGTGGTGAAGCAGGTGTCGCCGGGGGTGTTCGACACCCTGTCGAACCTGGGCGGAAAGCCGAAGGACGAGGGCGGCGCCAAGTAGCGTCCGCCCGCGGGGGCACGGATCGAACGCGAAGTCCATCGAGGCCGCTGGCTGAGGCGCCGGCGCCCCTCTGTTGACTCGCCACCTCGCGCCGGTAGATTCAAACAACGCCCCGGGGAAACCCGCGGGGCGTATTTTTTTTGCCCGGGAGTCAGCCTCGCGGCTTCCGTTCCCACTCTTTCGTGAACGAGATGTTCAGCCAAAGCAATCGAACGGTCGTCGTCGTCGGTGCGCAGTGGGGCGACGAAGGGAAGGGGAAGCTCGTCGACGTGCTCGCCGAAAGCGCCGACTGGGTCGTGCGCTATCAGGGCGGGGCGAACGCCGGCCACACGGTCGTGCTCGGCGATCACTCGTTCATCCTGCACCAGATTCCGAGCGGCATCCTGCACGAGGGCGTGCGCTGCGCGATCGGCAACGGCGTCGTGCTCGACCCGGACACGCTCTTCACCGAGATCGACGGGCTGGTGAAGGACGGGATCGACGTCGAGGGCCGCCTGTACGTGAGCGACCGCGCGCATCTCGTGCTGCCGTATCACAAGACGATCGACGCCGAGAGCTCGCACTCGCAGTCGCTCGGCACGACCGGGCGCGGCATCGGCCCGGCGTACGAGGACAAGATCGCGCGCCGCGGCGTCCGCGTCCTCGATCTCCGCCACGCCGACCGCCTCCGCGAGCTCGTGACGCGCGGCGTGGATCGCGCCAACGCGCAGCTCGCCGCGTTCGGCAGCGACAAGCGCTGCGATACCGAGGCCGTGCTGGAGACGCTGCATCGCCTCGCCGATCGCCTGCTCCCGCTCGCCGAGGACGTGGGCCTCATGGTCTATCGCGCGCAGAAGAGCGGCGCGGCGGTGCTGCTCGAGGGGGCGCAGGGCTCGCTGCTCGATGTGGATCACGGCACGTACCCGTTCGTCACGTCGAGCAGCACGACGTCCGGCGGGGCGGCGACCGGCGTCGGCATTCCGCCCACGTCGATCGACGCGGTGCTCGGCGTCGTGAAGGCGTACACCACGCGCGTCGGCACGGGCCCGCTGCCCACGGAGATGGACGACGTCATGGGCGAGCGCGTGCGTTCGCTCGGCAATGAATTCGGCGCGACCACGGGGCGCGCGCGCCGCTGCGGCTGGTTCGACGCCGTCGTCGTGCGCTACGCGTCGCGCATCAACGGCCTGACCGACGTCGCCGTGACCAAGCTGGACGTGCTCGATACGCTCGACCGGCTCGCGATCTGCACGGGCTACGAGTATGAGGGCGAGATTCACACCGAGTTCCCGGCCGACATCACCGCGCTCGACCGGGTGGTGCCGCAGTACGAGTGGCTCGACGGCTGGCAGACGAGCACGGCGCACGCCCGCCGGCTCGAGGAGCTGCCGCCGCAGGCGCGCCGGTATCTGGATCGGATGCAGGAGCTGATCGATACGCGGATCACCTACGTCAGCGTCGGCACGCGCCGGGATCAGATCATTGGACTGTGACTTCATTGGGCGCGCTGACATGTCATTCCGAGCGCAGCGAGGAATCGTCTGTCCTGTTCTCGTGGCAGGCATCGCGAACCTGCATGCGAGATTCCTCAGTCGCTTCGCTCCTTCGGAATGACCATGCTTGACCTCCTGATCATCGGCGCCGGCCCGTGCGGGCTCGCGGCCGCCATCTCGGCGCAGAAGGCCGGCCTGTCGACGCTCGTCGTCGATGGCGGCGTGGTGTGCAGCACGATCACGCAGTACCCGACCTACGTCCGCTTCTTCTCGACCGCCGAGAAGCTCGCCCTGGGCGGGCTGCCGTTCGTGGTCGCGGCCGAGAAGCCGACGCGGCGCGACGCGCTCGCGTACTACCGGGCCGTCGTTAAGTATTTTGATATACCAGTTCGCCAATACGAGCGTGTGAGCGCGATCGAGCGCGGGGCGAACGGCTTTCTCGTACGCTCGTCGAGCCGCAACCACGGCGACGTGGTCACGGAGGCGAAGCACGTCGTCGTCGCCACGGGGTACTTCGGCTCGCCGAACTACCTGAAGGTGCCCGGCGAAGACCTGCCGCACGTCACGCATGTGTATCGCGAAGGGCACGAGGCGTTCGATCAGACGGTGGTCGTCGTCGGCGGCGGGAACTCGGCGGCCGAAGCGGCGCTCGATCTCTGGCGATCGGGCGCGCGCGTGACGCTCGTCCACTTCGGCCCGACGTTCGACAAGAAGATCAAGCCCTGGGTGCTGCCCGATTTTCTCAATCGCGAGAAGGAAGGGAGCATCGCCGCGAAGTGGGACAGCCGCGTGGCGCGCATCGAGCGCGATGCGGTGATCGTCGAGTCGCCACGCGGAGAAGAGCGGCTCCCGGCGGACATGGTCTACGTGATGACCGGCTTCGCGCCGAACACCGAGCTGCTGCGCGAGGCCGGCGTCCCGATCGATGCAACATCGGGCATACCACGACACGATCCGGATACGCTCGAGACCAGCGTGTCCGGACTGTTCATCGCTGGCGTCGTCGTGGCCGGCTTCGACGCGAACAAGGTGTTCATCGAGAACGGCCGGTATCACGGCGACAAGATCGTCGCGCGGATCCTGGGCGAGGCCGTGCCGCCGGAGCC
>DASZUN010000033.1:0-14062 GCA_035547615.1 Gemmatimonadaceae bacterium | reverse complement strand
TTCTCGAACTGCGCCCACACGCCCTGGTTCAGATCCGCCATCTGCGGTACGACGTTCGTGAGGTAGAACGTGGTCGCGTTGTCGACGTTCGCCGCGGTGCGATCCGCCGAGCGCGTCATGTGGCCGCGGTCGTAGCCGCCGCTCGTGTAGTCCGAGGTGAAGATCCGCTTGTCTGGCGGGAGCGTCGGATCGGCCGTGAAGCAGTTGCACCGATCCTGGCCCGACTGCATCTGTCGCGCATCGAGCTCGTACGACACCCAGTTGGGCGTGCCGTGCGACTCATTGTATGAGAGCGCGTACTGCGGCCGCGCGATCAAGAGGTCGTTCGGATTCGAGGCGCTGGCCGCGGTCGGATCCCCGAACTCGTCGTTCGTGCCGTAGATCGATGCGGGCGCGGAAGTCGGTTGCTCGATCGTGATCGCATGCGTGACGAACGTGTCCGGCGGCGTCGAGCCGTCGAGCGGCGTCGCGATGATCCGAAAGCCCGGCTTGCTGCCGTCGGTGGGTGCCGAAACACCGGTGATGATGCCCGTGTTCCCGGCGTTCGCGATCGTCGCGATCTGCGGATCGACCGCCTCGAACGTGAAGTTCGCCGGGACGATGGTCCCGCCGGACGACACGCGAGCGGTCGCGAAGGTCTGTGTCTGAAATCCGGGCGGGAAGCTCGCGCTCGAGCTACTGACGTCGATCCAGTGGATTGCCGGGCTGGAGACGGTGATGCGCACCGATGCGTTCTTCGTGATGTCGCCCTCGACGGCCGTTGCCGTGATCGTGACGGGCGTCGGGCTCGCGGACACGCCGGTGACCTTGCCCGCGGCGTCGACGGTGGCGACCGACTGGTCGCTGGACGACCACGTGACGTTCGCGTCGGTGACGGTCTGATTGTTCGCATCCCGGGTCGACGCGGCGAGCTGGATCGTGGTCCCAACGGTGACGGTGTTCGGGCCGTCGATCGTGACGTGATCGAGCGGACCGGCGGGGACGGTGCCCGGGCAGGAGCCGCGCGGCGTGCTCGTGGCGTTGCGCGGATTCGGCGCGCCATTCGTGAAATCGCTGCCCGCGTTCGCGGTGTAGGCGCATCCGTTGTCGCCCCGAATCGCGGCGGTCGTGTTGCTGAGGGCGTGACCTGTGGGCGGGTACGTACACGCGCTCACCGATGTCGCCGTGCCGAAGATGACGACGTCGACCGGCGTCGCCGGGCAGTCGCCGGAGAGCGGCGTGGTGGATGCGACGAGTGCGACCTTGCCGCTCGTCCCGCTCATCGCGATGCTCCCGCTGGCGTCGGGTGTCGGAAGCGCGGTGGTGCCGCCGTTACCGGCCGCTTCCTGTACCAGGTAGTACGCGCCGGGCGCGATCGAACCCGAGAGCGCGGTGACTTGCCACGACGTGCCCTTGGCGGAGGCGTACTGCACGCTCCACCCGTCGACGTTCAGCGGCGCGACGCCGGGATTGAAGAGCTCGACGAAATCGTTCGTGAGCGTTGCACCGGAGTTTCCGCCGCCGCCGTAGACCTGGCTGATGAGCGCGATCGGATAGGCTGGCGTTGTGGAGCGAACCGCCGACTTCGGAGCGAGCCGCGAGGACTGGACGGTGGTCGGTCCATCACTGCAAGAAACGGCCGCAGCACCGAGACACAGGGACAGCGCAATACGCGCCGTGCTGGAACGCATGAGAGCTTCTCGTGAAGAGTGTTCTGTAATCCGCGAACCGGCGCCGGCGGCTTCGCTGCGGCGGGGCGGGTGGGGGTGCCCGCAACCTAGCGTGCACGCGCGTTTCGACAACGACCAACCGCAACGAAATCGTGCGCGTCGTGTAACGGAGACTCCGCTCCGGCATCGATGTGCGTCGTCCCGCGATCGCGCGTGCCCGCCCTTGCCCGGAGTCGTATGGTTCTCATACTGAAGGCAGACCAATCACGGATCCCATCGATGATCGACCGTTGCCTGCGAGCGCTCGGCGCCGCGCTGCTCCTGCTTGCCGTTGCCACCGCCGCCGCGAGCGGGCAGGCGTCCACCACCGTCATTCTTGTGCGCCACGCCGAGAAGGCGGCGACACCCGCCAACGATCCGCCGCTCACGAGCGCGGGGCAGGCGCGCGCGAAGGCGCTCGCGGCCGCGCTGCGCGACGCGGGTGTCGACGCGATCATCACGACGCAGTTCACACGGACGCGCGAGACGGCGGCGCCGACCGCCGTGGCGTTGCACCTCACGCCGGAGGTAGTCGCCGCGACGGGAAAAACGCACGTGCAGGACGTCGCCGCGGCCGTGCGACGGCACCCGGGTCATACGGTGCTCGTCGTCGGGCACGGGAATACCGTCGCGGAGATCATCGCCGCGCTCGGCGGACCGGCGATACCGGACCTCTGCGACGCGGAGTATGATGGACTGTTCATTCTCACCATTCCTCCCGCGGGCAAGCCGGCGCTCGTGCGCGCGAAGTACGGTGCCGCGTCCGACGTGGCGTCGTGCGAGGCGATGAAGTAACCCGACTCCAGACCATTGCAGAACTCCAATATGCATCCTCGTACGGCGGAACTGCTCGCGCACATCGATACGCACCGCGCGGCGCTCGACGCAGCCGTCGCCGACGTGCCGGTCGAGCTGCGCGATCGCCCTCCCGCGCCCGGTCAGTGGTCGGTGGCGGAGGTACTCGAGCATCTCGGGATCGTGGAGGGGCGGATCCTCGGGCTCTTCGAGGCGCAGACGGAGGCGCTGCGCAACGGGGCCGCGCCCACCGAATCGGACACGAGCTCCGTGCTGCCGATGCTCGACATGGAGCGCCTCGTCGATCGCGGCAACAAGTTCAACGCGAGCGAAGCGTCGCGGCCGCGCGGCCTCACAGCCGATGCCGCGATGCGTGCCCTTGCCGCGGCGCGCGAGCGGCTGCGCGCCGCGCTGATCGCCGCCGATGGCCTTCCGCTCGGCATGGCGAGCGCGCCGCATCCGATATTCGGGACGCTCGACATGTACCAGTGGATGATCTTCGTGGGCGGCCACGAGGCGCGGCACACGGCCCAGATCCGCGAGATCGCGCGGACGCTGCAGTCAGGGGCGCCCGGGACTGACGGGCCGTAGGCCGGGAATACATTCGCGCGGGCGCCGGTCTTGATGCGGAGCCCTTTGGTTCGAGGATCGATGGCCCAGCGGGATGTGGAGCGATTCGAGCGCGTGGTGCTGCCGCATCTGGACGATGCGTACACGCTCGCGCGCTACCTGTTGCGAGACGAGCACGACGCGCAGGACGCGGTGCAGGACGCCGTCCTGCGCGCGCTGCGCTACTTCGAGTCGTATCGCGAGGGCGATGCGCGCGCGTGGCTGCTCGCGATCGTGCGGAATTGCTGCCACACCTGGCACCGCCGGCACGAGACCGACCGGCTGGCGGTTCCGTTCAGGGACGACGAGTCGACGCTCGCGTTCCACGCGTCGCGCGACACCGATGCCGCCGCTATCGCCGCGTCGGAGCGCGCACGGTTGCAGCGGGCGATCGCGACGCTGCCGACCGAGTTCCGGGAGGTGATCGTGCTCCGGGAAGTGGAACAGCTCTCGTACAAGGAGATCAGCGACGTCGTCGGGGTGCCGATCGGCACCGTGATGTCGCGGCTCGCCCGCGCGCGCAAGCGCATGGCGGCCGCGCTCGGGCTGGGTGTCGAGGAGGTGAGCTGACATGACCTGCGCCGACTGCCGCGAGCTGCTGAACGCCTATCTCGACGGCGAATTGCTGTCCGACGAACGCGCGCGCGTCGCGCAGCACCTCTCGACGTGCGCCGAATGCGAGGGCGAGCACGACCTGCTCGGCGCGACCTCGCATCGCATCCAGGAAGGTCTCGTGCGCCACACCGCTCCCGACGTGCTCAAGGCGCGCATCCGGAGCGCGCTCGCCAAGCCGGATGCCTACACGCCGCCGGAGCCCGCCGCCGCTCGGCGCGGGCCGCGCTGGCCCGGACTCGCGGCGGCCGGCTTGGTCGTGGCCCTGGCGAGCAGCGCGGTCACGTTCGGAATCGTGCAGCACCGCGGATCGGATGCACTCGAGCACGAGATGCTGGCGAGTCACATCCGCTCGCTCATGCCGGGCCACCTCACGGACGTGGTCTCGTCGAACCAGCACAACGTGAAGCCCTGGTTCAACGGTCGCGTCGATGCATCGCCCGCGGTTCCGCAGCTCGACAGCGCGGGGTTTCCGCTGGTCGGCGGCCGGCTGGACTACGTGCAGGACCGGTCCGTGGCGGTGATCGTGTATGCGCGCCGTGCGCACATGATCAACGTGTACTCATGGCCGATCGATTCGCGCGAATCGACCACGCCGCGGGTGACGACCGAGCACGGCTATCACCTGGCCGAGTGGCGCGGCGCCGGCTTCGAGTTCTGGGCGGTGAGCGACGTGGGCGTATCTGAGCTGGAGCAGTTCATCGCGGCGTTCCGGCGCGCGCAGTAGCGGGTGCGCGACGCCGGCAACGCATCGTCGTCATCACGGAATCGTTTGCGAATGCTGATGACCGCTGGCCGCTGACGCGCGGCTCACTGCACGACGAGCCGTCCCTGCATCTTGGGATGCAGCGCACAGAAGTAGTCGTAGGAACCCGGCCGCGAGAGTGTGACGCTGAATCGCTGGTCGGTGTCGAGCACCGGCGACTGTTTCCACGCGTCCTTGGTGCTCACGATCAGATGCGGGACGTCGTCCTTGTTGATCCAGGTGATCCGCGTGCCCGACTTCACCGTGAGCACGGCCGGCGTGAAGTTGAAGTTGTCGATTCCGATCTCGTCCGGGCCGAGCGCGAGCTGCTTGCGTGCGGTCGTCTTCCGCATCATCGCGTCATGGGTCGCCGCGTCGAACGCGGGTGGCTGCCCCGAGAGCGTGGAGTCGACGATCGCGAGCGTGCTGCGCGTCGGGATGAAGGTGACGTTGGCGATGCCGAGGACGCTCTTGAGCCGCTCGGGCTCGACCTTCATCGGGCCGGGTGACGGCGCGGTGCCGGGTGCCGGCTGCGGGAACGCGGTCGACATCGCCGTATGGAACGACATGTGGCCTTCCACCTTCTGCATGATCTGGTGGATGTGGCCGTTCAGCACGGTGACCGATCCGAATCGCTTGAGCAGCGCGAGCGCCTGCTCGGAATCGTCGGTGCCCCAGCCCCACTCGGGGTACACGGTCCAGAGCGGCACATGGGCGAAGAGCACGATCGGGGTGCTGCTCGGGAGCGTGGCGACGTCCTTCTTCAACCAATCGATCTGTTCGCCGCCGAGCGTGCCGAGGCCGCCGGCCTTGAGATTGAGCACGTTCACCAGGCCGATGAAATGGACGCCGGTATGGTCGAAGCTGTACCAGCCGCCGCCAACGGTGCCCTTGCCGTAGCGCTGCAGGTATGCGGCGCCATTGTCGACCGCGACGTCGTGTTCGCCGGGAACGTAGAACACGCGATCGGTGCGCAGGTCCTTGAGCACTTCGTGAGCGGTGTCGAACTCGTCGGGCTTGGAGAGCTGCGTGATGTCGCCCGTGTGCAGCACGAACGCGGGATTCTGCGGAAGGGCGTTCACCTTGGCGACGGCTTCCTGCAGCGTGGCCGTGACGTTCGTGTTCGCTTCCTTGCTGAACCCGATGTGGCTGTCGCTGAGCTGCACGAAGAAGATGCTTTTCCGCTCCTCCGCGCTGAGGAACGGGAGTCGACCAATCGGGAACGACGTTGGCACGCCGGCTATCATGCTCCAGACCATGCCGGTGCCGGCCCATGCCATACAGCGGAGAAAGCCGCGACGGTCGATGCCGTCGTCCGCGTGATCGTCGATGATGTAATTGCTGCCGGCGGGTCTGGTGTTCCCGTGCGCGTCGAACTGTTCGGCGTCGCGGTCACGATGTGCATCCATGCGAGTGCCTCCCCTCCTGGTTGGTAGGAGGGGAGACTCGCATCACGACATGATTATTCCCGGCTGCTCAATCCGCGCGCAGTGCTGCCATCGGGTCGGCCGTGCTCGCTCGCCGCGCGGGCCCGACGGTCGCGAGGAGGCTCGCCGTGACGAGCACGCCGATGGCGGCGAGATAGATGATCGGCTCTCGTGCTGTGACCCCATACAAGGAATGCGCGAGCCACGCGGCCGCCGCGTACGCGCCCGACGTTCCAGCGATCACGCCGACGAGCGCAACCAGCATCGTGCCCCGCAGCACGTAGCGCGCGAGGCGCATCGGCTCAGCGCCGAGCGCCGACCGCACGCCCAACTCCTGCGTGCGCTGAGCGACGAAGAACGAGGTCACCGCGAACACGCCGATCGATGCGAGGAGCAGCGCGACGACGCCGCAGGCAATCATCAGCGACTCGAACGTTCGCCGGGCGAGCATCGCGTTCTCGACGAGCGTCTGCATCGGCGAAATGTTGAAGATGGCCAGCGCGGGATCGAGGTCGTGCACGGCGCGCCGGAGCTCCGGCACGATGCGCGTCGGGTCGCCGTCGCGCACGCGAATGGCGAATGCCGTGTGCGTGGTCGGCATCTGCGTGAACGGACGATAGAACTGCGGCTCCGGCGCGTCGAGCATACTCGCTTGCTTGACGTCGTTCACGACGCCGATGATCTCCGCCTGCTCGGCTCCTTCCGCGGACACGATGTGTCCGATCGCATCGCCGTTGGGCCAGAACCGATCGGCGAACGTCTTGTTGATGATGATGACCTGCGGCGCGGTCGGCCCATCCTCGTTCCTGAAGTTGCGCCCTGCGAGCAGCGAGATGCGCATCGACCGGAAATAATCCGGCGTGACCGGGCTGCCCGTCACCATGAAATGCCTGGTCTCGTCTTCTCTGCCGTGGACGACGATCCCCCATTGCGAACAGCAGCCGAGCGGCTGCACCTCCACGGCGCCGGCGGCGTCGACACCGGGCAGCGACTCGGCGGCCTCGGCGAGCTCCGTCAGAAACCGCGCGCGCGCACCGGTCGCGTTGTAGTGTGGATCGGCGAGCGACATGTGAAACACGAGCACGTGACCTGGATCGAACCCAAGGGGAATGTGCTCTACCTTGCGCACGCTCTCGATCGAGAGGCCGGCGGCGACGAGCAGCACGATCGACAGCGCGATCTGCGCGAAGACAAGCGCCCGCTGCAGTCGCCCGCGGCTCGGGCCCACCACCCCACGTCCGCCACGGAGCGCGTCGGCGGGATCGACGCGCGTGAGGCGCATCGCGGGCGCGACACCGAAGACGACGCCCGTCAGCACGGAAATGCCGACGCCGAATGCGAGCACGCGTGGATCGATGGAGGGGATCATCCATCGCGGCGCGACGCCGACGACGGACCGTCCGGCGAGTGCCGCGAAGCGATAGGCGAGCGCGACGCCCGCGACACCTCCCGCGATGGACAGCAGCACGGATTCGGTGAGCAGTTGCCGGAAAACGCGCGAGCGGTTCGCGCCGATTGCGCATCGGACGGCGATCTCTCGTATGCGCGACGTGGCGCGCGCGATCTGCATGGCGGCGACGTTCGCGCACGCGACCAGCAGCACGAGCACGGTCGCGAGGATGAGGGCGACGAGCGTGCTGCGCGCCGAGCCAACGTACTGGTCGCGGAGCGGCCAGGCCGTGGCCGAGAGGCCGGCGTCGGCGCTCGGATACTCGACGGCGAGCTGCGATTCGATTCCGGCGAGATCGGCCCGCGCCCGATCGAGCGTGACGTTCGGGCGAATCAGTCCGATGACCTCGAGGTTGCGTTCGCCGCGGCGGTGATCGAGGTCGCGCGGCACGGGAAGCCAGACTTCACCCGTGGCGGGCAACGCGAGGCCGTCCGGCACGACGCCGACGATCTTGCGCGACACGTCATGAATGTCGATCGACGCCCCGACGGCGCGATCGACGCCCCCCAGCTCGCGCTCGGCGAAGCCGCGCGACACGATGGCGACGGGCGACGCACCGTCGGCATCTTCACCGGCCGCGAACAGGCGGCCGCGAAGCGCGGTGACGCCGAGCGTCTGAAAGTAGTTTGCGCTCACGAGCGCACCGGCGGCGCGGGTCGGGTTCCGCAGCGGGATCACGAAATCCACATACGCCAGCGCGGCGAGCGACTCGAACGAATGTTGTCGCGCGCTCCAGTCGAGGAAGTCGGGATAGGAGGCGGATCCGGCGTCGCGGCCGGAGTGCTCTCGCACTGACGCGACGTACAGACGGTCGCCGTTAGGGAAGGGCATCGGCCGCAGGAGCAGCGCGTTGGCGACACTGAACATCGTCGTCGTCGCGCCGATGCCGAGTGCGAGGCAGACGAGCGCGAGGGTCGTGGCGAGCCAGTCGCGGCGGAGGAGGCGCGAGGCGAAGGCGGCGTCCTGCCGGATGGCGCGGAGGACCGCGAGCCGGTCCATGCGTCGCGCATGCTGTTGATCGATCGTCACGGCTTCCTCCGCGGCTCGCTGGATGTTGCCGAGCCGGGCCATGGCGACGCGCTCGGCGTCGGCGCGGCTCATGCCACGGGCGACGTACTCCCGCACGCGCATCTCGAAATGAAACCGGAGCTCGTCGTCGACGTCGGCGCGGTGGTTCGTGCCCCAGAAGCTCAGATAGCGGCGCCAGGCAGGCGTGCGTGATTCTGTGCTCATATGAGTTTGATCACGCCGCCGACGGAGGGGCTTCGAGGGCGGCGAAGACTGCGTGCGCGAAGCGCGTGAACGTGGCGGTCTCGAGACGGAGCTGCGCGCGGCCCTTTGCCGTGAGCGTGTAGAACTTTGCGCGCCGATTGTTCTCGGACGAGCCCCACTCCGACGCGATCCACTCGCGCGACTCGAGGCGGTGGAGGGCGGGGTAGAGCGAGCCTTCCTCGATCTGCAGCACATCGCTGGTGGCGTGCTCGATCCACCGCGCGACCCCGTATCCGTGCGTTGGGCCCCAGCTCAGAGCCTTGAGGATCAGGAGGTCGAGCGTGCCGCGGAGGATCTCGATATTGGCGTCGGGCATGACTCCCATCGGAATTCTAGGGTAGACCGACGATACAACAGACCCCTAGAAAGTCAATGGGAAGCGACTTCGACATCGCCGGGGCAACCGCGTCGACTATTCCCGAGGGTGCTTCGGTCCCGAGCTCGTCCCGAAACTCGACGCATTCGCTCGTCCGTTGCACAGCCGTTGCGATGGTGCGCGTCGGAGCCGCCAACGGTGGCGCGCCCACCAACTGCAGCAGCGAGGGACACCCATGAAGACCACACTCTTGACCGCGGCGGCACTCGTGTTGGCGGCCGCGGCCGCGACGCAGGCGCAGGACACGAGCACGACGCGCATCCCGGTGCACAAGGACGTGAACTATCCGGCGGCAGGCACGACCGGGACCGCCGGCGGCACGCTCATTCCCGACACCGCGACCACGGACACGGTGACGATGGGAGACTGGTACATGCCAGCCAGCACGACGTGCAGCGCCGTCGATCGCACCGCCGCGGCGAACGTGGCGATCAAGACCGATCTCTACAATCCGAGCACGATGATCTCGCCGGATTCGGCCAAGGTGATCGCGTTGTGCGCGGTGCCGGGCCAGATCGGCTCCGGCGAGATGAACGTCGCGAACGGCCGCACGCAATACGCCATCGACATCATCCCGAACCACAAGCGGACGCACACGAAGGTGATCGTCGACGCACAGACGGGCGCGGTGCTCTCGTCCAAGCAGTTCGGCGGCCTGCGCGGCGCGGCGGGTTGGCTGCGCGAGAGCGCGGAGCACAAGGAGAACGTGCAGAAGGCGAAGAAGGACACGATGCCGCAGTGAGGCAGGGCCGAACGCGACGCATTGTCAGAGGCGTGTCAGACTGAACGTGCAGGGCGCGTAAGGCGTATTGCCCGCGCCCTGCGCGGCGACGATGATTCGGGTGATGCCCCCCTCCCGTCCCGGATCATCCGGGCCCACGCGCCCCGCTCGTCCCCGCTCGAACGCGAGTCTGCTCGCGGCGCTCCTCGTCTGCACGCTGGTGCTCGCCACCATGCTCGCGTACGAGGCGCACGATGCGGCGCGGTCCCATCGGGCGACCGCCGAGCGCGCGCTGCACGACTATGCGGCGGTGGCGGCCTGGGAGCTGGTCGCCGGCGTCAATGACGAGCTGCAATCGACGATCGGCGGGGCGCTGGCACCGCTGACGCGTACGCGCGCGACGTCGCCGTACGAGCTGCTCCCGCCGCCGAATCTGCTTGCCTCGAGCGCGGACGGGGCGTTGCGCTGCGCCAGCCCGGCCGCGGATTCCTCGCGATTCTACTTTCGTCTGGATTTCCGCGACGGCTCGCTCGCAACAGTCGGCGCCGAGCCGTCCGCGGCCATGCGCGATTGGCTCACCGACACCACCACGACGCACGGCCGCGACGCGTATCAGCCGGACTGGGACTTCGCGGTCGTGATCGGCGGCCCCGCCGGCGAGTCGCGATCGACGATCGTCTACGCGGTGAAATACGCCGAGCACCGTGCGCCGATCGCGGCCTTCGGGCTCCGGACCTGCGGCGACGTCATCGGCCCGCGCATGTTGCGCACGGTGCTGGCGAAGCGTTCGCTCCTGCCCGCCTCGGTCACTGGCGGCGCGCCGAACGATTCCATCGTCGATCTCATTGTCCGCGATCCGTTCGGCCACATCCTGTACCAGAGTCCGCGCGGACAGCAGTCGCCGTACTCGTCATCGGCGCCGCTCGACCAGGCCGGAGCGCTCACGGTGCACGCCTCGATTCGCGAGCACGCCGTCGATCAGCTCGCGCTCGGCGCGCTGCCGGGCTCGCGCGTGCCGCTGCTCGTCGGCCTGCTCACGCTCACCGCGGGAATGATCGTGATCACGATCCTGCAGCTCCGCCGGGAGCACGAGCTGTCGCGCCTGCGCTCGGATTTCATCTCGAGCGTGTCGCACGAGCTGCGCACGCCCCTCTCGCAGATCCTGCTCTTTGCCGAAACGCTCAACCTCGGCCGCGTCCGCACGGACCAGGAGCGCAAGAACGCGACGGACGTCATCGTGCAGGAAGGCCGCCGCCTGATGCACCTGGTCGAGAACATTCTGCACTTCTCGCGGGCCGAGCGGCACATGGCGCGACTGGGCCCCGAGCCGCTGGACCTGAGCCAGGCCGTCGGCGCGATCGTCGACGATTGGCTGCCGCTCGCCGAGACCGCCGGCGTGACGATCGAGACGGCGTACCAGCCGGACGTGCTCGCGATGGCCGATCGCAGCGCGCTCCGTCAGATGGTGCTCAACCTGCTCGACAACGCGGTGAAGTACGGACCACCGGCGCAGACCGTCACGGTGGGCACGCGCGTCGTCGCCGGTCGTCCGCGGTTGTGGGTGGCGGACCAGGGCCAGGGCATCCCGCCGCGCGAGCGCGAGCGCGTGTGGGATTCGTTCTATCGGCTCGAGCGTCACGCGAATTCGTCCATCGCGGGGAGCGGGATCGGTCTCTACGTGGTGCGCGAGCTAGCGCGGCTGCACGGCGGCGAGGCCTGGGTGGAGGATGCGACCGGCGGCGGCGCGCGCGTCGTGATCGAGCTTCAGCCGGCGGAGCGTGCGCGCGGGTTCACCGGCGAGCATGCCGCCGCGAGTCCGGCCGCCGCGCCGGACAGGGTCGAGGCGAAGGCATGACGCGGATTCTCGTCGTGGAGGACAATCGCAACCTCGCCACCGGGCTGCGCAACAATCTCGAGATCGAGGGCTACGAGGTGGAGGTCGCGCACGACGGGGCCGGCGGGCTGGCGCTCGCGCGCTCGTCCGCGCCTGACCTGATCGTCCTCGATCTCATGCTGCCCGGCATGGATGGCTACCGCGTGCTGCGCACCTTGCGCGAGGACGGCATGGACACGCCGGTGCTCATTCTCAGCGCGCGCGGCGAGGAGACCGACAAGGTCCTCGGGTTTCACCTCGGCGCGGACGACTACGTGGCGAAGCCGTTCGGGCTGCTCGAGCTGCTCGCGCGTGTCGACGCACTGATGCGCCGTGCCGCCAGCGCGCGCGGCAAACCGAAGCTCGGTGCCATGGTGACGTTCGGGGACGTGCAGGTCGATCCGGGCACGCACACCGTGCGCCGCAAGGGCGAGGGCGTCGTGCTCCGTCCCAAGGAGTACGATTTGCTCATTGCACTTCTCCAACGGCGCGGCCAGGTCGCCACGCGCACGGAGCTGCTCGAGGAGGTCTGGGGGTACTCGGGCGAGGTGTACTCGCGCACGGTCGACACGCACGTCGCGGAACTGCGCCGCAAGCTCGAGGACAACCCCGCCGAGCCGCGCCACATCCTGACCGTGCGCAAGACCGGGTACAGGATCCAGTCGTAGCCGTGCGCGCCGCGGGCGCGATCACTCGTATCGGAGCGACTCGATCGGATCGAGGCGCGCTGCGCGGCGCGCGGGGAGCACCCCGAACACGAGCCCGATGCCGACCGACACGAGGACCGCGATGAGCGTGAGCTCGACCGGTGTCGAACCGTGCACGCTCATGAGTCGGCTCGCCAGCTGCCCCAGCCCGAGCCCGATCACGATCCCGATCGCACCGCCGGTGCCGGTGAGCGTCGCGGCCTCGATGAGGAATTGCTGAAGAATGTCGCGCCGCGTCGCGCCCACGGCCTTGCGAATGCCGATCTCGCGCGTGCGATCGGTCACGCTGATCATCATCACGGCCATCACCCCGATCCCGCCCACGAGCAGCGCGACCGACGAGAGCACGATCATGACCAGGAAGAACACGCCCGTGATCTTGTTGAACGTGTCGAGGATCTGGTCCTGCGTGATCATGTCGAACGTGTTGTGGTCCGCCGGGCGCAGCCGCCGCGCCTCGCGCATGGCGATCGTCACCGCCTCTTCCGCGTCCGCGACGGAGACGTGCGGCCGCGGCTTCACCGGGACGAACACCGCGTTCGTCTTGTCGATGAAGAACTGATGATCCATCGCGCGATACGGCATGATCGCGTGCACCTGCTGGCCGGGCGGATTGAAGATGTTCGCCGCTTCCTGATACACGCCGATCACGCGAAACGGCCGCCCGCCCACGCGCACCGTCTTGTCGATCGGATCGATCGCGCCGAAGATCTTGTCGGCGACGTTCACGGCGATCACGATCACCGACGCACCGCTCACTTCCTCGGAATGCGTGAACCAGCGCCCTTCGGTCAGGTCGCCGCCCTGAATCTCGGTGAAGCGCGCGTCGGCGCCCATGATCACGCCGAGGTTGGTGCGCACGCCGGCGTATTCGGTCCGATTCTGGATCTGCGCCCAGATGCCGGCGTACGCGATCTCCGGCAGCTTCGCGATGCGCTCCGCGTCCTCCGGCGTGAGATCCGGGCGGATGCGCACCCACGCCGGCAGATTCTGTGGATTGAGCGGCGTCTGCGACCAGACCTTCACGACGTAGAACGTCGTGGGCCCGGCGATCTCGATCGTCGACACGATCTGATCGCGGATCCCGGACACGATCGTCGCCATCGCCATCACCGTCGACACGCCGATCACCACGCCGAGCACCGTCAGCCCGGAGCGGCCCTTGGCGGCCGCCAGCGAATCGAGCGCCGACTTGACGTTCTCGCGAAACTGGTCGCTCAGGTGGAGCACGGAGCGGAGACCGCGCATCATTCGGCCCGCATCGCGACCACCGGATCGAGCTTCGCCGCGCGCGACGCGGGATAGACCCCGAACAGCACGCCGACGCCGGCACCGAGCACGAGCGCGAGCACGATCGACCACGTCGTCACGCGGGCCGGGAGCGGCGACGCCGACGCGATCAGGAACGCGAAGGCCGAGCCGCTCGTCGCGCCAAGCGCGCCCCCGATGACGGCGAGCATCACCGACTCGGCGAGAAACTGTCGCAGGATGTCGCCTTTGCGCGCGCCGACCGATTTGCGGAGGCCGATCTCGTGCGTCCGTTCGCGCACCGACATGAGCATGATGTTCATGATCACGATCCCGCCGACCACGACTCCGATCGCGACCATCGCCGGCACGACGGTGAAGAGCACCTGCGTGAGCTGCTTCCAGAAGTTCACGAGCGCGTCCGCCGTCTCGACGGCGAAGTTGTCCGGCTCTGCCGGGCGCAGGTGGTGCGCGACCCGCATCGCCTCCTCCGCGCGCTGCATCGCCGGCGCGACGTCGGCGGCTTCCGCCAGCTTCAC
>DASZUN010000032.1:0-9397 GCA_035547615.1 Gemmatimonadaceae bacterium | reverse complement strand
CAGCCGCGCTCGACGGTCTCCTTCGCCGGCTTCCAGAGCTTGCTGCGCGCGCCAAAGGCGCCGCGCGCGGCCTTCATGATCTGCTTCTTCCGCTTCAGGCGCGGAACGTTCGATACGGCACGAGGCATGGTTCGCTCCTCCCTAGGCCTGGATCAGGCGCTTGACGCGCTTGGTGTCGCCGGTCGTCGAGACGATGCCGGCCTGGCGGAGGCGACGCTTCCGCTTCGACGTCTTCTTGGTGAGGATGTGGCTCTTGAACGCCTTGTAGCGGCGCACCTTGCCCGATCCCGTGGTCTTGAAGCGCTTTGCGGCGCCCTTGTGCGTCTTCATCTTTGCCATCGAAACATCCTCGTTTATTTCGGCGCGAGAATCATCGTGATCGACTTCCCTTCGAGTCTTCCCGCGCTCTCGATTTTTCCAACGTCCGCCAACTGGGCGGCCACGCGATCGAGCACGGCCTGACCGAGCTCGGGGTGCGCGACTTGGCGCCCGCGGAACATCATCGTCACCTTCACTTTGTTCTTCTCTTCGAGGAACCGGCGCGCGTGCCGCGTCTTGGTGTCGAAGTCGTGATCGTCGATGCCCGGACGGTATTTCACTTCCTTGAGCTCGATCACGTGCTGCTTCTTCTTCGCCTGCCGCGCCTGCTTCGCCATCTCGAACTTGTACTTCCCGTAGTCCATGATGCGCACCACGGGAGGACGAGCCGTTGCGGCCACCTCGACCAGATCCAAGCCCTGCTCTTCCGCCATCCGCAGCGCGGCGTCCACCTCGAGGATGCCAAGCTGCGATCCGTCGGAGCCGATCACGCGGACCGGGCTGATGCGGATCTGACGGTTGACCCGCACGCGCTTTGTTGTGTCCTGAATACCGAAATTCCTCTGAGAAAGAAAACAAAAACGCGGACCCGCCAGCTGCTCAGAGTCCGCGAAAACGCCCGCACCGCCGCATGATGCGGAGGCGGGTTGTCTTGGACTCCTGTAGCACACCACGCATCGCAGCGTGGGCCAGAGGGTGGGACCAGCGACGGTCCGCTTTCCGAGTTGTCGGGCTAAATGTAGGTCGGCCGGGAGGTTAGGTCAAGGCGCGCCAACCCCGGCGTCCGTACACACGAACGCCCAGGGTTTCCCCGCCGCCTGCGTCAACACGACCAGCGCCGAGCGGCCGCCCCGCAGCTTGAGCTTTCTGTGGAGCTCGTCCACGTCCACCGGTGAGCCACGCTTGCGAATGTCCGCGCTTCCCACATCCAACGAGCGAAGCGCCTCGTTCAGCCGCTTGAGATTCCACGGCATCGACGCCTCGACCCGGATCGATCGCCCGAACGGAGTATCCATCGGCGCGTCGGCAGACAGGAACCCGATCCGGTCGTCGATCTTCCAGCACGCACCGAGCAATTCCGCGAGCTCGTCCACGAGTCCGGCACGCGTGACCGCCGGATCGATGTCGAGGAGGTAGGAGCCGGGCGGTCGCACCGGAGCGTTCGCCCCCTCGCGCCGAGTGATGGTCTGTCCCTCCGGAAGCACGGTGGCGCGGCGCGCCGCCGATCGCAGCGATGGGGACCACAACGCCGATTCCTTGAGCTCGCGCGCTTCGGACACGAACTCCAGCTCCCAGTCGGCCGGCACGAGGTCGGTGTCGATCCCCGGCGCGGATTTGATGCCCACCGCCGCGACCCGTGGTGCGAGCGCGACGCACCACGCGAGCGACGGCTCGCTCTCGCCGCCGCGGAGCCGCCGATGTTCCGTGCGCCGCGCCGGATCGATGAACACCACGTCGCCCGCCGACAGCCGGACGTCCACGACGTCGGCGCACACCACCGCGGCGCGCGCGCCCGCGTCATTCACGATTGCGTTGTGTCGCGCGAGCCGCGCGTGCACCGGATCACGGTCGACCGCGGTCACGTGGTGCCGCTCGGCGAGCCCGATCAGGTCTCCGCCGATGCCGCAGCAGAGATCCGTGATGCGATCGAATCCGGAATAGCGCGCGGCGTGATGCCGCGCCATCCGCTCGCTCGAGGCCTGCTCGAGCCCCGCGGTGGTGAACAGCATCGCGCCGGCGCGGGAGAACTTGCTCTGTGCCCGCCGGCGCAGCTGCGTTTGCGCGACGGCCGCTCGGACGAGCTCCGGCGCATACCGCGCGCGAAGGCGATCGAGCACCCGCAGCTCGTTCTGCGCCGTCAGGTCGATCGACGCCAGTTCCGCGAGAATGGCGCGGCCGTCGGTCGACTCGAGCGCGTCGATCCACGCGTCAGCGGACATCGCGTGCGCCGCTCGATCGCCGGCGGCTAGGCGCGCACCCCGTACGCCTTCCCGTCGTGGGCGATCTTCGTCCACGCCGTGGCCGCGTCATGCTCGAACACCATCAGCCAATCCTCGTCGACCGCGCGCCGGAGAATGTTCCGCTTGGTCTCGAGCGTCGCGAGCGGCTCCACGTCGTAGCCCATGATCCACGGCAGCGGCAGATGCGCGGTGGTCGGCACGAGATCGGCGAGGTAGAACGCCCGCTCGCCGCCCGACTCGATGAGCAAACCGTGATGGTGCGGCGTGTGCCCCGGCGTGGGAATCGCGCGGATGCCCGCGACGATCTCGCGCTCGCCATCGACGAAGTCATAGATGCCGGCCTCGTGCAGCGGCACGAAGTTGTGCTCGAAGTAGCTCGCCGCGGTCCGCTCGTTGGTGTGCGTGGCGTATTCGTACTCACCGCGTTGCACGACATACCGCGCCCTGGGGAATGCCGGCCGGAGCACGCCGCTCGCATCCCGGACCGTGTTGCCGCCGGCGTGATCGAAGTGGAGATGGCTGTTGATCACGAGCGCCACGTCCTCCGGACGCACGCCAAGCTGCGCCAGACCGTCCTGCAGGCGCGTGGGAGTTCCGCGATTCTCGATGCCGTAGATCTCGTAGAACTTGTCGGTCTCCTTGTCCCCCGCCCCGGTGTCGATCAGCACGAGCCCGATGTCGTGCTCGATGAGCAGGCACCGCATGCCGAGCTGAATGCGATTGCGCTCGTCCGCGACGATGCGGCGCTCCCAGAGCGGCTTGGGGACCACGCCGAACATCGCGCCGCCGTCGAGTTTCTGGCCGCCGGCCTGGATCGCGTGCATCCGCCAGCGTCCGAGCTGGCGCGTTTCAACGAGAGGCTCTGGAATCATGCGCTGTGATCGTCGGTTGCGGGGCGCGGCATCGCGGGCGGGCGGCGCGGCCGCTTGCGCGCGCCGGTCCGGGCGCGGAGCAGCACCTCCAGGTCGTCGAGGGTGAGACAGCCGCGATCGCGCGCGGCGTCGAGCATGCGCAGGAACACGTGCGCCGTGGCGATGGCGTCGCCGCCCGCGCGGTGGCGCGCCGCGTTGTCGATGCCGTAGAAGTGCGCGAGCGCGTCGAGGTTGCGCCGCTTGAGCTGCGGCACCAGCCGACGCGCCATGCGCACAGTGCACAACATCCGGCCGCGCAGCGGGCGACGGGTCGCGCGCTGGACCTCGGCCGAGATGAACCGCCAGTCGAAGCTCGCGTTGTGCGCCACGAACACGTTGCCTTCGAGTACGCCGAGGAGCTGGTCGCAGACGTCGACGAAGCGCGGCGCGTCCTTCACCATCTCCCAGGTGATGTTCGTGATCGCCACGATCGCCGGCGGAATCGGCCGCTCGGGGTTGATCAACGTGTCGAACACCGGCGTGACCACGCCGTCGCGCACCTGCACGACGGCGACTTCGGTCACGCGGTCGCCCGCGAGCGGGCTGGTGCCCGTCGTCTCCACGTCGACGACGACGAACGATTCGCGATGCAGCGCGTTCGCGGAAAGCTGGACGCTCGCATCGGGCGTGGCGATCGCGTCGCGCAGCCGCCAGCGGCCGTCCCGATCGCGCACGAACCGCTGCTGCCCCGCGAAGAGCGCCGACGCGAGATGCTCGGCGACGTTCGCCGGCGCGCCCGGAAGCTGGCAGACGTAGGAGATGAGCGTCGCGGCGTCGGCCGGGCCCGCAGAGAGAAAATCCGCGGCGCGCGTGGTGAGCAGCGAATCGGCGTCGCCGAGCGTGAGTCCGCCGGTCACGTCACGTCCACGGGTCGTCGCGGCAGACCGGCAGCGTCATGCAGCGCGGTCCGCCGCCGCCGCGCACCAGCTCCGCGCCCTCGAACGTGATGACGGCGCGCTGGCCCTCGACGATGCGCTCCTCGCCCGTGAGAAACGCGGTGCCCGACACCACACGGAAGCCCATGCGCTCGAGCTCGTGCAGCGTCGCCTCGTTGCGCTGATACGAGAGGATGACCCCCGGCCGCATCGCCACGAAGTTGCAGCCGGACGCCCACTGCTCGCGCTCCTGCAGCGTGCGGACGCTGCCGCCGCAGAAGATCGGCTCCATGGGCATGCCGCACTCGCGGAGCGCATCGAAGATGCTCGTGCGCTCGTGGATCGTGTCGTCGCCCTTGCGCCAGTGCAGGATCGACAGGCGCTCCGGCCCGATGAAGTGCGGCGGGAAGATGACGCACAGCTCCCGGTCCACCTGCGTGAAGATCATGTCGAGGTGGATCGCGGTGTTCTCCTTCGGCATCACGACCACGATCACGTCGCGCACGTCGGTGCGCTCGAAGAAGAGCGACGCGAGCTGGTCGATCGCGGCGGGGCTCGACCGCTCGCTGAAGCCGAGCACCACGAGATCGCTCCGGAGCGGGTGCACGTCGCCGCCCTCGACGGTGTAGTTCACGCGCCGCTCGGCCGAGCCGTCGTAGAGGATGCCGTCGTTGGCGAGCTCGGGGTGATGCGTGAACAGGGCTTTCATGACGATCGCCTCGGTCCACCGGATGGCGTAGCGCATCGATCCCACCAGCACGCGGCCGTCAGCGACCATGCAGCTGTCGCGCGTGAAGAACAGGTTGGGCAGCGGCGGCAGCACGTATCCGGGCTCGTTGAGTGCCTTGGCGATCGGGCCCGGCGGCTCTTCGCGTCCTTCAATGAGCATTCGCACGAGCGCGTCGGCGTCGAGCTCGCTGATGTCGCGCGCGAGCGGCTCCGACGGCACGATGTCCATCGTCTCGCGGATCAGCAGGTCGCGCGCTTCGGCGTTGGCGAGCACGTCGGCGAGCAGCGAGCGGACATGGTGCACGGTGGCGAACCGCTCGAGGATCGCCACGAACCGGCGGTGCTCGCGTTGCGCCTGCTCCGCCTCGATGATGTCGTCGTACAGGTACGCGGCCTTGTTCCCGGGGGTGACGGCGAGCAGTTCCGGGCCCGGCGAGTGTACGAGGACGCTGCGTAAGCGGCCAATTTCCGAGGTGATGCGGGCGGGCATGGCGGCAAACTAACGCTGGGCGGATGGCTGGTGCAGTTCGGAGGGGACCTTTAACTTGTGAATGAATTCACAAGCGCATTCCTCCGTGAAACACATTGCTGATTCTACGGTCCGGCGCCTGTCGGCGTACCTGCGGTTTTTGGAAGATTTCGAGCATCGCGGCCTGACGACCATTTCGAGCGATGAGCTGGCCAAGCGGGGTGGCACAACCTCGGCACAAGTGCGGAAGGACCTGTCGTTCTTCGGCTCGTTTGGGAAGCGCGGTCTGGGCTATTCCGTGCCCGAGCTCGCCGGCCGGCTGCGCGAGATCCTGGGGCTGAGTCAGCACTGGAACGTCGTGATCATCGGGGCCGGCAAGATCGGCGCGGCGCTCGCCCAGTACCGCGGGTTCCGGCAGCGCGGGTTCTCGATCGTCGCCGCGTACGACAACAATCCGGACAAGATCGGGCGCACCCTGGAGGGCATCCCGGTGCGCGACATCGCCCAGCTCGAGCGCGACATGGAGCGTGACACGCCGGAGATCGCGGTGCTCACCGTGCCCGCCGAGGCCGCGCAGGCGATGTTGGACCGGCTGGTGCGCGCCGGAATTCACGCGGTGCTCAACTTCGCCCCGACGCAGCTCCAGGCGCCCCCGGACGTCACCGTGAAGACGGTGAACATGGCGATGGAGCTCGAGGGCCTGAGCTTCGCGCTGACGAACCGCGATTAGGCTTTTCTAAACTGCCCGCACGAGCGCCGCGAACTGCTCCGGCGTCAACGTCTCCGGGCGCGCGGCCGGGTCGACGTCCGCGCGGGCGAGCGCCGCGTCGGCCGCGGCGGCGTCCAGCCCGCACAACGCTCGCACCACGCGCCGCATCTGCTTGCGGCGCATCCCGAACGCGTCGATCACGAAGCGGCGAAACCGCGCCTCCTCGCCGGGCGTGACGACGGGATCGAGCCGCGGCTCCACGCGGATGACCGCGCTCTCCACCTTGGGCGGTGGCAGGAACGCGCCGGGCGGAACGCGGAAGAGCACTTTCGCGTTCGCCACCGCCTGCACGTTCACGGAAAGCGCGCCGTACTCGTCCGCGCCGGCGGGCGCCACGACGCGTTCGGCGACCTCGCGCTGAATGAGATACACCGCGCGCTCGGCGCGCGGGCGTTCCAGCGCGTGAAAGAGGATCGGCGTCGTGATGTAATACGGGACGTTGCCCACGAGCACGAACGATCCGCCCGCGGCGTCGGGCAGGTTCACGGTGAGCACGTCGGCCTCGATCACGCGCACGGCGGGCGAATCCGCGTACCGCTCGCGGAGCATGGCCGCGAGCGCGCGATCGTACTCGATGAGGACGAGGCGCTCCGCGCGCGCGGCGAGGCGCGCCGTGAGGCTGCCGCGCCCCGGGCCGATCTCGACCACGGTCTCGCGGCCCGTGAGCTCGAGCGCGTCGACGATGCGATCGAGGATCCGCGGATCGTTCAGGAAGTGCTGGCCGAGATTCTTGCGAATCGGCGGAAGCCGGCGTGCGCCGCCCTCCTCGCGTGCCGTGGCCACGCCGCTCAGCTGCGCACGAGCACGATCGTGAGATCGTCTCGGCGCGGGGCGCCCTGCGTGTGCTCGTCGAGCACGGCGAACATCCGCTCGAGGATGGATCGCGGGTGCTCGTCGCGATACGCGCGAATCGTGGCCAGGATCTTCTCCTCGCCGAGGCGATCGCCGGCGCGGTTGCGCGCGTCGCTGACGCCGTCGGTGAACAACACGAGCAGATCGCGCCCGGGGCGCCACGTGCGGCGCGCGGTCATCGGCGGGCGCTCGTCCATGCCGAGCGGTGGATCGGCCGCCGGGAGGCGCTCGAAGTCGCGGCCTTCGGCGAGCAGGAACGCGTGCGGGTGCCCGGTGTTCGCGAAGTGCATCTCGTTCGCCGCGGGGTCGATCACCGCATAGAACGCCGAGATGAACATCTCCGTGGTCGCGAGCTCCTCGCGCATCGTGCCGACGAGCGCCGCGAGCATCTCGCCCGGGTCGAGCGTCGCTTGCGCGTGGATGGCCGACGCGCTCATGGACAGGGCCATGATCAGCGCGGCCTGATAGCCGTGACCGGAGACGTCGCCGATCATCACGCCCGTCCGGCCGCCCGGGAGCCGGAAGAGATTGTAGAAGTCGCCGCCGACGCTCTCGGCCGGCACGACGCGCGCGGCGACGGTCGCTTCGGGCGCGGCGATGTCGTCGCTGGGCAGGAGCTTCATCTGTAGCTCGTGGGCGAGCTGCATCTCGTGCGCGAGCCGCTGCTGTTCGACGGATGCGCGGACCAGTCGCGTATTCTGGATCGCGGTGCCGATCTGCGTCGCGATCGCGGCGATCAGCTTCTGGTCGCCCGCGGTGAACGACTGGCCGCTGCGGCGATCGGAGAGATTGACGACGCCGAGCGGTTCGGCGCCGCGCGGCGCGGGCGCGGTCCACATGATGGGCACGGAGAGCATCGCGCCGCGGCGATAGCCCGCCTCTTCCGGACAGACCATCTCGCCGTCCTCGGCGAGCACGAGGTGCTGCATGCGGAAGCTGCGCGCGCTGACGCTGCACGGGTCGTCGACGCTGATCGGCCGCACGTCGGCGAGCGGCGTGCCGAGTGCGGCGACGGCCCGGAGCGTGTTGGTGGCGCGATCGAACACGAGCACGGAGCCGCGGCGGGCGCCCACCGTCTCGGACACTTCGCCGAGAATGGTGCGCGACGCTTCGTCGAGTGCGACGGTGCGGCCGAGAATCTCGCTGATCGTGTAGAGGAGATTGATCTCCTCGTAGCGCTCCGCGAGCTCGTTGGCCGCGTGCTCGACCTCGAGCGCCGACTGGAGATACTGGCCCACGACGGGGAGCAGAAAGCTCATGTAATCGCCGAGGGCGACGCCGGGCCGCGTGCACGGGCCGAGCGCGAGCCAGGCGCGCCGCGGCCCGGGAACGGGCGCGATGAGCACCGCGCCGGCGGGCGTGTCGAGCGCGCGTTCCCCGTCGGCGAGGGATGGAAATTGTGTGAGCGCGGGTGCGTGGATCGTGCTCGCCGCGTGGACCGGCGCGGCGTCCACGGTCGTGCCTTGCGTCCAGACGCTGGCTTCGCAGTCCGTCGCCGCGTGAAACGCATCGAGGACCCGCGCCAGGTCGTTCATTCGCGATGGAGTGTCATTCGAACGACGCTGCCCGTCGGCGCATCGACGCGCTCGACGCGGTCCATCAGCTTGCGCATCAGGAAGAGTCCGCGGCCATCCTCGCGTCCGATGTTGTCGGGCGTCGTGGGATCGACGAGCGAGCCGTCGAGATCGAAGCCCGAGCCCTCGTCGCCGACCTCGACGACGAGCCCGGAGGTATCGATCATCGCGCGGACGTGGACCTGTTTCGCGGGATCGTCGTGATTGCCGCGGAGGATGGCGTTCGACAGGGCCTCGGTGAGCGCGACGGGCACGTTGAACGCGATCTGGCGCTTGGCGAACGCCATGCTCTCGCACTCGCGGCGGACGAGCTCGACGACGCGCTCGATGTAGCGCACGTCGCTCGGAATGTCGACTTCGACGACTCGCACCGCGTCGTCGGCGCGGCCGTCATTCAACGCAGGAGGCATCCGGGGATCGTCGTGGGAGACGTGCCGCGTGGCTCGCGTCGCGCACCGCGAAGGGCGCGACACGAGCCACGCATGGCCGACGTGCGTTCGGCGGAATCAGACGCGTCAGAAGCTCTGGAGCGCGCGTTCGCGCGTGTCGGCGATCTGGAACAGCGTGTCGAGCTTCGTGAGCTCGAACAGCGTCTTGAGATCGTCGTTCAGATTCGCGAGCCGCAGCTCCCCGCCCTGCTCGCGGATCTTCTTCGAGAGCGACACGAGCACGCCGAGGCCCGAGCTGTCGATGTATCCGGTCTGGGAGAAGTCGATGAGGAATTTCTTCTCGCCGCGCTCCAGCTCATCGAGGACCTTCTGCTTCAGCTCCTGGCGGTTGCCCACGATGAGTTGTCCCTCGACGTCCACCACCACGACCTCTCCGTCTTTCTTGATCGAGAAGCTCATGTCGTACTCTCCTAGCGAGACTCGTTCATTGCCATCGGGACGCTCGCCGCCTGGAGCGCGGTGATGGCCGCCACATGGATAATGTCATCGA
>DASZUN010000031.1:0-1693 GCA_035547615.1 Gemmatimonadaceae bacterium | reverse complement strand
GGCGTAGGAGATGAACTTGATCCCCTTCGTCTCGTCGAACTTGTGGGCGGCGCGAATGAGGCCGAGGTTGCCCTCGTTGATCAGGTCCGAGAGCGACACGCCCTGGTTCTGATACTTCTTCGCGACCGACACCACGAACCGGAGATTCGAGCAGACGAGCGTGTCGACGGCGGCATCGTCGCCGCGGCGGATGCGTTTGCCGAGGGCGATCTCCTCGTCGCGCGACAGGAGGGGATACCGTCGGATCTCCTCGAGATACTCCGACAGTGCATCGGGTTCCGCTTGCCCGCGACGACGGCGTACGACGCGGTGTGGCATACGGCTTCTTCTCCTCGACGGCCGCGCCTCGGTGCTACGACGCGGCCGGTCTACGCCCCACTGGTTCCACTTCTACACTCGTCGAGAGTGCGAGGTCCAGGTGCACGGTGCCGAGCTGCGCGACGTCGACCAGGACATGGTCGCACGTCACGCCCAGACAGCGGATCTCGTCGCCGATCTCCACGCCCTGGGCGGTGCAACGCGCCCGCGCCGGCGAGTGGATCGCGCGCACGCGCAACGGCGTGTGCCGCGGCGCGCCGATCAGGATCCCGGAGAGGTCCAGCGGGTAAGGCATACGAGTATCCTTATAACAGTTTGTCGAACGAACGCGGCGCCGGAATGCGAGCCGCTGCGCAAGTTCGTGGGCCGAGCCTCGCCGCTGCATCGGGAATGCGGCGCGGCGCGTGTGCGGGAATCGTGGACCGCGCGTGCGGCGGCCCCCGTCGCCCTGCGCCGCTGCGCCGCTACGCGTCTCGCGCGCCGGCAAACCGGCGTTTACTCAGGAGCCCGAGCACGAACACGACCGCCGCGACGACGATGATCGCCGGCCCCGTGGCGATCCCGAATCGCGGCGCGACGAGCGATCCGACCACCGTCGATCCGACGGCGCTCGAGATGGCGATGAGCTGCATCGCGCGCAGGCTCCGCCCGAGATACATCGCCGTCGTCGCGGGGATGATGATCAGGGACCCCATGAGCAGCACCCCGAGATAGCGGAGGCCGAGCGCGACGGTGAGGGCGAACGCGAGCAGGAAGAGCAGATCGAGCCGCGCGACGTTCACGCCGAGCGTCTGCACCAGATCGGGCGAGACGAGCCGGATGACCATCCGACTCCGCGCGCGAATCATGAACGCGATGATGAGCGCGGTCGCGCCGAGCCCGAGCAGCGTTTCCACGACGCTTGCGGCCCCCGGGGCGCCAAGCAGCGCGTCGATCAGATCTTCGCCCGAGGCCATCAGGCTTCCGATCGCCAGCGCGGCGGAGAACAGCACGCCGATGACCGCCTCGGTCGGAATGCGCGTGCGATACTCGAGCGCCCACACGAGCAGCGTGCCGGCGACGAGCGCCACCAGGCCGCCGAGCAGCGGATTGACGTGCAGGAGCAGCGCGAGCGTGATCCCCGGCAGCGCCACATGCGAGAGCGCGTCCGAGGCGAGCGCCATCCGCCGCATCACGGCGATGGAGCCGACGAGTCCCGCGGCAACCGCCATCCCGATCGCGAGGAGCAGCGCGCTAATCGAGACCATGAGTGTGCTCGTGAAAGCGCACGCGACTCCCGTACGCGACCGACAGGCGGTCCGGTGTGAGCACGTCGCTCGGCGGCCCGTAGAACACCGCGGCACGCGAGAGACAGAGCACGCGATCGGCGTGCTCG
>DASZUN010000030.1:0-40460 GCA_035547615.1 Gemmatimonadaceae bacterium | reverse complement strand
AGGAGACGATGATCCCGTTCACGGCCGACGTGGACCTCATGATCGCCGGCCCGACCAAGTTCGCGTACCCGTACAACGACAGCACGCTCACCGTGCGGCAGATTCGCGATCTCGCGCCGTCGCCCGACGACAAGCGGCTCGCGTTCGTCGCGCTCGACCGGCTGTGGGTGATGGATCTCCCCGACGGCACGCCCCACCGCCTCGTGCCATCGGAAAACGTCGGCGAATTCCAGCCGGCGTGGTCGCCCGACGGACAGTACGTCGCGTACGTGACGTGGAACGACATCGACGGCGGCACGGTGTCGCGCGTGCGGAGCGACGGCTCCGGCAACGCGCAGAAGCTGAGCAACGCGCCGGCGTTCTACGATATGCCGGCCTACTCGCTCGACGGGCGTCGCATCGTCGTCGGGCGCGGTCCGCGCAATATGCGCATGGACCTCGAGGAGCTCGAGCGCCCACCGCAGCCGGCCGTCGGCGTGGAGCTCGTGTGGCTGCCAAGCAGCGGCGGCGCGGAGACCGTCATCTCGCCGATCGCCAACTTCGGCCGCCCGCACTTCGTCACGACGGACACGAGCCACGTCTATTTCTCCGAGGGCACGCAGCTCGTGTCGATGCGCTGGGACGGCACGGACCAGAAGACGCTGCTCCGCACCGGCGGCGGCGGCCGGGGGGGCGGTGGCGGCGGCGGTGGTGGCGAGATGACGCTCTCACCCGACGGCCAGAAGGTGCTCGTCCAGGCGGGCGTCAAGCCGTACATCATCGAAGCGGTGCCCCAGACTGGGAACGTGCCGACGATCAACACGGCCAATCCCGCGCAATCCGAGGTGCCCGTGCGCCAGCTCACGCGCATCGGCGGCGAGTTCTCGGCGTGGTCGCGCGACTCGAAGACGGTCTACTACGCGCTCGGCCACTCGCTCTTCACCTACGACGTTGCGGCGGCGGCCAATGCCGTGCGCGATTCGATCGCGCGCGCCGAGGCGCGCGCGGATTCCGGTGCGGCCGCGGGCCGCGGCGGGCGCGGCGGCAGCGCGGCGCCGCCGATCTACGAGGCCGCGCGCCACGACGTCGTCATCACCGTCGCCAAGGATCGCCCGCACGGCGTCGTCGCGCTGCGCGGCGCGCGCATCCTCACGATGAAAGGCCACGAGGTGATCCCGAAGGGTGACATCGTCGTTCGCGACAACCGGATCGTCGCCGTCGGCCCGCAGGGCAAGGTGACCATCCCGTCCGGCGCGAAGATCATCGACGTCTCCGGCAAGACGATCATGCCGGGATACGTCGACATCCACGCGCACATCTGGCCGGCGTTCGGCGTGCACCGGTCGCAGCCGTTCGAGTATCTGATCAACCTCGCGTACGGCGTCACGACCACGCGCGATCCGCAGACGTCGACGACCGACGTGCTCTCGTACTCGGACATGGTGGAGACGGGCGGCTTCATCGGCCCGCGCATCTACGCCACGGGCCCCGGCATCTTCTCGGCCGAGAACATCCGCACGCTCGACGACGCGCGGAACGTGCTGAAGCGGTATTCTGAATTCTATAATACCGAAACGATCAAGCAGTACATGACCGGCGATCGCCGCGTGCGCCAGCTCCTGATCGAGGCGGCCCGCGAGCAGCACCTCATGCCGACGCTCGAGGGCGGCCTCGATTTCAAGAAGAATCTCACCGAGGCGATGGACGGCTACGCCGGCAGCGAGCACACGCTCCCCATCGCGCCGCTCTACAAGGATGTGCTCGAGCTGTACGCGAACTCCGGCACGACCTGGACGCCGACGCTCATCGTGCAGTACGGCGGCCCCTGGGCCGAGAACTACTGGTACGAGCACTCCGACGTCGCGGACGATCCCAAGCTCAATCGCTTCACGCCGCGCGACGTCGTCGAACGCAAGGCGCTGCGCCGGCCGGGGTGGTGGGCGCCGTCCCAGTGGTCGTTCCAGCTCTTCGCCGAGCAGGCCGCCAAGGTCGTCGCCGCGGGCGGGCACGTCGGCATGGGCAGCCACGGCCAGCTCCAGGGCCTCGGCGCGCAGTGGGAGATCTGGAACATCGCCTCCGGCGGCATGCCGCGATACGACGTGCTGCGCTGCGCCACGATCTTCGGCGCCGAGGCGATTGGCCACGAGCAGGACCTCGGCTCGCTCGAGGCCGGGAAGCTCGCCGACCTGCAGGTGCTCGACCGGAATCCGCTCGACGACATCAAGAACACGAACACGATCAAGTACGTGATGAAGAACGGGCGGATGTACGACGCGAATACGATGAACGAGGTCTGGCCGCGGCAGCAGCAGGTCGCGCGGCTCTGGTGGTGGACCGACAGCACCAAGGCAGGCGGCCAGCACAACTAGATTCCAGGAATGCGAAACGCACTGTACGTCGCGATCGGCGCCGCGATCGGCGGCGTCGCGCGCTACCTGCTCGCGGCGTTCGTTCAGGAGCGTGCCGGCCTCGATTTCCCGTTCGGCACGCTCCTGATCAACATCACGGGCAGCTTCCTGCTCGGCTTTCTCATTCGCATCACCGCGGACTCGGCGGCCGTCACGCCCGAGTTCCGGCTGCTGCTGACGACCGGCTTCTGCGGCGGCTATACCACGTTCTCGACGTTCAGCTACGAGACGGCAGGGCAGATCCAGCGCGCCGAGTACGGGCGCGCCGCGTTGTACGTGACGGGCAGCGTCGGCCTGTCGCTCATCGGCACCTTCCTTGGTTTCGCCGCGGCGAACGCGATGCTCGCGGCACGCGCCGGCGCTTAGCGCGGGAGACGAGATGCACGGATTCAAGGGCGAGCGCGTGCTCATGCGCATCCACATCGGCGAGGCCGACAAGCATCACGGCAAGCCGCTCTATCAGGAAATCGTGAAGGTCCTCCGCGAGCAGCACTTCGCGGGCGCCACGGTCTTCCGCGGCATCATGGGCTTTGGAGCGAGCTCCCGCATCCACACGGATCGCTTCCTCGAGCTGTCGACCGACCTCCCGATCGTCGTCGAGTGCATCGATACAGAGGACAAGATCCAGGCGATCCTGCCCGTGCTCGACGAGATGATCGGTGGCGGCTTGATCACGCTCGAGCGCGCGCGGGTCATCATGTATCGCGCCGAGCTGCCGCCCGAGCAGCGCACCGAGAGTTGGCCGATCGATCTGGGGCGGTAGTCTGGGGTCGGTGGTCCGTGGTCCGTCGTCTGTGGTCGGCGGAGCCGCGGAATACGCCGAATGGGCGGTCCAACGCTGACACCGCCGGTGCAGCGCAGGTGTGTGCAATCGTGCTATTGCACTGCCGCTCGGTAGCCCACCGGAGACAGCCCGAGCGGCGGTGGCAACGCCAACTCCCGCACCCGTGAAGGCGGCTTGTCCCACCACGAAAGCACCCCGCGACAGCCCGCCCACCCCGCGTATTCCGCGGCTCACAGACCACGGAACACCGACCACGAACTACCCCCGCGGCACCAGATCGCAGTACATGAACCGCCCGTCGCGCAGCACCGTCTCGCCGACGTCGTACGCGACGCGTTGCGCCCATCCGGGCCCGTACGAGACGAACGTGTGGAATTCGCCGCGCTCGCCGCACGGGTCGACGCTCGTCGGCAGCGCGTCGAGCAGGTCGTGATCGAACGCGGCGCCGGCGAACGAGCCGTCGAGCTGCGTGGTGTCCACGCACACCAGGCGAGCCTCGAAGCCGCGCACGACGAAGTCGCGCGCGAGTCGGTCGGTCGATAGTCCCCACAGGGGAAAGCACGCCTCGAAGCCGAGCGCCGCGATTCGCGCCTCGCGGTAACGGCGGACGTCCTCGAGAAACAGGTCCCCGTAGGCGATGCGCCGCACGTCGGGGCGGTGCGCGCGCAGCTCGGCGAGTGCGCCCGCCACGGCGGCATCGTACGCCTCGTTCGAGCACTGCGGCTGGAGCACGATTTCGTGCAGGGGGAGCCGCAGCGACTCGGCCTGCGCGTGGAGGAGGGCGCGCCGCACGCCGTGGATGCTCACGCGGTCGTAGCCCTCGGTGACGGAGGTGAGCAGGCCGACCACCGCGAGCGCGGGATCGGCGCGCAGCGCGGCGAGCGCGAGGGCGCTGTCCTTCCCGCCGCTCCAGCTGAGCACGATCGGTGCGCGAGGCATACGCACGGAATATGGCTGTGCCCGCAACCCTGCGCGCGGCGTTGTCGGACCGCTCCCGGGTCGTTAGGATTCAGTCTATACTGAACGATCTGAATGGAGTAGCGACATGGACCGCGCACAACGCGCCTTTCTCGACAAGATGGGCCACGCCGCCGAGGCCGACGGGATGTCCCCGATCGCCTCGCGCCTGTTCGCGCTCCTGCTCCTCAGCGAGGAGCCGCGGTCGCTCGACGAGCTCGCCACCGCGCTCGGCGTCAGCAAGGCCAGCGTCAGCACCGACGCGCGCCGCCTCCTCGAGAAGGGCGTCGTCGAGCGCGTGACGCGCGCCCACGATCGGCACGACTACTACGAGCTCGCGCCGGACTTCTACGCGCAGCTCGTCCGCTCGAGGTTCGCGCGATGGCGGCGGCTCCAGTCGCTGCTCCATGACGTGCACGCCGCGTCGGGGCGCCTCGCGCCCGCCGTCCGGGCGCGCATGGACGCGATCGACGAGATCCACCGGTCGGTGATCGACGGCGTCGACGACGCCCTCACCGCCTACGAACAGAAGGTTCGTGCGCGCGCGCTCAAGAGCGCCACGCGCGCCCGCAAATTGGCATAAGGACAGTCTCCGCAGTGGCCCAGCCTCTCCGCCTCGAACCCGACCTCGACTCCGAGGCCGGGCCCAGTATCGGCCTCGCCGAGCCCAGTCGCGGCGATCCGCACAAGTACGTCATCGCGTTCGCCGTCGTGCTCGCCGCGCTCATGCAGGTCATCGACAGCTCGATCGTCAACGTCGCGCTGCCGGACATGATGGGCAATCTCGGCGCGAGCCTCGACGAGATCGCGTGGGTCTCGACTGGCTACATCCTGGCGAGCGTGATCATCATTCCGCTCACCGGATGGCTCGGTTCATTCTTCGGTCGCAAGCGCTACTTCGTCGGCTCGATCGTGATCTTCACCGCGTCGAGCTTCATGTGCGGCGCGTCGCACTCGCTCGGCATGCTCGTCTTCTGGCGCATCGTGCAGGGACTGGGCGGCGGCGCGCTCATGACCGTCTCGCAGGCGGTGCTCTTCGAGGCCTTCCCGCGCGAGGAGGCCGGCATGGCGATGGCGCTGTTCGGCCTCGGCGTGATGGTCGGGCCCACGATCGGACCGACGCTTGGTGGCTGGCTCACCGACAACTACGGCTGGCCCTGGATCTTCTACATCAACTTGCCGGTCGGCATCGTGGCGGCGGTGATGATCGCGAGCTACGTCCACGATCCGGAGTACCAGAAGCGGCCGCCGTCCATCGATTATCAGGGCATCGCGCTGCTCTCGGTGAGCGTCGGCGCGATCCAGTACGTACTCGAGCACGGCCAGCGCGACGACTGGTTCGACTCGCGGATGATCACGTGGCTCACCGTGATCGGCATCGTCGGCGGCATCGGCCTGTTGTGGCGCGAGCTCAAGGCGCGGCATCCCGTGATCGACTTCCGCGTGATGCGGCACCGGCAGATGTGGGTCGGCACCGTCCTCGGCGTGGTGATGGGGATCGGCCTGTACGCGATGTCGTTCACGCTGCCCGTGTTTCTCCAGAGCAACCTGGGGATGACCGCCGAGCAGACGGGGCTCGCGATGCTGCCGGGCGCGATCGTCACGGCGCTTTCGATGTGGGTGGTCGGCCGGCTCACGAACAAGGTCGATCCACGCATCCTCATCGCGGCCGGCGCGATCATCTTCGCGTACGCCGCCTGGGAGCTTTCGCGGATCACGGGGCTGAGCGGTGCGAACGACTTCTTCTGGCCGCTCATCTGGCGCGGCGTCGGGCTCGGCCTGATGTTCGTGCCGGTCACGACGGTGACGCTCGCCGAGCTCGCGCCCGAGGAGCTGCCGCAGGGCACCGGACTGTACAATTTCTTCCGCCAGCTCGGCGGCTCGTTCGGGATCGCGGGCATCGCCACGCTCATCGCGCGATACACGACGCAGCTCCGCGGCCAGCTCGGCGACCACCTCACCGCGGGCGATCCGAACACGATCGCGCGCGTCAACATGCTCACCAAGGGCATGATGGCGCGCGGCGCCGATGCGTATACCGCGCACCAGCGCGCGCTCGCCATCATCGACGCGCAGTTGTACGGGCAGGCGAGCGTGCTGTCGTACAGCCGCATCTACGTGCTCAGCGCGCTGCTCATCCTGTGCCTGCTGCCGCTGCTGCTGCTCGTGCGCGAGACCAAGGGCGCGGGTGGCGCACACGCGATCATGGAGTAGCGCGCGCGCCGGGGCCTCGAGTTGACCGCGGTGGGCACAGAGGCCGCAGAGGACTGCGCCGATGCGAGGGGTCCAGTCGCAACGAGCCGGATGAGAATTTGGGAACAGCCTCGGGACGTGCCGCGTCCCGAGCGGCAGTTCCCAAAGCAACGCCGGGCTCGTGGTGGCCCGTAGTGTCCCTGCGGCGCCGTTCCTCCGCGTCCTCTGGGCCCTCCGCGGTGAAAACCGCTGGCGCGTCGAACCGTCCGTCGTGATTGATCCACGCGATTAGATTGGCCTCGGACACCCGCGAGGCCATTCTATCGTGCGACTGGATCGAACCTCGATCGCCGTTCTCTCGCTCGTGCTCGTTGCGCCGAGCGTCCACGCGCAGGATTCAATTCCGCGCAAGCTGCCGCCGGTCGTGACGGTCACGCGCGACGTGGAGCGCTCGCCACTCGATCTGCCGTACGCGATCACCACGCTGCGGCCGGACAGCGTCGCTCCGGGGCAGACGCACACGAACGTCGAGCAGCTGCTCGCGCTGCTTCCCGGCGTGACCGTCGCCAACCGCACCAACCCGTCGCAGGACACGCGGATCTCGATTCGTGGCTTCGGCGCGCGATCGCAGTTCGGCGCCCGGAGCATTCGGATCCTCCGCGACGGCATTCCGCTCACGCTGCCGGACGGCCAGACGCCCGTCGACTATCTCGATCTCGAGTCGGTGGGCCAGGTCGAGGTGATCCGCGGCGCGGCCTCGTCGCTCTACGGCAACGCATCGGGCGGCGTCATCGATCTGCGCAGCGCCGCTCCGCCTGATGCACCGTTCGCGGTGCAGGCGCGCTCCTGGGCGGGGAGCGGCGAGTTGCGGCGCTTCGTCGGCCTGTTCGGCGGCTCGAGCGGCGCGACGTCGTACCAGGGCAACATCGGTCGCACGCAGAGCGAGGGATATCGCGCGTACTCGGAGCAGCGGCTCACGAACGCGTTCGCGCGCGCCGCGACCACGGTCGCCGGCACGCACGTCGCCCTGCTCGGGATGGGACTCGACATGCCCGTCGCGCAGAACCCGGGCGCGCTCACGCTCGCGCAGGTCGACAGTGCGCCCGAGCAGGCAGATCGCGCATCGGTGCTCAAGCGTGCGCGCAAGGCCGTGCATCAGGTGCAAATCGGACTGACGGCCGATCGTCCGATTGGCGGCGACGGTGCGCTCGACGCGCAGCTGTACGAAGGCACGCGCTCACTCTTCAATCCGCTCACGTTCGCCATCGTCGGCGTCGATCGGCGGCAGGGCGGGGCGGGGGCGCGCCTCACTCTGCCATTCGCCATCGGCGGTGTCGCGAACCGCGCGAGCATTGGCGCCGACGCGCAGTGGCTCGACGACGCGCGCAAGAACTGGGCGAACTGCAACGGCGTGGCGACCGCGAACGCGAGTTGTCCGTCGACCGCGGTCGAGAAGGGCGTGCTCCAGCTCGACCAGAACGAGCTCGTCTCGAGCTTCGGGCCGTATGTGCGCGACGAGGTGGAGCTCGGGCGCGCGCGCGCGACCGTCGGCGTGCGCGCCGACGCCGTGCGGTTCGAGGTTCGGGATCACTTCCTGAGCGACGGACGCGACGACTCCGGTGCGCGGACGCTGCACGCGGTCAGCCCGATGATCGGCCTGTCGTACCGGCCCGGTCCCCTGCATTCCTTCTACGCCAACGTCGGTTCGACCTTCGAGACGCCGACCACCGTGGAGCTTGGCAATCAGGCGGACGGCAGCGCCGGGCTCAATCGCGATCTCAAGCCGCAGTACTCCACGACCTACGAGACGGGCGCCAAGGGGCTCGTGTTCGATCGCGTGCAGTACGACGCGGCGATCTTCGACACCGAGGTGCGCGACGAGCTGATCCCGTTCGAGGTGCCGGGCGGCAACGGCCGCACCTACTATCGGAACGCCGGCCGCACGCGGCGTCGCGGGGCAGAGCTGGAGCTGGGCACCGACGTCGGCCCGGTGACCGTCACCGGATCGTATGCATACTCACATTTTAGATTTCTGAACTTCGTGAACGGCGGCGCGCAGTACGCCGGACACGCGATCCCCGGCATTCCCGAGCACCAGTTTCAGGGTGCGGCGACGTGGCGTCTCGCGCGCGGCTTCGTCGTCGGGGAGGTGGCAGCGAAGAGCAAGGTGTGGGTGAACGACGCGAATCAGGCCGCCGCGCCGGGCTACGCCATCGTGAACCTGCGCGTCGGCGCCACCGCCGCCTTCGGGCGTCCGTGGCTCTCCCCGATCATCGGCGTCCAGAATCTCTTCGATCGCGCGTACGTCGGAAGCGTCGCGATCAATGCGTCCGGCCCGACGCTCGCCGCGACCAAATTCTACGAGCCCGCGCCGCGGCGCACGTGGTTCGTGGGCCTCAGCGCGGCGACGAATCCCTGGTAGCGGCCGCGGCGGCTCCCGCGGCGGGCAGGGTTCCTCTCGCCAGCATGTTCACTGTTTGCTCGACGGCCGCTCGAGAGCCTCTGACTTGTCGAGTGAGCGCATTTCCCACAGAAGCCGTCGTGCGCACGGCGATTGGGATCCTTCCGCTGCACGGAGCCCCCGCGCCATTCCGCGCCGGGGTACCGCGTGTTCGATGCAACGCGCAGCGGTGCACCGAACCCGCGGCTTGACTGAAGGTTGAATGCTCAGCGGACGGTCGCTGCGGCTGCCGCGGCCCTGCCGTCGAGCCTCGTGATGTGCCACAACAGCATCGATGGCCCGATGCGGGCGACCGGCGGATACGCGAGCAGCCAGTCGTACGCATGGCCGACCCACTCACCCGCGAGGTACGTCTCGCTCGCCGCGATCCAGCCTGTGCGAATCTCGTGCAAGCCGAGCACGCGCGCGTTCGGCACGCCGGCAGCCGAAACGTCGGCCGTCCCGAAGTATGCGACGAACACGCTGTCCCGGATGCCGCGTGCGGCGATCGTATCGCGAAGCCGATAGAGCCCCTGTCCCCAATCGAGATTGCTGTCGACGAGCACGTGCTCCGGATGTGTGCCCGCGAGCTCGTTGAAGTACGCGAGGTGATCGGGATGCGCGCGCACCGGGATCACGACGGTCCAGAGGGCGAGCGCGATGACGACGACGCGCTCGGTGTGCCTCGCGCGATGCGACCACAGCTCCGCCACCGCGATCGCGCCCGTCACCGCGAGCAGTGGATAGACCGGCAAAATCAGTCGGATCCCGAGGTCCACCCGCACGGCCATGCTCAGCGCCAGCATGGCGATCGCCGACGTGATCGGCGCGGCGGACTGCCAGTCGCGCGTCGCCCACGCGCGCTTCACTCCCGCCGCGCCGCCGAGCACCGCGAGCAGCAGAAGCGGAATTGGCGTCTTCACGAGAAGCGCGACGGGGAAGTAGTACCACCAGCCGTGGTTGCGCGGTACGCCGAGGAGAAAGGCCGGGTGTCCCGAGCTGCCGTGCAGCACGAACGTGCTCACGCCGTTCAGGAAGGCGGGCGCGGGAACGGCCGGGCCGCCCGGGTGCAGCGGCCCGACGTCGAATCGATACGCGGCCCACACCACCAGGCACGCGACAGCGAGCGCCATCGCCGCGTTCGCGAGTTGTCGCGCGGCGGACTGCGACGCGCCGATCGTCCACCGCCGCGACACGACGCCGCGGAGCACGTAGCACGCGGCGAACGCCACGCCGAGAAAGCCGATCGCCGACAGCCGACTGGCGACGGCGAGTCCCACCGCTGCGCCGAACACTGCGGTTCGCGGCCACGACGCCTCGTCGATCCACCACGCGGCCGCGAGCAGCGCGACCGTCGTCATCGCGGCGCACGCGATGTCCGTCGTCGCGAGGCCGGCATGCGCCAGGATGTTCGGGTTCGCCACCACGAGCAGGGTGGCCGCGAGCCCGCCGACCTCGCCGGCCAGTCGAGTGCCCCATGCCCACGTCGCCAGCGCGAGGATGATCAGGAACAGCAGCTCGCCGTGTCGTGCGCTCGCGAGCGTGTCGGCGTAATGCGCGCCGCGGCCAAGGATCGCGGCGCCCTCCTCGTAGACGCCCGGCGCGCCGATGCCGCGCGTGCCGTGCAGGTACGGTCCGAGCGCGGCCGCCACGCGTCCGATCGGCGGATGCTGCAGGTCGTAATCGTACCGATGCGTCGTGAGCCACTGCATCCCGGCCGCGATGTGCGCCGGCTCGTCGACCGTTCCACTGAACACGCGCGCCGTGGACCAGACCGCGGCCGCGGCGGCTATCGTGAGCAACGCGGCCAGCGCGCGATACCATGTGGCGGTCGTCACACTGCTGGTCGGCCGCGTCATGCCGTCGGACGGGAATTCTCGGCGGAGCCGCCGAACGCTATTGACGCGGACGACGCGGTGGAACACTCTCCCGCGCCATGAATCCCGCGTCGATCGAAATACGGCCCCTCGCCACCCCGCGCGAGCTGCAGCAGTGCGTCAGCTTGCAGCGCGAGACGTGGGGCGATGATTTCAGCGACGTCGTCCCGGCGAGCATTCTCAACGTGGCGCAGCGGATCGGCGGCGTCGCGGTCGGAGCGTTCGACGAGCATGGGACGTTGTTGGGGTTCGTGTTCGGCCTGACGGGTGTGGAGCGCGGACGGGTCGTCCACTGGTCGGACATGCTCGCCGTGCGTCCGGAAGCGCGCAATCTCGGCCTTGGTCGACGGCTCAAGGAGCACCAACGTCACGCCGTGCGCGAGCTCGGCGCGACGCTCATCTACTGGACGTTCGATCCGCTCGTCGCGCGCAACGCGCACCTCAACTTCAATCGCCTCGGCGTCCGCCTCGCTGATTACGTCGAGGACATGTACGGCATCACCGACAGCGAGCTGCACGGCGGCATTCCCACGGATCGCCTGATCGTCGCGTGGCCCACCGACGATCGCGAGATCGAGAGCCGGCTCTCCGAATCCGAGCGCGCGCTCGCGTCGGCGGACTGCCGGCAAGGTCCCGTCGTCACGGCGGATTGGATGGAGCGCGTACGCGGCGCGTCGATTCTGCCGCACTCGATTCGCATCCGGATCCCCGCCGATGGCGAGCGGGTGCTCGTCGGCGAGCGCACGTCCGCCGAACGGTGGCGCGGCGAGGTGCGCTCCTGCTTCAACTGGGCACTCGCCGGCGGATACAGCGTCAGTGCATTCCTGCTCGAGCCGAACGCGGAATGTGGCTATTATCTCTTGACGAAGAACCAGCGTCCGGCGCTCGTCGCGTCCGGGCGAGGATGACGTAGCGCGACCATGCTGCACATCGAACAGATCGTCCTGCGCGAGATCCGGCTCCCGCTCAAGGAGCCGTTCCGCATCTCATCCGGCGTGGTGAGCGAGCGCCGCATCGGCCTGCTCGAGCTCACCGACGGCGACGGCATCGTCGGCTGGTCGGAGTGCGTCGCCGGCGAACAGCCGAATTACAGCCCCGAAACGATCGACACCGCGTGGCACGCGATCCGTGAATGGCTCGCGCCCCGCGTCGTGGGACAGTCGATCGAGCACGCCGATCGCGTGTTCGCCACGCTCGACGCGAACGTGCGCGGCCACAACATGGCGAAAGCGGCGATCGAGATGGGCTGCTGGGACGTTGCCGCGCGGCAGCGGAGCGTGTCGCTCTCACGCATGCTCGGCGGCACGCGCGACCGCGTCGCGACGGGCATCTCGATCGGCATTCAGTCGAGCCCCGCCGCCCTCGTGCAGCGCGCCCGCGCGGCGTTCGATCAGGGGTATCGCAAGATCAAGATGAAGATCCAGCCGGGCGCCGACATCGAGTACGTGCGCGCGGTGCGCGAGGCGCTCGGGCCGGCGGTGCACCTCATGGCCGACGCGAACTCCGCGTACACGCTCGCCGACGCCGACCACCTCGCGGCGCTCGACGCCTTCGACCTGATCATGCTCGAGCAGCCGCTGGGACGCGACGATCTCGTGCGCCACGCGGAGCTGCAGCGGCGGCTGGCCACGCCCATCTGCCTCGATGAATCCATCACCGACGTGGAACGCGCCGAGGACATGATCGCGCTCAAGGCGGGGCGCATCGTCAACATCAAGCCTGGCCGGGTGGGCGGCTTCGCGCCGTCCAAGGCGATTCACGATGTGTGTCAGCGCAGCGCGATCCCGGTCTGGTGCGGCGGCATGCTGGAGAGCGGCATCGGCCGCGCGCACAATGTCGCGCTCGCGTCGCTGCCCAATTTCACGCTGCCGGGCGACGTCTCGCCGAGCGCGCGCTACTGGGCGCGCGACATCGTGACGCCGGAGTGGACGATGGACGCCGACGGCATGGTGCACGTTCCCCTCGACAGGCCAGGGATCGGCGTGACGGTGAACATGGATCGCGTCGACGACCTCACGGTGCGCAGCGAGCGCGTCGGGCGCGCGAGCGCCGTCGCCGTTTAAGAACGTGGAGCTGCCTGTCGCCGTCGAGCGGCTGTTTTCCCCCGAGCTGCGCGCGCGGCTCGTCGCGCTGCGCCGCGCGATCCATCAACACCCGGAGCTCGCGTTCGAGGAGCACGCGACGGCCGATCGCCTCGAGCGCGCCCTCGCCGACCTCGGCGTGAGCGACGTGCGCCGCGTCGGCGCCACGGGGGTGATCGCGCGCGTTCCAGGGCGCGCGCGCGGCGCACCGTTCGTCGCGCTGCGCGGCGACATCGACGCGCTCCCGATCCAGGAGGCGACCGGCTTGCCGTTCGCATCGAACACGCCGGGGGTGATGCACGCCTGCGGCCACGACGTGCACGCGACATGGGCCGCAGGCGCAGCGGCACTGCTCGTCGAGCAACCCGCCGAGCGCGACGTGCTGATCGTGTTCCAGCCCGCGGAGGAAGTGGGGCGGGGCGCGCTCGCGATTCTGGAGAGTGGCGCGCTCGATGGCGTGCGAGCGATCTTCGGCGGCCACGTCGACCGGCGGTTCGCGGTCGGGCAGGTCGTTGCCGATGAGGGGCCGCTGGCCGCATCCGGCGACGAATTCGAGATCGAGTTGATCGGCCAGGGGGCGCACGCGGCTCGCCCTCACGAGTCGCGCGATCCGATCGTCGCCGCGGCGGCCGTGATCGTGGCGCTGCAGACGATCGTCGCGCGGCGACTCAACCCCGCCACGCCGGGCGTCGTGACCGTCGGCTCGGTGCACGCGGGATCGGCGCCGAACGTGATTCCCGAGCGCGCGGTGCTCGCGGGCACTGTCCGGGCGATCGAGTCGGAATCGCGGGAGACCATGCTTCGCGCGGTGGAGGAGATTGCCGCGACGACGGCGGCGGCCTACGGCGTCGAAGCGCGCGTCACAATCGCGCGGGGAACTCCGCCGATCGTGAATCCGCCAGAGGCGACGCGCTGGGCGCGCGAGGCCGCCGAGGCGGTCCTGGGCAGTGCGGCAGTGGTGCCGCTCGGATTCCTGAATATGGCCGCCGAAGATTTCGCCCATTACATGGAATCGATCCCCGGCTGCTTTCTGCGTATCGGGGCGCGAGAGCGCGACGGTGTCATGATTCCAGCACACGCGCCCACGTTCCATCCCAGCGAGGACGCGATCTTCATCGGTGCGGCTGTGCTCGCCGAAGCGGCACGAACGGCGGCGCGCGCGCTGTAGATTCAACGTCTCCCCGTTGCCTGCCGTTTTCCGGGAACGTCCTTGCAGTACCCGGCCTTGATAGTGGAACCTGCCCGGCCGCCGGGGTACGCGATCCCGTTGCAGAGACCCTGGTCCCTCCTCCCGCCGTGATGCGCTTTCCGTCCGTTCCGCGCTGGCTGTCGCTTGCTGGCGCCGTCGTTCTCGCCGCCTGCGGCGGGTCGGAGATCAGCGGTCCGTCGCACCAGCCGCCGGCACACATCGCCGCGGTCAGCGACCTCGCTCGCTCCGCGACTGTCGGCAGCGCGCTGACGGACGCCGTGGTGGTGCGCGTCACGGATGCGAAGGGCCGCGCCGTGGAAGGCGCCACAGTCGCATTCGCCGTCACGATGGGGAGCGGATCCACGAACCCGCGCCTCGGGACCACCGACGCCAACGGCCAGGCGACCACCACGTGGACGCTCGGCACGGTCGCCGGTGTGAACGAGGTCACGGCCAGCGTGTCGGGCGTTACCAGTTCTGTAAAGTTCGAGGCGGCCGGCGTGCCGGGCGATGCGGTATCGCTGTCCGTCTCCCCGGTGAGCGCTCGACTGCTCTCGACGGTCGACACGATGCGCATCACGGCGCGCGCGCTCGACCAGTTCGGCAACTCCACGTCGCCGCCGCCCACCTTCGAGTCGCGCGATCCGACGCTGCTCAGCGTCGACTCGAGCGGCTTCGTGCGGGCACTGCGTCGTGGCGCGGCGACCTACGTCGTCGCCGCCGCCGGCGCGCAGCAGGACAGTGTCCTGATCACGGTGCTCTCCGCCGGTCAGTCGATCTGCACGGCGGCGGCGACTCCGCTGGATCTCGCGGTCGGGCAGGTGGTCGCCAACGTCTCGGGCGACGGCTTCTGCGTCCACGCCTCGGCGGCCAACGCCGAGTATGCATACATTCCATATTATAATTCCATCATCGGCAGCTCCACGGCGCGCGTGGACGTGCTCGGGTATGGAGTCACCGCGCCGCCCGCGCCGTTGGCGCTGCGCCGGCCCAGCGGCGTGCTCACGGGTGGCGTGCCGTCGCTCGTGCCGGACGATGCATTCGAGCAGCGGCTTCGCAGCCGCGAACGCGCGGAGGCGGCGGCGCGGCTGCCGGCGGCCCGCTCGTGGATGACCGCCAACCGCGACGTCGTTGGTGTGCGCGCGGCGACGAGTGTCGCCGTACCCGCCGTCGGCGACCTCCTGAAGTACAACGTGAACGCCGCCGACTTCTGCGGAAATCCCGATCTCCGCACGGGTCGCGTCGTCGCGGTGACGCAGAACGCGATCGTCGTGGCCGACACCCTGGACCCCCCGGGCGGCTTCACGGACGACGAGTACAAGTCGATTGGCGTGACGTTCGATACGCTGATCACTCCCGTCGACACCGCCGCGTTCGGCGCACCGACGGACATCGACAACAACGGGCACGTGATCCTGTTCTTCACGCGCGCCGTGAACGAGCTCACGCCGCAGGGCGCGCTGAGCGTCGTGCTCGGCTTCTTCTACGCGCGCGATCTCTATCCCAAGACCGCGACGTCACCGGGTCCGTGCGTGGGCAGCAACTTCGCGGAGATGTTCTACCTGATGGTCCCCGACACGGGCGGCGTGGTGAACGGCAACCGCCGGTCCAAGCAGCAAGTGGTCTCGTTCACCAACGGCACGGTCGCGCACGAGTTCCAGCACCTCATCAACGCGTCGCGCCGCATGTACGTGAACAAGGTCGGGACGCAGTTCGAGGAGTCGTGGCTCGACGAGGGACTGTCGCACACCGCCGAGGAGCTGAACTTCTTCCGCGCCTCCGGCCGCTCGCCGCGCACGAACCTCGACGCCTCGGGCTACAACGATCCCAAGTTCGCCGCCGCCTACTCCACCTTCGAGCAGAACAATTTCCTGCGCTACAAGAATTATCTGCAGCGCACCGAGACGCAGGCACCGATCGGCTTCGACGCCACGGACGACGACCTCGCCACGCGCGGGGCGATCTGGAATTTTCTTCGCTACGCCGCGGACCACCTGCCGGCGGGCACCGAAGACGCCTTCTGGCGCCGTCTTGTGAACACGAATCTCACCGGCATCGCCAATCTGACGAGCGCACTCGGGTTCGCGCCGAACGACTGGTTTCGTGACTGGGCCATCTCCGTGTTCCTCGACGACGATGCCGCCGGCGTGGATCCGCTCTACCAGCAGCCGAGCTGGAATCTGCGCAGCGCGCTCACGGGCGGTGGCGTCTCGACCGCGTTTCCGCTCGTCACCCGATCGCTCAGCGACGGCGTCGTGAGCTCGACCACGCTCGCCGCGGGCGGCGTGTCGTTCATGCGGTTCTCCGTGCCTGCCGGGCAGGACGCGTTGCTGACGGCGACCTCGGCAGGGCAGAAGCTGCCGGCGAGCATTCAGCTCGCGGTCGTTCGCGTTCGGTAAGCGGCGCTGGCGCGCATCGGCGCGCCAGGCGTAGCTTGTTGTCTCTCACCCCGTTGGATTTCCACCATGCGATTCAAAGCACTCTTCATCCTTGCCGGCACGCTCGCACTCGGCGCGTGCAAACTCGATGTCGCGCAGCCCTCGGATAGTCCGAGCGACCCCGCGACCGAGACTTTTGCATCCAGTCTCGGCATCAACATCTCGCAGATGACGAAGACGAGCGCCGGCGTCTATTACAAGGACGTGAAGGTGGGGACCGGCACCGAGCTGACGAGCCCCGTGACCGTGGTCATCACGTACAACGGCTTCCTGAAGAACGGTGCGCTGTTCGACTCCGGCAGTCAGATCACGATCCCGCTCTCCAATTCCGTGTTCGGCTTTCAGGACGGCATGATGGGCATGCGCGAGGGCGGTGAGCGACTCATCGTCATTCCCTCGGCGCTCGCCTACGGCTCGGCCAACGTCCAGGGCATACCACCCAACTCGACGCTCGTCTTCGACGTGCTGCTGAATCAGATACCATAGGCCGCATGGTTGCGCCGGTTGTCACGAGGGGGAGGGTCCCAGCGGGATCCTCCCCCTCGTCGTAGGTTAGGTGAGTGGTATCGCCGTCCTCTCCACACTCGACCCTCACCCTCCGATGCGTCGACATCTCGCTCTTCCCACATTTCTGATCGCGCTCGCCGCGGCCCCGCGGATCGCCGCCGCGCAGACGTTCCCCACCGACGATCCCGTGATCAAGCGCATCTGGGCGCTTGGCATGGACAGCTCGCACACCGAGCAGCTCTCGCACACCCTGTTCGATTCGCTGGGCCCCCGCCTCATGGGATCGCCCAACCTCAAGGCGGCGCAGGACTGGCTCGTGAAGATGTACACGTCGTGGGGCATCGATGCGAAGAACGAGCGGTACGGCACGTGGCGCGGATGGCGCCGCGGCTACTCGCACATCGATCTCGTGTCGCCCCGCGTGCGCTCGCTCGAGGGCACGATGGTCGGCTACAGCCCGGGAACGGGCGGCAAGGATCTCGTCGCCGCGCCGATCGTGCTGCCGAAATTCAGTGACAGCACCGAATTCGTGCAGTGGCTGCCCAACGTGAAGGGCAAGCTCGTCATGATCTCCGCGGCGTACCCGAGCTGCCGGCCGCCGGAAGATTGGGCGCAGAACGCGACCCCCGCCTCGCAGGCGCGGATCGACTCCGTGATGCTCGGCATCCAGCGCGACTGGGCCGTGGTGCGTCCGGGGCCGAACGTGCCCAAGGGCGCCGAGGGCCTGCGCGGCACCGGCTACTATCCCGCGCTCGGCGGCGGCACGCTCGGCGTGCGCCTGGAGCAGGCGGGCGCGGCGGGCGTGATCACCTCGCGCCCCAAGCTGTCGTGGCGCAACATGAACGCGGGGCAGGGCGGCGGTCGCGGCGGATTCGGCGGTGGCAGTCCGCTCGGCACCGGCGGCTGGGGCACGATGGAGATCTTCGAGACCTACAACACCAAGGCGCCGACGATCGCGCTGAGCTGCGAGGACTACGGTCTCGTCTACCGCCTCACCGAGAACCACGAGAGCCCCAAGCTCAAGCTGAATCTCGATGCGCAGCTGCTCGGCGAGCAGCCCGTGTTCAACACGATCGCGCGCATTCCGGGGACGGAGAAGCCGAACGAGTACGTGATGCTCTCGGCGCACTTCGACTCGTGGGACGGCTCGTCGGGCGCCACGGACAACGGCACCGGCACCATCACGATGATGGAAGCCATGAGAATTCTCAAACAGGTCGACCCGCATCCCAAGCGCACGATTCTCGTCGGTCACTGGAGCGGCGAAGAAGAAGGCGAGGTCGGCTCGGCGGCGTTCCGCGAGGACCATCCGGAAGTACTGAAGGGGCTCGAGGCGCTGTTCAACCAGGACAACGGCACCGGGCGCATCGTTCGCATGAGCGCCGCCGGCCTGCCCGATGCCGATCCGCACGTGCGGGCCTGGCTCGACAAGATCCCGGTGGAGCTCAAGAACCAGATCCAGTACGGCGGTGTCGGCGGCCCGGCTGGCGGCGGCAGCGACGACTACAACTTCTCGTGCGCGGGCCTGCCCGCGTTCGGTCTCGGCGCGCTGAACTGGGATTACGGCAACTACACGTGGCACACCGACCGCGACACGTACGACAAGATCGTGTTCGACGATCTGGAGTCCAACGCGACCCTCACGGCGATGCTCGCGTATCTCGCGTCCGAGGATCCGGCGTTCATCCAGCGCGTGAACCCGGATTCCGCGCGCGCCGCGGTCCGCGCACAGATGGCGGCGAATCCGCAGGAAGCGCAGGCGGCCGGTCGCGGCCGCGGCGGCTTCGGCGGTCCGCGCCTCTGGCCCGAGTGCGAGAAGGCGCCGCGCTCGACCAACCCGCGGTTGCGCTGAGTCCCGGCGCGCCGACTCCGGCTCTTCGGGCCAAGCCAGCGTCGGAAAGAGTTGAACGACAATTGAACTGAATCCAACGGCGCTCGACGAACACGGCAAAGCCAATTCACGGACTTTGCCGTGTTCGTTTGTCGTTCGACCTTTTCCGCTCGATTGTCGTTCAGGCTGTTGCTCTTTGATCCGGGTCGAGGGCTCGCCCCGCGCGCTGACAATTCGTATCGTTGTCGCCGAACGCTCACTCTCAATCCGTTCTTGATGGACCAAGCTGTCCTCTGGACGCCAACTGCCGAACAGATCGCGCGCGCCAACCTGACGCGGTTCATCGCGCAGGTGCACGCGATCGGCGAGCGCACCGCGTCCGTGACCGACTTCGATTCGCTCTATCAGTGGTCCGTGCGCGACCTGGAGCCGTTCTGGACCGAGGTCTGGCGATTCTGCGGCGTGATCTCGGGCGCGCGGGATCGCTCGATTGCCTGTGAGCGAGTGTTGATCGGACGCGATCGCGTCGCACCGCCTGACCCGGAGCTCGGCCCACGCTGGTTCGTCGGCGCGCGGCTCAATTTCGCTGAGAATCTGCTGCGCTACCGCGACGATCGCGAGGCGATCGTGTTCTGGAATGAACGCGGCGTTCAGCGGCGCCTGACCTTTCGGGAGCTGCACGACGAAGTGGCGCGCGTCGCGCACGCGCTGCGCCGCATGGGCGTCACGGTGGGCGACCGCGTCGCCGGCTTCATGCCGAACCTGCCGGAAACGATCATCGCGATGCTCGCCACGGCGAGCATCGGCGCGATCTGGTCATCCTGCTCGCCGGATTTCGGCGTGAACGGCGTATTCGATCGCTTCGGGCAGATCGAGCCCCGCGTGCTCTTCTGCGCCGACGCGTACCTCTACAACGGCCGCGAGATCGACTGCCTCGAGCGCGTGCGCGAGATCGCGCAACGCATTCCCGCGATCGCGCGCGTTGTCGTCGTGCCGTACATGCGGCACGCGCCGGAGATCGCGGGCATTCGCGACGCGGTGACCTGGGCCGACTTCACCGCCGACGCACCCGCCGATCCCGCACTCGTCTTCGAGCACCTGCCGTTCGATCACCCGTTGTACATCATGTACTCCTCGGGCACGACCGGGCTGCCCAAGTGCATGGTGCATGGCGCCGGCGGCACGCTTCTGCAGCACCTCAAGGAGCACGTGCTGCACGGCGATCTCACGCGCGACGATCGCATCTTCTACTTCACCACCTGCGGCTGGATGATGTGGAACTGGCTCGTGTCCGCGCTCGCGGTCGGAGCCACGCTCATTCTCTACGACGGCGCGGCGCTGCTCCGGACGCGGCCCATCCTGTGGGACATGGCGGCGGACGAGCGCATCTCCGTGTTCGGCACGAGCGCAAAATGGCTCGCGCTCGCCGAGAAGGATGGGATGCATCCGCGGGAGACGCACGACCTCTCCGCGTTGAACGCCATTCTCTCCACGGGGAGTCCGCTCGCCGCGCACAGCTTCGACTACGTCTACGAACATGTGAAGCCCAACGTCCGCCTCAGCAGCATCAGCGGTGGGACCGACATCGTCTCGTGTTTCGCGCTGGGGAATCCCATCGGGCCCGTGTATCGCGGCGAGCTGCAGACGCGCGGGCTCGGAATGAAGGTCGAGATCTTCGACGACCGCGGTCGTCCGGTGGTCGGTGAACAGGGCGAGCTGGTGTGTACGGCGCCGTTCCCGAGCATGCCCGTGCGATTCTGGAATGATCCCGACGGGTCCAACTACCGCGCCGCGTACTTCGACGTCTACCCCAACGTGTGGCGCCACGGCGACTGGGCCGAGCTCACGCCGCATGGCGGACTCGTGATCTACGGCCGGAGCGACGCCACGCTCAACCCGGGCGGCGTGCGCATCGGTACGGCGGAGATCTATCGCCAGGTCGAGCAGCTTCCCGAGATCATCGAGAGCCTCGTGATCGGCCAGCACGTGGGGACCGACGCCGCGGAGGACGTGCGCGTCGTGCTCTTCGTGCGGCTCGCCGAGGGCATCTCGCTCACCGAGGAGCTTCGGGCGCGCATCCGCGAGCAGATTCGCGCCAACACGAGCCCGCATCATGTCCCGAAGAAGATCATCCAGGTCGCGGACATTCCGCGTACGATCAGCGGCAAGATCACCGAGCTCGCCGTGCGCGACGTGGTGCACGGTCGCCCGGTGAAGAACGTGGACGCGCTCGCGAATCCGCAGGCGCTGGAGCTGTTCCGGAATCTGCCGGAGTTGGCGCACTGAGCGGTATACATTATCCTCGCGTTTTCACAGCGCGGCCTTTGACCTTGCCGCGCGCCGCGCCTAACCTTGGAAAAGCACCACGGCTCGCCGACTTCGGACGCGAGCGTTGACATCGCACTTCAGCAGCGGAGCACACATGGCGACGCAGACCATGCCGGTGGGAGCCGAGACGCACGACGTCTTCCCCATCAATGGTACCGATTACGTCGAGTTCTACGTCGGAAACGCCAAGCAGGCGGCGCACTACTACCAGAGCGCCTTCGGGTTCCGCTTCGTGGCCTATCGCGGACCGGAGACCGGCGTCCGCGATCGGGTGAGCTATCTGCTCGTTCAGAACAAGATCCGTCTCGTGCTCACCTCGCCACTCGGTCCTGACGGCGACGTCGCCGAGCACGTCCGCAAGCACGGCGACGGCGTGCGCGACCTCGCCCTCTGGGTGGACGACGCGCGCGACGCCTATGAGAAGGCGATCGAGCGCGGCGCCGCATCGGCCTACGAGCCGCGCGTCATGCGCGACGATGACGGCGAGATCGTGGCGGCCGGCATCAAGATCTACGGCGACACGATTCACTCGCTCGTCGAACGGAAGAACTACAACGGCACGTTCTTCCCGGGTTTCCAGAAGCGCGATCCGCACTATCAGGCCGAACCCACCGGGCTGCTCCACGTCGACCACTGCGTGGCCAACGTCGAGCTCGGGAAGATGAACTATTGGGTCGAGTTCTACGAGCGCGTGATGGGCTTCAAGAATCTCATCTCGTTCGACGACGAGGACATCTCGACCGAGTACTCGTCGCTCATGTCCAAGGTGATGTCGAACGGCAACGAGCGCATCAAGTTCCCGATCAACGAGCCCGCCGCCGGCAAGAAGAAGTCGCAGATCGACGAGTACCTCGAGTTCTACCACGGCCCGGGCGTGCAGCACCTGGCGCTCGCGACGAACGACATCATCGCCACCGTGACCGCACTCCGCGATCGCGGCGTCGAGTTCCTCAAGGCGCCCACGACGTACTATCAGGAGCTGCAGGACCGGGTCGGCAAGATCGACGAGCCGATCGACCAGCTCGAGGCGCTCGGCATCCTCGTCGATCGCGATCCCGACGGCTATCTGCTGCAGATCTTCTCGAAGCCGGCGCAGGACCGTCCGACGCTCTTCTACGAGATCATCGAGCGCAAGGGCGCGCGCAGCTTCGGCAAGGGCAACTTCAAGGCGCTCTTCGAGGCGATCGAACGCGAGCAGGCACTGCGGGGGAATCTCTAGGAGTCATCCCGAGCGCAGCGAGGGATCTTCTCTCCCGCCAATTATCGCGTCGAGGAGAGAAGATTCCTCAGTCGCTCCGCTCCTTCGGAATGACAGATCATGCCCATCTACCACACTCTCGGCCAAGTCCCCAAGAAGCGCCACACCGCGTTCCGGAAGCCCAACGGCGGCATCTACGCCGAGGAGCTCATGGGACACGAGGGCTTCACCGGCACGTCGTCGCTGCTCTATCACGTGCACCCGCCGACGACGATCAAGTCCGTGCGCCGCGTGCGCGAGACGGCGTTCGAGGCCGACCCCGACCAGACGCTCCGCCATCGGCACTTTCTCACGGCGCGCGCGAAGAAGGGCGGCAGCCCGACGATGGATCGCATCCCGCTGATGTTCAACCAGGACGTCGCGATGCTCTACGTCGAGCCCGACGAGCAGGACGAGCACTTCTATCGCAACGCGCAGTCGGACGAGCTGGTGTACGTCGCGAAAGGGCAGGGCGTGCTCGAGTCGGTGTACGGCGATCTGCCGTTCGGCGAAGGCGACTATCTCGTCATCCACCGCGGGATCCTGCACCGGTACCGGTTTGACATGGCGGATACCGCGCCGCCGGGTACCGCGAGCGAAGGTGCGGAGCGCCGGAGTCGAGCGGCCACGGTTGAAACGCCCAAGCTGCTCGTCATGGAGAGCCGCGGCCACGTGCGCTGGCCCCGGCGCTATCGCAACGAGTTCGGCCAGCTCAAGGAAGGCGCCCCGTACTCGGAGCGCGATATTCGTCGCCCTTTGATACTAAATACCCACGACGAGATGGGTGATTTCAGGATCCTCGTCAAGCAGTACGACGGGATCAACGAGCTCATCCTCGATCACCATCCGTTCGACGTCGTCGGCTGGGACGGGTACTTCTACCCGTGGGCGTTCAACATCCGCGACTTCGAGCCCATCGTCGGCCGCGTGCACCAGCCTCCCCCGGTGCACCAGACGTTCGAAGGCGACGGCTTCGTCGTGTGCTCGTTCTGTCCGCGACCATACGATTTCGACCCCAACGCGGTCCCCGCGCCGTACAATCACAGCAATGTCGATTCGGACGAGGTGCTGTACTATGCCTCGAGCGAGTTCATGAGCCGGAAGGGCATCGAGTTCGGCAGCATCACGCTCCATCCGGACGGCATCCCGCACGGGCCGCATCCAGGACGCGCGGAGGCCTCGATCGGCGCCAAGGAAACGAACGAGCTCGCGGTGATGATGGACAGCTTCCGCCCGCTCAAGGTCGCGAAACAGGCGCTCTCGATCGAAGATCCCAACTACCACAAGAGCTGGATCGACTCGCAGCACACCGCGTTCAATCCGCCGACCACCTGACGCGAGTGTCAGGGATTCGCAAGAATCGGCCAACGCTCCCCGATTGGCATTCGTATGAATCCATCGGGGAGCGTTTTCCGTTACCTTAGGTGCCATGCAGCCCACCATCCTGTCTCCCGACGACTCGCGTGCGCTGGTGCCTGAGCTCTCGCGCACGCTCAATCCTGCCGTCTGGGTCTACCGATTTCGGCATCCGAAATTTCGGTGGACACTGAGCATCGCCACCCACGCCGAGCCGGGCTCCGACAAGCTCTCGCTCGGCGGTTTTCGTATCGCGCCCAAGGAACGCACCGAGAGCCCCGGCTTCAATCCGGACAAGGAAGCCATCGGCCTCGCGATGGGCATGGAGGAGAAGGTCTACTGGTCGCGGCTGATCGGGGTTGGTGGTCCGCTCGCCCGCCGCGACATGAATCGCATCGTCGGCGGCAAGTGCGTGCTCGACCCGACCGACGACGCTCGCGTCGGCCATCCCAACGACTTCGCGCTGCTCGACTGGGCCATCCACTGCTTCCGCACGTTCGAGCAGGATGCGGGCGTTCGCATCACCACGGGCCAGGACCTCGGGCACGGCTTGATGTCCGACGGCAAGACGCAGTCGCTCGACTACCTGAGCGAGCGCTTTCCCGGCAGCGTCGATGCCGACACGTCCAAGCCGACGGCGGAGGGCAACTTCTACGTGCTCGAGGGGATGCTCCGCGCCGTCGGCATCCCGCTCGCCGAGGCGACGGTCGGGCTCATCGGCCTGGGCAACATCGGCATGCACGTGTTCGAGCGGCTGAACGCCGCCGGCGCGACGATCCTCGCGGTGGAGACGCGCGAGGATCGCCGGGCCCCCGTCGAGCGCGCAGGACATCGCGTGTGGGATGCCGACGGCAAGCCGCACCTGCTCGCGCAGCCGATGGACGCCCTCGTCGTGAACGCCGCCGGCGGCTCGCTCGACAGCGCGACGGTCGACCGCTGCATCGCGAACGAGCAGCTCCGCGTCGTCTGCGGCTCGGAGAACCTCGTGATGCCGCACGCCGCGGACGCCGACCGTCTGCGCGCCGCGCACGAGTCGTACTGCCCCACGGAGCTCGGCGGCATGATGGGGTATCTCACCGCCGTCGAGGAATACCTCGCCCATCTCGAGGGCGAGCCGTTCGACGTGCAGGCGCTGTTCGAAGCGGCGAAGCGCCTCGAGCCGGCCGCCTACGAGGCCACCGCGCGCCAGATCGCCGAGGACTACGCCGTGAGCTTCGAGGACGCGGTGCGCCTCGCGGCGCGCGTTTAGAACTTCGCTATTGCAGATTTAGTATAGTCGGACAGCACCAGGGTTCCGCTCATGGCCGCGCGCTCCTCGAGGAGCCGCGGCCAGGTGTCCGTTCCCTCCCAGGTGATCCGCTTGATCCGCGCGACCGCGTCCGGATTCGCCTGCCGGAGCCGCGCCGCCATCTCGCCCACGCCGGCGTCGAGCGCGGCGACGTCCGCCACCACGCGCGCGTAGAGCCCGTGCCGCTCCGCCCAGGCGGCGTCGCGCCAGTCGGCATCCACCGCCATCGCACCGAACGCCCCGGGGCCGATCTTGTATTCGATCACCGGCCCGACGACGAACGGGCCGATGCCCACCGCGAGCTCGCTCAGCCGCAGCGCGGCCTTGTCCACCGCGATCGCGTAGTCGGACGCCGCCACGACGCCCACGCCGCCGCCCACGACCTTGCCGTGCACGCGCGTCACGATCGGCTTGGGGCAAGTCGTCATCGCGAGGATCACGCGCGCGAAGCCCATGAAGAACTCCTTCCCCGCCTCCGGATCGCGAATGCCGCGCAGCTCGTCGAACGACGCGCCGGCGCAGAACGCGCCGCTGCCGTAGCTGCGGAGCACGATCGCGTACACGTCGTCACGCGCGCCGAGCGCCGTGATCTTGTGCGCCAGCGCCGCGAGCACCGTCGCCGGGAGCGAGTTGCTCTTCGGGTGGCCGAAGCAGACGTCGGCGATGCCGTCCTCGACGAATGACGAGACGGTGCCGGCGGCGGCGAGGGGCAGATGTTCAGGCATGGTCAGTCGCGAGGGTGGAGACGCGCTCAGCGGTCGACCTTGATGCGAAGCCCGCCGCGGATCGTGCCGAAGGACGTGTTCTTGAGGGCATCGCAGCCGCCGGAGTTGAGGCAGGCGGAGCCCGGCGCGGCGATGCCTTCGCCCACACTCGTGAAGCCGTAGCGGTAGAGCGCTTCCGCGTACACGGCGACGCGTCCGGCGATCTGCCGGTCGATTCCGCCGCCGATCGACAGCTCGGCGCCCGTGCGGCCCTTCTGCTCGGCGCTCCCCTGCGTGCCGTCCGTCGCGACGTACTGTACGGTGCTCGGGTGAAAATCGATGATGCCGAAGCCGAAGTTGATGGTCGGCATCACCAGCGGGGTAGGAATGCGCAATCTGAAATCGGTCGCGATGGTCCAGACCGAGGTCTTGTTCGCCGACGCGCTCGTGGCGTGCAGCCCCTGGCCGGTCTTGAACGTCGCGACGAACTGCTGCTCGTCGAGCGGCAGCTGCGCGTAGTCGAACGCGATGCCGAAGCCCGCACGCGGCGCGCCGCCGCCCATCGACTCCCAGTTCTCCCACGAGAGCGCGAACCCGGTGCCGCGCTTCCAGTCGCGCAGCGTGCCCGTGGGGTTCACGGGCGTCGTGATGCCGGCGGACGCGCGCACGTAGTTGCCGGCCGAGATTTCCTGGGCGCGAAGGGCTGCCGGAACGGCCGCGAGAGCGAGCACGAGACTGGCACACGAGCGCAGGCGCATCGATCCCCGTTCGAAGAAGGTTGTCACCGATGAATCCGTCGAGCTGGCGCCACGGCACGCGACGTGACGCCGTGGTGTAATACGCGTCGAGCCGACCCGCGGACGCAAGGCATGCGGTGTCGTGCACGCCTATCCGCCGAGGTCGGTCGAACGCTAAGTTTCATGAGCACGAACTCGACCGGCAGCGCTCGTACACTGGAGTCGACACGCATGGCCGACCACGCCCCTGATCACGCGTCCACCCCCGCCGAGGATCCGGCGCGCCTCGCCGAGTTCGAGGCGCGGATCGCGCGCGGCGAGAGCATCGAGCCCAAGGACTGGATGCCCGCGCGCTATCGCCGCCAGCTCACGCGCATGATGTCGCAGCACGCGCACTCCGAGGTGGTCGGCATGCTCCCCGAGGGGAACTGGATCACCCGCGCGCCGAGCCTGCGCCGCAAAGCCGCGCTGCTCGCCAAGGTGCAGGACGAGGCCGGCCACGGCCTCTACATCTACTGCGGCACCGAGACGCTCGGCGTCGATCGCCACGAGCTGATCCAGCAGCTGCTCGACGGCACGGCCAAGTACTCGAGCATCTTCAACTATCCCACGCTCACGTGGGCCGACATCGGCTGCATCGGCTGGTTCGTGGACGGCGCGGCGATCGTCAACCAGACCATGCTCGCGCACGCGAGCTACGGCCCGTACGCGCGGGCCATGGTGCGGATCTGCAAGGAAGAGAACTTTCACAAGCGGCAGGGCTACGAGATCATGGCGACGCTCGCCAGGGGCACGCCGGAGCAGCGCGCCATGGCGCAGGACGCCGTGAACCGCTGGTGGTGGCCGTCGCTCATGATGTTCGGGCCGCACGACCAGGAGTCGTCCAACTCCGACGAGCTGATGCGGTGGGGCGTGAAGCGAAAGAGCAACGACGAGCTCCGCCAGCGCTTCGTGAATCTCACGGTCGCTCAGGCGAAGGCGATCGACCTCACGCTCCCGGATCCCGACCTGAAGTACAATGAGGAAACGCAGAACTGGGAATTCGGGGAGATCGATTGGGACGAGTTCTGGCGCGTGGTGAAGGGCGACGGCCCGTGCAACCGCGAGCGCCTCGCCGCGCGCCGGCAGGCGCATGCGGACGGCGAATGGGTGCGGCGTGCCGCCAGCGCGTACGCCGCCAAGCACGCCGCGCTCTCCGAAGCCGCGGACTGATCCGACATCCACCCACACGCGGCGGCCGTGCTCCGGCCGCCGTTCTCACGACCATGGCCGACCAGCACGATACGACGACGAACGAAGGACCCGCGGACTCGCAGTGGCCGCTCTGGGAGGTGTTCCTCCAGCCGCCCAAGGGCGAGCCGCACCAGCACGCGGGGAGCGTGCACGCGACCACCGCCGAGCAGGCGCTCCAGAACGCGCGCGACGTGTACTCGCGCCGCGGCGAGGCCGTGAGCATCTGGGTCGTGCCGTCGATCGCGATCACCGCCTCGACCCCCGAGGACATGGGTCCGTTCTTCGATCCCGGCAACGACAAGCCGTACCGGCACCCGCAGTTCTACAAGGTGCCCCGCGGGATCAAGGTGTTCTGATGACCCGTCATCCCGAGCGGCCCCATCCCCGTCATCCCGAGCGCAGCGAGGGATCTCCCCTCCCGCCAATCATCGCGTGCGTCATGAGAGATTCCTCCCCTTCGCTTCGCTCGGGGTCGGAATGACGCAGCCTCTGGTCGACTACCTGCTCCGCCTCGCCGACGACCGGCTCGTGCTCGGTCACCGCACTTCCGAATGGTGCGGCCACGGCCCGATCCTCGAGGAGGACATCGCGCTCGCCAACATCGCGCTCGACCTGATCGGCGAGGCCACGCTCCTGCTCAAGCTGGCGGGCGAGCTGGAAGGGAAGGGCCGCACCGAGGACGCGCTCGCCTACTTCCGCGACGCGATCGACTATCGAAACGCGCTCCTCCTCGAGCTGCCGAAGGGCGATTTCGCGGTCACGATCGTGCGTCAGTTCTTCTTTAGCGTTTTCTCGTTGCTGCAGATGCGCGCCCTCGCGTCGAGCCCGAATCAGGCGCTGGCCGGCATCGCCGCCAAAGCGGTGAAGGAAGCCACGTATCACGTGCGCCACAGCGCGCAGTGGGTCATCACGCTTGGCGACGGAACGCCCGAGAGCCACGAGCGCGCGCAGGCGGCCGTCGACGACCTGTGGCGCTACACGGGCGAGCTCTTTCTCGCCGACGACGTCGACCGCGAGGTGGCGAGCGCCGGCCTCGGCGTGGATCCGAGCACCCTCCAGTCTGCCTGGACGGAGCAGGTGCACCGGGTGCTCGGGGAGGCGGGGCTCACCACACCGGACGTCAAGTTCATGCAGCGCGGCGGTCGTGTCGGCAAGCACACCGAGCACCTCGGCCACATGCTGTCGGAGATGCAGATCGTCGCACGCTCGCATCCGGGAGCGTCGTGGTGATTCGCGCCGTGCCGACCCGCGACGAGCTGTACGCGATTCTCGACACGGTGAAGGATCCCGAGGTGCCGGTGATCAGCGTCGTCGAGCTGGGAATCGTGCGCGATGCCGTGGCCGACGAGCACGGCGTGACGGTGACGATCACGCCGACATACTCCGGCTGCCCGGCCATGCGCGAGATCGAATCGTCGATCCGCATGGCGCTCGAGGAGCATGCGCTCGGGCCTGTCAGGATTCGGACGACGTACTCCCCGGCGTGGACGACGGACTGGATCGGCGAGGCCGCGCGCGCCAAGCTCGAGGCGTACGGGATCGCGGCGCCAGGTCGGGCGGAGCACGACGAGCTCGTGCCGCTCAGACGGCGCGCCGCGTCGATTCGCTGTCCCTACTGCAAGTCGATGCACACCGAACGCAAGAGCGAGTTCGGCTCGACTGCCTGCAAATCGATCTGGTTCTGCCGGGAATGCCGACAGCCGTTCGAGGAATTCAAGGCGATCTGATCGGCTAAGCCCCGCGCGCGCGTGCGCTTGCACCGGCGCGCATCACGAATGTTGCGCGCGCGCACGCGTCCGATCGGTTATTCGCTTCGGGAAATTTTCTCGATTGCGCGTTTTCGCGGGCGATGACACTATGATCCCGCGTTCGCGGAACACGGTCTGACCCGCGGACGACAAAGCTTCGGCGGGACGCTGCTGAAGCAATGTGGGTCGGTGGTTCGACGCCGCCTCACCGGTCACGAGGTCGCTGGACGTGACTGTCGCTTTGAAGAATTCCAGAGCACCGAATGGGACCGATACCATTCGGACAAGGGAAGTCGATCGGGTTGGGCACGCCCCAACGTCGAACCGATTGATCGAATCCCGCCAGCGAGGATGAGCCCCTCAGGCAGCGGCGTGCTGCTCCTGAGGGGTTTGTCATTTTCGGCAGCGGCCTGGCCTACTTCGGCGCCGCCTTCGCCGGGATCGCCGTCGTCTCCTTCACGGTGGTCAGCGCGATCGTCGTGCGCGCGCGGCTCACGCCGAGCCGATCCTTGAGCGTGACCGAGAGGAACTGGTCGAGGTCCCCGGTCCCGCGGCATCGCACCTTGAGCAGATAATCATCATCGCCGGCGATGTGGTGGCACTCGACGACCTGCTCGTGCCGCGCCACCGCCTTGAGAAACGCCGCGCGCTGCGCCGTGCTGCCGAGCGTCACGTGCACGAACGCGATGAGCGGATACCCGAGCGCGTCCGGGTTGGCGATCGCGCGATAGCCGAGGATGACGCCCTGCTCCTCGAGCTTGCGCACGCGCTCCGCGGCGGCCGGGGCGGAGAGCTCGAGATGCTCACCCAACTCGGTCCATGGGGCACGGCCGCGTTCCATCAGCAGGGAGATCGCCTTGTAATCCAAATCATCCACGGCGTGTGACCTTCGAAAACAAGGTTATTGACGAGATTGCCTTTTGCAATTAAAATGACGATCGCGATCCACAATGGTTTCAAGCGCGATGTACCGGCAGCGCTTTGGAAACGGGCGCGGCCGGGCCACCCACTCCACACCGAGAGGAGCGAGATGGTCGATTCGCTGCGTGATTTCCTGAACGTCTGGAGACGCCGCATCCTGCGGCGCGCCGATCTGTCCCAGCGCGATCTCTACCTGGACGCGCTCGATCGCTGCATTCGCATTCCGGAGCCGCACCCGGTGGAGTCCGGGCGCGGGCTATGGGCCGACGTGATGACGGAGATCGTCGTCATGCACGACCACGCGGTCGGCCGGCTGTACGAGGAGCGGCCGGACCGCGCCGCGCCGTAGCGCGCGCGGTCAGGCCGAGAGCAGCGCGTCGATCGTCGACGCGATCCGGTCCACGCTCGGCAGCACGGCGTCGAGCAGGACCGGATGATACGGCATCGGCACGTCGGCGACGGCCAGTCGTTCCACCGGCGCGTCGAGATACCAGAACGCCGCGTGCGCCACGGTGGCGGCAATCTCGGCGCCGAAGCCGGCCGTCAGATTGTCCTCATGCACGATCGCGCATCGGCCGGTCTTCCGGACGGAATCCAGCACCCGCGTCCGATCCCACGGCGCGATCGTGCGCAGGTCGATCAGCTCCACGCGGTCGCCGAATCGCTCCGCGGCCTCTCGGCAGCGGTGGACGAGCGCGCCCCAGGTCACGAGCGTGACGTCGCTCCCTTCGCGCAGCACGTGCGCGCGCCCGAACGGGAGCACGTACTCGTCGCCCGGATAGTGCGCGCTGCCGTCGCTCGTCATGAGCAGCGAGCGGTGCTCGAAGAAGATCGTCGGGTTCGGGCTCCGCATCGCGCTCCGCAGCAGACCCACCGCATCCGCGGCGTTCGAGGGCATCGCGACCTGCCAGCCGTACGCATGCGCGAAGCGCACTTCGTCGCTCAGGCTGTGCCACGGGTCGCCCACGTCCTTGCCGAATCCGCCGGGCATGCGCACGACGATCGGCGCGGCGAAGCGGTTGGCCGTGCGCCAGCGCATGGTGCCGCAGTTGTTGAGCTGCTCGGTCGCCGGATCGGCGTACTTGCGGAACTGAATCTCCGCGACCGGCATCAGTCCGGAGATCGCCATCCCCACGGCGCGACCGATGATGCCTTCCTCCGAGAGGCTCGTGTCGAACACGCGCCGATCGCCGAACTGCTTCTGCAGCCCTTCGGTCACGAGATGCACGCCGCCCTTGCGGCCGACATCCTCGCCGAACACGAGCACCTTGGGATTGACGTCGAGCTCGTGCCGGAGCGTGCGCCGCACCGCTTCGGCGAAGCGCACCGTTTCGCCGGAGTCGTCCGCCTGCTCGGTGCCGTCGAGCGCCGCACGTTCGGCGCGCGACAGGCCGCCCATCGCTTCCGGCGAATCAGGCGCGTCGTCGGCGTAGACCCACCGCGACACGGTCTCGGGATTCGGATTCGGCCGCGCGCGCGCGGCGTCGAGTGCCTGCCGCACGTCGCGCGCGACACGCGCCTCGAGCTCCTGCCATTCCTCGTCGGACATGAGCGCGGGGACGAGGTGCGCGCGCAGCCGCGGCAGGGGATCGCGCGCGGCGTCGGCGGCGATCTCCGCGTCGGTGCGATAGCCGCGCTGATTGTCGGGGCCCGAATGGCTGGAGAGTCGCGGAACGGTGAGGCGCACGAGCGCGGGGCCGTTTCCGCCGCGCACGTGGTCCATGCACTCCGCGATCAGCGCCGCGCTCTCGGCGGGATCGCAGCCGTCGCCGTCGCGCACGAACAGATTGCTGAACGAGGCGAGGTTGCTCGCCACGTCGCCGCCGGGCGTCTGCATGTCGCTCCGCACCGAAATGCCGAGGCCGTTGTCCTCGACGTAGAAGAGCATCGGGAGCGAGAGCGTCGTCGCCATCGTCAGCGCGGCCCAGAAGCCGTTGGTCGCGACGGAAGCTTCGCCGCCCAGCACGACGCCGATCGAGCCGGCCCACGCGCTGTCGCGGAGGACGTCGGTGTGGTACTGAATCGCCTGCGCCCACCCCGCGCACGGCGTGTACTGCGAGCCGACGTCGCCGGACATCGGCAGCACGATCGGCCCGTTGTCGTTCGGGAGATTGCAGACGACGCCGATGTCTCGTCCATCGCTGAATCCACCGCTTCGCCCGAGCGGGCTGGCGAGCGCGTCTTCGATGCTCAACCCGAGCGCGAGCAGCAGCGGGCGCGAGCGGTAGTAGGCGCTCGCCGCGTCGTGCGTGCGATCGATCATCGATCCCAGGATCACCTGCGCGACGTCGTGTCCCCGCGCCGAGAACTGATAGAGCACGAGGTGCTCGCGGGGAACGCTCGCCTTGTTCTTGTTCGTCGTTTCCTCGACGTCGTCGAGGGCGCGGGAGACGAGTGCGTTGTACGCGATGCGGCGCCAATCGAAGCGCCGATCGGGCGCGGCGGACTTCCGCGTCTTGGCGGAGGCGCGAGACTGGGGGCCGCGAGGGGCGGGGAGAGTAGTCACGCACTGTAATCTGTCGTTTCGGCGGCGTCCGGGCCAGCGTGCCACCCTGCCGACCGCGCCCGGACCGGGGCTATTTTCCGCCAGCGACTGAACCCAACCGACCGAGGGGTGAATGAGCGACATCCTGCTCGTGGCTGCGGATGGCGTGGCGACGATCACGCTGAACCGGCCCGAGGTGCTCAACAGTTTCACGCGTCCCATGGCCCGGGCGCTCTGCGCGGCACTGCACGACGCCGGAACGAACGAGGCGATCCGGGCCGTGGTGCTGACCGGCGCGGGGCGTGGCTTCTGCGCGGGCCAGGATCTCGCGGAAGCGGCGCCCAAGGACGGACCGCGCCCGGACCTCGGGGACATCGTCCGCGACAGCTACAACCCCGTCGTCCGCGCGATTAGAAAACTCGAAAAGCCGGTGATCGCGGCGGTGAACGGCGTGGCGGCGGGCGCGGGTGCGAACCTGGCCTTCGCCTGCGACATCGTCTTCGCGTCCTCGGCCGCGACGTTCGTGCAGTCGTTCGCGAGGATCGGTGTGATTCCGGACAGCGGGGGGACGTTCATCCTGCCGCGGATCGTCGGGCTGCATCGCGCGGCCGCGATGACGATGCTCGCCGAGAAGTTGTCGGCCGAGCAGGCGCGCGACTGGGGACTCGTGTACATGGTGACCGAGCCGGAGGCGCTGCTCGAAACCGCCGCCGGCACGGCTCGCCAGCTCGCGACGCAGCCCACGCGAGCGCTCGGCCTGATCAAGCGCGGCTTCAACCGCTCGCTCGGCGTCGATCTCGACGAACAGCTCGACTACGAGGAAGCGCTCCAGCGCGAGGCCGGCGGGACGGCGGACTACGCGGAAGGCGTGACCGCGTTTCTGGAGAAGCGCAAGCCGGTGTTCACGGGGAAGTGAGGGGCGGGCCGTCATCCCGAGCGACCCCGAGCGAAGCGCGGGGGAGTCGAGGGATCTTCTATCCCCGTCGCGAGGCTTGGACCGAATCGAGATGCCAGTCTGTTGCGAGGTCGCGCCATTCTCGATTCTGCGCTTCGATCAACCCCAGTTTCTTCTCTCGCCGCCACGACTTGATTTGTTTCTCACGCGATATTGCAGCGTATGGACTTCCGGTTGTTTCGAAATGAACGAGCTTCGCAACTCGGTACCGTTGGGCGAACGCGGAGCCGTAGCCATTCCGGTGCTGCCAAAGGCGGCGGACGAGGTCGTTCGTGACGCCCACGTACAATCGTCGACTTTCGCTGGCAAGGATATAGACGTAGTACTCGCGCATCACGCCTCCACTCGTATCTCGACCCCGATGCAAGATTCCTCGCGCCGCTCGGAATGACACTACACGCTCCGCTCGGAATGACAGTATCATCTCAACGCACACGAAGCCGCGATGCCTCTCGATAACGACACGATCGTCGGCGTGATCGGCGCCGGCGCAATGGGAACGGGGATCGCGCAGGTTGCCGCCGCGGCCGGACACCGCGTCGTCCTCGGGGACGCGGCGCAGGGCGCGGCGCAGCGCGCCCAGGCGCGGATCGCCCAGGCGCTGGAGCGCGACGTGGCGAAAGAGCGCGTGAGTCGAGACGCGGCCGACGAGGTGCTGGCGCGCATCCAGTATCACTGGGAGCCGCTCCGCGACGACCTCTCGCCGTATCGCGAGTGCGGGCTCGTCATCGAAGCCGTGGTGGAAGACTTCGACGTGAAACGGTCGATCTTTCGCCGCCTCGAGGGCGCCGTGAGCGAGCAGGCCGTGCTCGCGACCAACACGTCATCGCTGTCCGTTACGTCGATCGCCGCGGCGTGCCAGCGATCCGATCGCGTGATCGGGCTGCACTTCTTCAACCCGGCGCCGGTCATGCCGCTCGTCGAGGTCGTACCGTGGGTCGGCGGTGATGCGATCGTCGCGAGCAGCGCGTTCGCGCTGATGCAGCGGTGGCGCAAGGTCCCCGTGCTGGCCAGCGACACGCCTGGATTCATTGTCAATCGCATCGCCCGGCCGTTCTACGGCGAGGCGATTCGCATGCTCGAGGAGGGCGTCGCCGACTGCGCGACCATCGACTGGGCGATGAAGGAGTTCGGCGGCTTCCGCATGGGCCCGTTCGAGCTCATGGACTTCATCGGCAACGACGTGAACTTCGCCGTCACGCGCTCGGTGTTCGAGGCGTTCTTCTACGAGCCGCGCTACCGGCCGTCGCTCACGCAGCAGCGTCTCGTCGAGGCCGGCTTCCTCGGGCGCAAATCCGGACGCGGCTACTACGTGTACCGCGAGGGTGTCGAGCCGCCTCAGCCCAGGCAGGATCCGAACCTGGGCCTGCTCGTCTTCGAGCGGATCCTTGCGATGTTGATCAACGAAGCCGTCGACGCCGTGTTCATGCAGGTTGCATCGCCCACGGATGTCGATCTCGCGATGACCAAGGGGGTAAACTATCCCAAGGGTCTGTTGGCCTGGGCGAACGAGATCGGGCTCGAGCGTGTGCTCGGCTGGCTCGAGCGGCTGCATCAGGAATACGGTGAGGATCGCTATCGCCCGAGCCCGCTGCTCCGCCGCATGGTGCGCGACGGGCGCCGGTTCTTCGAATGAGTGATGCTCGGGAGCAGGCGCTCGCCGAGCGCGTCGTGAACGCGATGATGGCGAAGGACGCGTTCAGCCGGTGGCTCGGCATCGAGGTGCTGGAGGTGCGGCCGAACGCGTGCCGCGTGCGGATGACGGTGCGCGACGAGATGCTGAACGGCTTCGGCGTGTGCCACGGCGCGATTCCCTTTGCGCTGGCGGACAGCGCGCTGGCCTTCGCGTCGAATACGCACGGCACGGTGACGGTGAGCATCGAGAACAGCATCACCTATCCGCACGCGGTCCGCTCGGGCGACGTGCTCGTCGCGGCGGCCGAGCGCGAGAGCGCGACCAGGCGGCTGGCGTTCTTTCGCGTCGCCGTGACGCGCGGCGACGAGCCGGTCGCATTGTTTCGCGGCACGGTGTACAGGACGAAGCAGCCATTCTTCACGGAAATCGAATGACGAACGCATACATCGTCGATGGAATTCGTACGGCGGTCGGGAGTCTCGGCGGCGGGTTGAGCGAGGTGCGCGCCGATGATCTCGCGGCGCACGTGATCGCGGACCTGCTGCGCCGGAATCCGGGCCTCGACCCGGCCGCCGTGACCGATGTCATCCTCGGCTGCGCGAATCAGGCAGGCGAAGACAATCGCAACGTCGCGCGCATGGCGCTGCTGCTGGCCGGACTGCCGGTCACCGTACCGGGTGAGACCGTGAATCGCCTGTGCGCCTCGGGCATGAGCGCGGTCGCGAACGCGGCGCGCGCGGTCAAGCTCGGCGAGGGCGACTACTACATCGCCGGCGGCGTGGAGAACATGACGCGCGCGCCGTACGTGATGTCCAAGGGCAGCAAGCCGTTCGCGCGCGACATCGAGCTGTTCGATACGAGCCTCGGTTGGCGCTTCGTCAATCCGAGCATGAAAGCGAAGTACGGCACCGACTCGATGGGGGAGACGGCGGAGAACGTCGCCGAGCAGTACGGTGTGAGCCGCGCCGATCAGGACGCGTTTGCCGTGCGCTCGCAGCAGAAGGCGGCGGCGGCGCGCGCCAACGGGCGCCTCGCGCGCGAGATCACCCCGATCGAGATCCCGCAGCGCAAGGGTGCGCCCAAGCGGGTCGAGCAGGACGAGTTTCTGCGGCCGGAGACGACCGCCGAGGTCCTGGGAAAGCTGCGCGCGGCGTTTCGTGAAGGTGGATCGGTGACGGCCGGCAACTCGTCCGGACTGAACGACGGAGCCGCCGCGCTCTTGATCGCGTCGGAGAACGGCGTCGCGGCGCTCGGCGCCAAGCCGCTCGCACGGATCGTGTCGAGTGCGGTGGCCGGCGTCGAGCCGCGGATCATGGGCATGGGACCGGTACCTTCGTCCCGCAAGGCACTCGCCGCGGCCGGGCTCTCGCTCGATCAGATGGACGTGATCGAATTGAACGAAGCCTTCGCGGCGCAGTCGCTCGCCTGTTTGCGGGAGTTCGGTATCGCGGACGACGACGCGCGCGTGAACCCGAACGGCGGCGCGATCGCGATCGGGCACCCGCTCGGCATGTCGGGTGCCCGGCTGCTGCTCACCGCCGCGCGCGAGCTCGAGGCGACCGGTGGGCGATACGCGCTCTGCACGATGTGCATCGGCGTCGGCCAGGGCATGGCGACGGTGATCGAGCGGGTGGGCTCATGACGGAAGGCGTGAGCGCCGCGAGCAACTCGTCATTCCGAGCGCGGCGAGGAATCCTCCGTCCCGGCGCGAGTCGTACGCATCGCGAGGTGGACGCAAGATCCCTCGTCGCTACGCTCCTCGGGATGACCGCATGATCTACGCATTCAACGGGATGACCGCATGATCTACGCATTCAACGGCATCCGCCCGGTCGTGCACGAGTCGGCGTTCATCCACCCGCTCGCCGCCGTGACCGGCAACGTGATCATCGGGCGCGACGTGTACGTCGGGCCGGGTGCGGCGATTCGCGGCGACTGGGGCGCGATCGAGATCGCCGACGGCTGCAACGTGCAGGAGAACTGCGTCATCCACATGTTCCCCGGCGTGACCGTGGTGCTCGAGGAGAGCGCGCACGTCGGCCACGGCGCGATCGTGCACGGCGCGCGCATCGGACGCAACGCGCTGATCGGGATGAACGCCACGATCATGGACAACGCGGTCGTCGGCGCGGAGTGCATCGTCGGCGCGCTCACGTTCGTCCCGTCCGAGATGCAGATTCCCGATCGAAAGGTCGTCGTCGGCAATCCGGCGAGGATCGTGAAGGACGTGAGCGACGAGATGATCGCGTGGAAGACGGACGGCACGCGCCTGTACCAGGCGCTGCCGGCGCAGCTCCACGCGACGCTCGAGGAGTGTGAGCCATTGCGGGCGGTGCCACCCGATCGTCCGCCGCAGTACGCGGTCTATCACACGTGGCACGAGACGAGAGAATCATGACGAGTACATCAGCAACCGATCGCCCGATCGGCGTCGGCGCCGCGGAGCCGCGCCGGTTGGAGAATTACGTCCAGGGCGAGTGGGTCGCCGGGGTCGGCAAGGCGACCGAGCTCTTTCACGCGGTGACCGGCGAGAAGATCGCCGAGGCGACGACGGCCGGCATCGATTTCCAGGGCATGGTCGCGTACGCGAAGCGCGTCGGCGGCCCGGCGCTGCGCCGACTCACCTTCCACGAGCGTGCGAGAATGCTCAAGGCCATGGCGCAGTACCTCATGGCCCGGAAGGACGAGTTCTACGCCGTCTCGGCCGCGACCGGCGCGACCAAGTCCGATTCGTGGGTCGACATCGAGGGCGGGATCGGCACCTTCTTCGCCTACGCGTCGCGCGGGCGGCGCGAGATGCCCGATGAGCGTTTCTATATCGACGGGCCGACCGAGCCACTGTCCAAGGGCGGCACGTTCGTCGGGCGGCACATCTGCGTGCCGCTCGAGGGCGTGGCGGCTCACATCAACGCGTTCAACTTCCCCGTGTGGGGGATGCTCGAGAAGCTCGCGCCCACGCTGCTCGCCGGGATGCCGGCGATCGTGAAGCCGGCGACCGTCACGTCGTACCTCACCGAGGCGGTGTTCCGCGCGATGATCGAGGCGCGGATCTTCCCCGAAGGCGCCATCCAGCTGCTCTGCGGCAGTGCGGGTGACCTCCTGGATCACCTGGACTCCCAGAGCGCGGTCGCGTTCACCGGCTCGGCGGACACGGGCAGGATGCTCAAGGCATCCAAGTCGATCCTCGAGAACAACGTGCGCTTCAACATGGAAGCGGACTCGCTCAACTACTCGATGCTCGGGCCGGATGCGACACCGGACGCGCCGGAGTTCGAGCTGTTCATCAAGGAAGTGGCGCGCGAGATGACGACGAAGGCGGGGCAGAAGTGCACCGCCATCCGGCGCACGTTCGTGCCCGAGCCGTTGCTGCAGGACGTGATGCGTGCCCTCGCCAAGCGGCTGGATGCGGTCACCATCGGCAATCCGGCCGTCGAGGGCGTCCGCATGGGACCGCTCGCCGGCCGGAGCCAGGTGGGGGAGGTGCGCCGCAGTGTCGACCGGATCGCGAGCGTATCAGAACTGGTATATGGAAATCTGAATGATTTCCCGGTCGTGGGCGCGGACCGCGAGCGCGGCGCGTTCTTCCCGACGCTCCTGTTCTACGCGAAGGATCCGTTCGCGGTGAGCGAGCCGCACGACGTGGAGGCGTTCGGGCCGGTGAACACCGTCATGCCGTACCGCACCGTGGACGAGGCGATCGAGCTCGCGAAGCGGGGGAAGGGTAGTCTCGTCGGGTCGTTGTTCACGGCGGACGATCGCGTGGCGCGCGACGTGGCGCTCGGGACGGCGGCGTACCACGGCCGCCTGATGCTGCTCAACCGCCACAGCGCGAAGGAGTCGACGGGCCACGGCTCGCCGCTCCCGCACCTCGTGCACGGCGGACCCGGCCGCGCCGGCGGCGGCGAGGAGATGGGCGGCGTCCGGGGCGTGTTGCATTACATGCAGCGCACCGCGCTCCAGGGCTCGCCGACGACGCTCATGCATGTGACCAACGAGTACACGCCCGGCGCGGAGCGCACGTTCGATCGCGTACACCCGTTCCGGAAGTACTTCGACGAGCTGGAGGTCGGAGATGCACTGGTCACCGCGCGCCGCACGGTCACGGAAGCCGATATCGTCAACTTCGCCGGGGTGAGCGGCGATTTCTTCTACGCCCACATGGACGACATCGCCGCACGCGACTCCCTGTTCGAGAAGCGCGTCGCGCACGGCTATTTCGTGCTGTCGGCGGCGGCGGGGCTGTTCGTCGATCCTGCCCCCGGCCCGGTCCTCGCCAACTACGGACTCGAGAGCCTCCGATTCGTGAAGCCGGTCTATCCGGGCGACACGATTCAGGCGACGCTCACGGTCAAGCAGAAGACGGCCAAGGAGAAGAAGGACGACCAGCCGCCGCAAGGCGTCGTGGCGTGGGACGTCGAGGTGAAGAACCAGAACGACGAGCCGGTCGCGGTCTACACGATTCTCACGCTGGTCCGCCGGCGCGATGAAGCCGGGTTGGCGGGGCCGAGCGCGGGATGATGCCTCGGCCGCACGCGACTCTGGCGCACGCGACCTGATTTGCATACAATGGCGCACCCATGCGCCGGCATTTCAGATCACTCGCGAGTATTCTCTGGACGGCGCTCCTGTTCGCGGGAGCGCCGTTCGTTGCGTCGGCCCAGCAGATCGACCTGCGGCTCGTCGACGCGGCCAGTGGAGCGCCGGTCGCGGGCGCGCTCGTTCGCCTGCTGCGGTCCGACGGCGTCGCCGAGCCGGAGCGGTTGACCAACCAGCTCGGGCGCACGACCCTCCTCACCTCCGCGGGGACCGTGCGCGTGCTCGTGCGCCGGATCGGCTTCCGGCCATTCACGTCCGCCCCGGTGACCCTTGCGCCCGACGACGTTCGGACGCTCGACCTCGCCGTGCCGGGCGTCCGCGTCACGCTGCCCACGGTGGCCGTGACCGAGACGGCGCGCGACTGCGCAGACGGGACCGGGGCGCTCTCGGGCTCGGACCTCTGGCAGAGCATCGGGGCCGCGCTCGCCGCCAGCCAGCTCACGTCGAATGACACGAGCGTCCACACGTCGATCGAGACGTTCGAGCGCGAGTTGGACCGGCTCGGCCGAGTGCAGTCGGAGTCGCGGCGGCCGCTCGGCATCACCGGCGCCC
>DASZUN010000029.1:0-11829 GCA_035547615.1 Gemmatimonadaceae bacterium | reverse complement strand
GACGCGGCGGGCTCCAGCCGCTCGGCCTCGTCGTGCACACGGTCCCAGGCGTAGCCGAGCGCCGTCGTGAGATCCGCCTCGATGATACGGTGCCGCCGGATCGTGCGCAGCGCGGCCCGCCGGCCCGACTTGGTGAGCCGCACGCCGCGATACGGCTCGTGCGTGATCAGCCCCTGCTCGGCCAGGCGGCGGATCATGCCGCTCACCGACGGCGGCGCGATCCCGAGCGCCGACGCAATGTCGTTCGTCGCCGCGGCCCCGCTCGGCGCCGAGAGGTCGAAGATGATCTTCAGATAATCCTCAACCGGCGCGGTGAGCGCCGGCGTCGCCTTGACCGACGTCATACCGCCGGCCCGCCGCGCGGCGTCTCGCGCCGCTCGCCCCGCACCATCAGCACAGGCACCCGCGAGAGATGGCGGACCTCGTTCGCCACGCTGCCGTAGATCATGTCCTTGATGAACCGGTGCCCGTGCGTGGACATCGCGATCAGATCGCACGCCTCGCGGGCCGCCGCCGCCGTGATCTCGCGCGCCGGATCGCCGCCCGCGAGCAGACATTCCGCCGTGAGCCCGTCCTGCTCCAGCGACGCGCACTGCGCCTCGAGGTACTCGCGATCGACGCGCATCTCCTCCGACTCGCGGAGCTGCAGCTGGTTCACGTTGCGCGCCGCCCAGCCGTCGGCGACGTGAATCAGCACGATCGACGAATGGCAGCACTTGGCCAGCGCGCGCACGTGCGCAAGGATCGCCGCGTCGTACGGCGAATGCTCGAGCGGAACGAGGATGCGCTTGTACATCAGGACATCCACTGGTGTACGGTGGCCACCAGCAGCCACGTGTTGAGCGCCGCGATCAGGATCGCCGTGCCCCACGCGAGCAGCTTGAGCCACCCCGGATTGACGAACTCACCCATCTTCGCGCGGTCGGACGTGAACGAGACGAGCGGGAACACCGCGAACGAGAGCTGCAGGCTCAGGATCACCTGGCTGAGCACGATCAGCTTCGCCGTGCCGCTCTCGCCGTAGAAGATGGCGACGAGGGCGGCCGGCACAATGGCGATGACGCGCGTGATGAGCCGGCGCAGCCACGGCCGCAGCCGGATGTCGAGGAAGCCTTCCATCACGATCTGGCCGGCCAGCGTCCCGGTGAGCGTCGAGTTCTGTCCGGACGCGAGCAGCGCCAGCGCGAACGCCGTGCTCGCGCCCGCTCCCAGGAGCGGCGTCAGCAGCTTGTGCGCGTCCTGGATCTCGGCGACCTCGGCGTGGCCGTGCGTGTGGAACGTCGCCGCCGCGATGATCAGGATCGCCGCGTTGATGAAGAACGCGAACGTGAGCGCGATCGTGGAATCGAAGAACGCGAACGTCACCGCCTCGCGGCGGCCGGCGGCGGTCTCCTGGTATTTCCGCGTCTGCACGATCGACGAGTGCAGATAGAGGTTGTGCGGCATCACCGTCGCGCCGAGGATGCCGATCGCGAGGTAGAGCATATCGCGATTGGTGACGAGCTCGGTCGTCGGCAGAAACCCGCGCGCCACCGCGCCCATGTCCGGCCGCGAGAGAATGATCTCGAACAGGAAGCAGATGCCGATCGTCGCGATCAGCGTCACGACCACCGCCTCGAGCACGCGCACGCCACGGTGCTGCAACCCGAGCAGGATGAGCACGTCCAGTCCGGTGACGAGCACGCCGACCGCCACCGGCAGATGGAACAGCAGGTTGAGCGCGATCGCCGAGCCGATCACCTCGGCGAGATCGCACGCGGCGATCGCGCCCTCGCAGAGAATCCAGAGCGCGATCGCCACCGGGCGCGGATAGTGATCGCGGCACGCCTGCGCCAGGTCACGCCCCGTGACGATGCCGAGCTTGGACGCGAGCCCCTGCAGCAGCACCGCCATGAGGTTCGACAGCAGCACCACGCTGAGCAGTGCGTAGGCGAACCGCGATCCGCCGGCGAGATCGGTGGCCCAGTTGCCCGGGTCCATGTAGCCGACCGCCACGAGATACCCGGGCCCGGCGAAGGCGAGGAGCTTGCGGATGAAGCTCCCGCCGTCCACCGGCACGCTCCGGTAGACATCCTGCAAGCTCGGCGCGACACGCGCGCGCTTCCACCCGGCGTCGTGCGCGTCGGGCGTGCGGTCGGGTTCTGTCGGCTCGAACTTGGGAAGGGCCATGAGACGGTCGCGATGGTTAGTCCACCAGCAACCGTATTTTAGCCTAGACTAACTCTCGGATCCAGTGGTCGATCGCGTCCGTCACCCGCGGATCGGTCTCGCCCGGGTAGCCGAACGCCGCGGGACCGGACAGCTCGGGCGGCACGACCTTGAACATGTGCGACACCTCCGGCACGAGCGCATATGCGGTCCGGCTCGCGCCGCCGGCGCGCGAGCGGAGCGCCGCAACGAGTGTCTCGGCGTGATGCGGCGGCACGCTCGTGTCCGCCGAGCCCTGCACCACGAGCACCGGTTGCGGCAGCGTGGCGGCGAGCGCCGCCGGATCGGTTGCATCCACGTCGCGCATGTATTGCTGTGCTTCGGGCGGCATGGACGCGAGCGCGCCGGCGCCCCACGGGCCCGTGGCGAGCCCGGCGGGCACCGCTTCGCCGCGACGGATGTGCGCGATCGCGATGTCGAGCGTCCGCATCGCCTCCTCGCGCTGCTCGGGGGGCGTCATGAGCGGCGCCTGCTCGCGCATGATGTCGAGGATGCCGACCGATGGTCCGGCGAGCAGCACCACGCCGTCGAGCGCGCGTCCCGCGTCCGATGCCGCGAGCCGGCTCACGACGACGGAGCCTTCGCTGTGTCCCGCCGCGATGGTTCGCGCGACCGCGACATGGCGCGCGTCGAGCTCGCGCCGCATCGCGTCGAGCGCCGCCGTCGCGATCGCGAGCCGTCCGTCCCACGAGCGATTGCGCGCGGCAACGTCCGGATCGTCCATCTCGCTCCCCGTTCCGGGCCCGAGCTTGGCGAAGCGATACACGGCGTGCCCGCGCGCCGCGAGCTGCTTGGCGAGAAAGGCCTGCGTGTGCGGAAAGGAGTTCCACGACGGGTAATCGCCGTTCACGTCGCTGAACAGCGAACCGGGGATGAGCAGGATCGCGCTGGGAAGCGGCGCCCCCGCGGCGCGCGACGCCGGCAGCGTGAGCGCGGCGGGAATGCGCCAGCCGGCGGCACGCAGCGTGATGAATTCGTCGGTGTAGGTGTCGGTCATGCGGACAGCATACGCCCTGACGCTGCGTGAGGATCAAGCCCCGCGCGCGAGCCGCTCCAGGATCGGGAGCGCACGAACGACGAGCTCCCGCTCGCGCGCCGGCAGCTCGCGCAGCGACGCCGTGAGCACAGCCACGCGCCGCTGCCGGCCCTCGTGCAGCAGGCGCGTGCCCCTGGCGGTCGCCTTGACGCGCACGATGCGCCGGTCGGCGGGATCGACCTCGCGCTCGACGAGCCCGGCCTCCTCGAGCGCGGCGACGACGCGCGTGATGGTGGGCGGCCGCACCTGTTCGGCGGCGGCGAGCGCGCCGAGGGCGATCGGGCCGCCGAAGACGACGACCGAGAGCGCGGAGAGCTGCGGCGCGGGCAGCCCCGAGGCGTCGTCCTCGCGCCGGAGGCGCCGCAGCAGGTGGATGGCCACGGAATGCAGCCGGTCGGCGACGTCGACCGTGGTCGGTCTTGACATTTAGTTAGCTTGGCTAAATAATGGCTGGTCCTTAGCTCTGCTAACTAACCACCCGCGGCGCCCGCCGGCAAGCCGCGGCATGCCCGGAGGCCCCATGCCGGATCTCGCCCAGGCTCGCATCGGCCAGATCGCCATCGTCTGCCAGGACGTCGCACGCGCGACGGCGTTCTACCGCGACGCGCTCGGCGTGCGGTTCCTGTTCAGCGCCGGGCCCGCGCTCTCGTTCTTCGACGCCGGCGGCACGCGGCTCATGCTCAGCCCCGCCGAAGGCGAGGCGCGCGGCACGTCGGTGCTCTACTTCTTCGTCGACGACATCGTCGCCGTGCGCGACACGCTGCGCGAACGGGGCGTGCGCTTCGAGGACGAGCCGCACGTGATCGCGCGCATGCCTGATCACGAGCTCTGGCTCTGCGCGTTCCGGGATTCCGAGGGGAATCTCATGGCGATCATGGAGGAGCGCCGGTAGCGCCGGACCGCCGCTAGCCCCGGTCGAGCAGTCCGAGAAACTGCGTCAGCGCACGGTGCGTGAGTCCCCACACGGTGTACTCGCCGTGGCGGAACACATCCACCTCGCGCTCGCCGACGCCGCGGATCGGGACCATGCCCTTCCCCCAGGCCGTCGTTTCGCGGATCGCGGCCAGCGGCACCCAGAACACCTCCGCCACCTCCGGGCTCTCGACGATCGCGACGTCCGGCCGCACCGCGGCGACGAACGGGCGAATGACGAGCGGCGGCAGTGACGGGGTGCGCGGCGTGATGTCGTCGAGCGTGCCGAGCACGCGTCCGTCGCGCGCGAGATCGATGCCGGTTTCCTCCCACGTCTCGCGGATCGCGGTGTGCTCGAGGTCGCGGTCGCCGGGCTCCATGCGGCCGCCGGGACATGCGACGTGCCCGCTCCACGGGTCGCGCTCCAGCTCCGCGCGCTTGATCATCAGCAGCTCGGGCTCGCCGGCGGCGGCCGCGCGCAGGATGAGCGCGATCGCGGCGTAGCGTGCGGCGCCCTCCAGCGCGAGCGTCGTGCCCGGGCGTGCCGCCAGCCGGCGCGCGAGGCGCGCGACGTCGGCGTGCGCGAACAGCGGGTCCAGCGGGCTCATGCCGTCAATCGATGTCGCCGCCGGCTTCCATCCAGCCGCGGATGCCGCCCGCCATCGAGGCGACGTTGGTGTAGCCCATCTCCTGCAGCGTCTCCGCGGCGAAGGCGGAGCGATTCCCGGACGCGCAGTAGATGACGACGTGCGCGTCGCGCGGGATGCGCGCTTCGACGTTCGTCTCGAGCTGCCCGCGCGAGATGTGTTCGGCGCCCGGAATGCGGCCGAGGTTCACTTCCTGGAGCTCGCGCACGTCGAGCAGCGTCAGGGGCTCGCCCCGCGCCTGCATCTCCATCACCTGCTGCGGCGTGATCTCGGTGATGCGCGACTTCACGTCGGCCAGCATCTCGGCGGCTGTCTTCATGTGGTTCCGGAATCGGCGTTATTCGAGTTCTACAACTATCGTTCTCTTATCGGCGTCCAGCTCGGCCGCGGCGCCGAGCGGAATCGTCCACTGCGCGTCGATGTGGCCCATCGGGAAGTTCGCGAGGCATGGAACGCCCGTGCGGTCGGCGAACTCGGCCAGCAGGTCGTCGAGCGGGCGGTCCTCGTTCGACGCGTCGTCGGGGATCTCGGTGAACGCGCCGAAGACGAGCCCCGCCAGCCGATCGAGCGCGCCGGCGAGCCGGAGCTGCGTCAACATGCGGTCGATCCGATACACGGATTCGTTCACGTCCTCGAGCATCAGGATCGCGCCGTCGAAATCCGGCGCGTACGGCGTTCCGACGAGCGCGGTGAGCACCGCGAGGTTGCCGCCCACGAGGCGCCCGCGCGCGCGCCCCGCACGAAGCGTCGTGGCGGTGCGCGCGGTGCAGGCATAGGCCGGCGTACGCTCGCCGACGGCCTCGCGGAGCGAGCGCACGCTGCTCTCGTGCGTGGCGCCGCGCGCGGTGGGACCGTGGAACGTCACCAGCCCCGCCAGGCGGCCGATCGCCGCGTGCAGCGCGGTGATGTCCGAGTAGCCGATGAGCGTTTTCGGATGACGCCGCCAGGCGTCATAGTCAATCGCGTCGAGCAGGCGCGTCGCGCCGTAGCCGCCGCGAATGCACCAGATCCCGTCGACCGACGCGTCGCGCGCGAACCGGTCGAGATCCGCGAGACGGTGCGCATCGCTCCCCGCGAGATAGCCCGCGCGCTCGCGCACGTGCTCGCCGACGACAGGCTCCCAGTCCATGCGGCGCGTCGCCTCGAGCGCGTGCGCGAGGTCCTGCTCGTCGCGGAGCGGGCCCGACGGCGCAACGAGCGCGACTCTGGCGCCCGGACTCAGCGGTGGTGGCAATCGCATCGACGCACATACGCACAAGCCGAGCGTGCCGTCAACTCGTTGAACAAATGTCGCGATGGCATCGGCGTTGCCTTTGTCACGCACGCTTGCCGCCGCGGTTGGGGGAGAGGCGGCGAACAACACTCAGATGGAGGATGTACATGGCGGATCGCCAGAATAAGAACCCTCGCAATCAGGCGGACGGGCTGAACAGCTCGCCGAATCGGACGAGCGATTCTGGCATGAGCGGCTCGTCGAGCCGGTCGAGCGACTCGGGCATGAGCGACTCCGGGATGAGCGGCTCGTCGTCGAACCGCTCGGGCAGCTCCAGCAGCAGCTCGCGCTTCGATCGCGGCTCGAATTCGAGCAACGCGAGCGGCTATGGCGCGTCGGGCAACGTCGGGCGCCAGAGCAGCGTCGGCGACCAGAGCGGCGTGAGCGGCCGGACCGACCGTGGCAATCGCAACGACGAGGGGATCGGCAGCTCGGCGACGCGCAACGACCTCGACGACTCGTCGGATAGATCGTCGTCACGCTAAGCACCTGTAACGGCACCACGGGTCGTGGGCGCGATGCGGCGTTCACGGCCCGTGGCGCGTTTGCGCCGGAACATACCCGAACCCGGCGGGACGACGTAGCTTTGCCGCGTGTCTCTGACCACGCGTGTCCTGCTCGCGCTCGCCGCCGGCCTGCTCGGCGGCCTCGCCCTGAGTGCGGCGAACCCCGCCATCGCGCAGCCGATCGTTGCCGTCATCGAGCCGGTCGGCACGATCTTCATCAACGCGATCCGGATGACCGTGATCCCGCTCGTCGTCGCGAGCCTGATCGTGGGTGTCGGCACCTCGACGAGCGGCCGGTCGGTGGCACGGATCGGCGGACGCGGACTGCTCGTGTTCCTCGCGCTCCTCGCGCTGTCGGGAGTGGCGGGTGCGCTGCTCGCGCCGCCGGTGTTCGCGCACGTCACGCTCGACCCGGCGGCGCTCGCGGAGCTCCGGGCGCATTCGCCCGGCGGGATCGCCGCGGGCGCGAGCGCCATGCAGACGCCGTCGCAGTGGTTCGTCGCCCTCGTGCCGGCGAACGTGATGCGCGCCGCCGCGGACGGCGCGATGCTTCCCCTCATCGTCTTCTCGCTCGTGCTCGGCCTGGCACTCGTCTCGGTCAGCGCGGACGCGCGCGCGCCGCTCGTGACGTGGTTCCGCGCGATCACGGCGTGCATGCTCGTGATCGTGCGCTGGCTGCTCGTCGTCGCGCCGATCGGCGTGTTCGCGCTCGCGCTGCCGCTCGTCGCGCGGCTCGGCGCCTCGGCGATCGGCGCGCTCGCCGTGTACGTCGTGCTCGTCTCGGCGGTCGCCGTGCTCGTGACGATCCTGCTCTATCCGATCGCCGCGTGGGGCGGCCGCATCTCGATGCGGTCGTTCGCGCGGGCGGCGGCGCCGGCGCAGGGCATCGCGTTCTCGTCGCGCTCGTCGATCGCGGCGCTGCCCGCGCTCATCGAGGAGGCGCAGTCCACGCTGCATCTGTCGGACGAGACGACCGGCTTCTTCATTCCGCTCGCCTCGGCGATGTTCCGCATCGGCGCGACGATGGGGCTCACGATCGGCGCCGCGTTCATCGCGCGGCTGTACGGCGTCACGCTCGGCGGCTCGCAGCTCGTGACGCTCGTGCTCACGTCGCTCGCGACGAGCTTCAGCATTCCGGGAATCCCCGGCGGCTCGATCATCGCGATGGTGCCCGTCCTCGCCGCCGTCGGCCTTCCGATGGAAGGACTCGGCATTCTGCTCGGCGTCGACACGATCCCGGACATCTTCCGCACGACGGCGAACGTCACCGGCCAGCTCGCCGCGGCGGTGATCGTCGATCGCCCCGACCAGTGACGCTGGCGCCCGCTGCGCTGGCGGGTCTCGCGAGCCTGCCGTGGATCGTGCCGCCGATCGTCGCGCTCGCCCGCGCGGCGCATTCGCATTCTCTAAAAGAGTATCCGGCGGCGCTCCCCGCCGACGCGCCTCGCGTGTCGGTGATCGTCCCGGCCCGCAACGAGCGGCGGAACATCGAGCGGTGCGTGCGCTCGGTGCTCGCGTCGCACTATGCGCCGCTCGAGGTGATCGTCGTCGACGATCACTCGACCGACGGCACCGGCGAGATCGCCGGCGAGATCGCGCGGGCCGACGCGCGGCTCCGCGTCGTGCGCGCCGCCGACCTGCCGAAGGGTTGGTTCGGCAAGCAGTGGGCGTGCGCCCAGGGCGCGGCGGTCGCGACCGGATCGCTGCTGCTGTTCACCGACGCCGACACGCGACACGCCCCCGAGCTGCTGCCGCGCGCGGTGAACGCGCTGCGCGAGCGCAACGTCGACCTGCTCACCGTCGCCGGCGCGCAGGAGATGCACGGCTTCTGGGAGCGGCTCATCCAGCCGCAGATGTTCGCGATGATCGCCATGCGCTACGGCGGCACGGAGACGGTGAGCCGCACGCGCACGCCGTCGAACGCCATCGCGAACGGCCAGTTCATTCTCCTCCGCCGCGCCGCGTACGACGCGTTGGGCGGGCACGGGCTCGTGCGGCACAGCGTCGCCGAGGATCTGTCGTTCGCGCAGGAATTCGTGCGCGCGGGACGCCGCATCGCGCTGCTCGAGGCGTCGGACTTCATGTCGACGCGCATGTACGCGTCGCTCGGCGAGATCATTCGCGGATGGCGCAAGAACGTCTACGCCGGCGGCCGCCTGACCGCGTTCGGCGGCCGAGCCGGCCGTGCGCTCTTTCCGCTGCTGCTCGCCGGCGCGCCGACCCTCGTGCTCTTTCCCGTCGTGATGCTCGTGCTCGCGCTCGCCGGCGTGCTCTCGCACACGTGGCTGCTCTGGTCGGCGATCGTCGTCGCGGCAAACCTGCTGTTCTGGTTCGTGCTGTACGCGGGCATGCGCGGGCCGCTCGCCTACGCCCTGCTCTACCCGCTCGGCGCGCTCATGGTGCTCTACATCGCGCTCGGCGCGATCGCGCGCGGACGGCGCGTGGAGTGGAAGGAGCGGCGGTACCTGTCTAGTTGAACGACGTCCAGTAGACGACGAGCGCGCATCGCGCCCGCGCGGCAACGGGCGCGCCGTTCGGATCGCCCGTCTGTCGAATGCGCGGCTCGTAGACGTACTGCTCGTACTCCTCCGGCACCTTGCTCGGCGTGGAGTAGATCTCCACTCCGATCAACTCGTCCGCGTACTCGGGAACTCGGTTCGCAAGACTCGACGGCTTGCCATTCACGAGCGCGTTCAGGCAGCGATTGCCGTGAATGGAGTACGGAAACGGCTTGCGGCCGAACGGCGTCGGCGTGGGCACGACGCGGAATCCGTCGAGGTCATTGAACACGTCGCCGACGTCGACCGCACCCTTGTCGGCGATGTCGTCGTCGGTGAGGTACACGCCTTTGCCGAATCGCTTGCGGCAGTTGAAGCCGCCGAAGTGCAGCGCGGGGCACTTGCCGTCGGCGAGCACGATCACGCTGTCGAGCATCGCCGGCCGCGGCTTCAGCTCGAACTTGAGCTCGAGGTGTCCGTCCTTCGAGAGATCGGACGTGATCTCCGCCGCCAGGTATCCGATGCGGCGTGCGCGCACGTGATAGAAGCCGTCGCCCAGATGCGTGATGGCGAAGTGGCCCGCCGAGTCGGTGCGCACGCGCGCGTTCGCGGGATAGGCGACGACTTCCGCGCCGGCAAGCGGCCGGCCCGATTCGTCGGAGACGGTCCCCGAGATCGTTCCCCCCTGCCCTTCCTGCGCGAGGGCGGGAGCAGCGATCAGCGCGGCGCAGAACATCGCGCGAAGAAGCGTCCTCATGCACCACAAGCTACGTCGCGGCGCGAGCGTGCGCGACGGGCCGCTTCGCGCCAGAATGCGCTTGGCTGCAACGAAGTGGTCGCGGAGATCGCGGGGGACGTCGGTAGCGTCGGCCTGTGCAGACACTCCGATCCGCCGCCGCGCTGCTGGCCGCCGCAGATTCCGTCGATCGACTCGCGCCCGTTGCCACCGCGCTCGGGTGCGATTGCCCGCCCGCGCCTCTCGACCATGACACGCAGCGCGCGCTCGGCATCACGGAGTACGCGCGCGACGCGCGGATCGTCGCCGGTCCAGGCGCCATCCGCATCCTGCTTCTCGAGTTCGCCGTCGCGATCCCGATTCGTGAACGCCTCCCGCGACTCGCCAGCCGACTCTCGGCACGCGCGCCGCACGTGCTGTGGCTCGTCGTGGGCGCACAGCCGGACACGGGCGACGTCGCCATCGCGGGATGGACGGGCGAGCGCCGGCCGCCGCGCGTCGCCGCACTCGTCGCGAACCGCCGCCATGTCGTCGACAGCGACGCCGAGACGCTCCGTGCGCTGACGGCGGTCGCCGCGGGCAGCGCGCGCGATCTGCTGGTGCACGCACGGTGGATCGAAGTGCTGGGGCGCAGCGCGCTGACCCGTCGGTTCTACGCCGCGCTCGAGGGCGCGGTACACGGGCTCGCCGATTCATGTGCGGTCGGCGATTCCGCCGTGCGGCACGAGCTCGCGCTGCTCGATACGTCGCGGTTGCTGTTCCTGGCGTTTCTCGAGGCGAAGGGATGGCTCGCCGGCGACCGCGCGTTCCTCGTGAACCAGTTCGAGGAGTGCCTGCTGCGCGGCGGGCGCTTTCGACAACGCGTCCTGCGCCCGCTGTTCTTCGGCACGCTCAACACACCGATCCGCGAGCGCGCGGACCGGGCGAAGCGCTTCGGCGCGATCCCGTTTCTCAACGGCGGCCTGTTCGCGCGCACCGCGCTCGAGCGGCGGCATGGGTCCGTGCAGTTCAGCGACGATGCGTACGGACGGCTGCTGTTCGACGTCTTCGCGCAGTACCGCTTCACGGCCCGCGAGGAGACCGCGACCTGGTCGGAGGTCGCTGTGGACCCGGAGATGCTCGGCCACGCGTTCGAGTCGCTGATGGCCGCGCGCGATCGGAAGCACACGGGCGCGTTCTTCACACCGTTCACGCTCGTGGAGCGCGTGACCACCGGCGCGCTCGAGGCGGCGCTCGCCGGCCGCGCACCCGCCGAGCGTCGCGCGTCGCTCGAGGCGGTCACCATTCTGGATCCGGCGTGCGGCTCGGGCGCATTTCTCGTTCACGCGCTCGACCGCGTCGCCGCGATGCTCGGCGACGCGGGCGACCGGCGAGACGTGAGCACGCTTCGCCGCGACGTGCTGACGCGATCCATCTTCGGCGTCGATCTCAATCCGGTCGCCGTGTGGCTGTGCCAGCTCCGCCTCTGGCTCTCGATCGTCATCGAGAGCGACGTCGAGGACCCGGCGGCGGTGCTCCCGCTGCCGAACCTCGACCGCAACATCCGCGTGGGCGACGCGCTCGCGGGACGCGACTTCGGCGCGCTCGGCGCCGAGCCGAAATCCGCCGCGATCCGGCGGCTGCGCGAGCGCTACGCGCGCGCGAGCGGCGCGCGGAAGGAAACGCTCGCGCGGCAGCTCGACCGCACCGAACGGCAGCGCGCGGTGCGCCAGATCGATCTCGAGCTTGCACGTGCGGCGGACCGGCGACGCGATCTGCTCGCCGCGCGGCGCGGCCGCGATCTGTTCGGCGACCGGTATCGGCCGTCGCTCGACGAGCGCGCGGCGACCGCGGAGCTCCGCACGCGCTCGCGCGATCTGCGCGCGACGCGGCGGCGCGTGGAATGCGGGGGCGCGCTGCCCTTCAGCTTCGACGTGCACTTCGCCGACGTGGCGGCGCGCGGCGGCTTCGACGTGGTGATCGGGAATCCGCCGTGGGTGCGCATGCACCACGTTCCGCTCGCCGAGCGCGAGC
>DASZUN010000028.1:0-14267 GCA_035547615.1 Gemmatimonadaceae bacterium | reverse complement strand
CGCATCACGAATGGACGCAGCCCACGCTCGTCGACCGCGGAGATCGGCACCACCGGCGCTGTCCGCACCTCGCTCGCCACGTTGCCGTCGGCGAAGAGGCCGCCCACGAGCACGCCGTTCTCGTTCGGCAGCGACACGATGATCCGCACCTGGCGCGTCGCCGGATCGGCGATCGGGTTGATGCGCGTGACGTGGCCGGTGAACTGGCGATTCGGATAGCCGTTCACCGTGAAATCCACCGGCGCGCCCACGCGCACCGCCGAGAGCTGGTCCGCCGGCACAGAGGCCTCGAGCCGCATCGTCGACGGATTCACCACGGTGTACAGCGCGGTCCCCGGCTGCACCACGTCGCCCGCGCTCACCTGGCGCGCGCTCACGATGCCCGCGAACGGCGAGCTCACCGTCGCCTTGTCGAGCTGCTTGCGTGCGTTCGCGAGCTGTGCCTCCGCGTTCGCGAGCTGCGCCTCCGCCGCCGAGTACTGGTTGCGGACGACCTCGAGATCGCGCTCGGCGATCGCGCCCGCCTTGAGCAGCGTCTCACTCCGATCGACTTCACGCTTGTTGATCGAAACGGTGTTCTGCGCCGTCGTCACCGCCGCGCGCGCCGACAGCTCGGCCTGGCGCAGCGCGGAATCGTCGATGCGCGCCAGCACCTGTCCCTTGTTCACGCGCTCGCCCTGCTCGGCGAACGTCTGCAGCACGGGGCCGCTGATCTCGGCGCGCACGGTCGCCTGCTCCTCGGGCTGCAGCGTGCCCGAGATCGCCGGGCCCGAACGAATCTGCTGCGCCTTCACGACGGCGATGTTCTCCGGCCCCACGATCATGCCCTGCGGCGCCGCGGACGCGGTCGCCGAGTTGTCCTTCTTGCACGCCGCGAACGCCGCGGCGGAGAGCAAAACGGCAGCCGCAGTCAGGCGGCGATTGCGAATGGTCGTCCCGGCCCGGCTCATGGTTGAATGCTCCCGGTGGTGCCCGCCGTGCCCGTGGCGGAAGGTGAAGTGGTCGCGGACCGCTGCTGCGTCGATTGCTGCTGTTGCTGCTGCGACTGCTGCTGCGTGGCACCCGCGGCGCCACCCGTCGCGCTCGCGGCAGTGCCGGTGGTCGACTGCAGCGGCAAATCGCGCAGGAGCGCGAGCCGCACCCGTGCGACCGCCAGATTGCGCGCCGCCTGCGCGCGGTTCGCCAACGCTTGCTCGAGCAGCAGCCGCGACTGCGTGAGGTCCGTCTGCGTGGAGATGCCTTCGCGGAAGCGCACCTGGTCGATCGCGTAGGCGCGCTGCGCCTGCTCCGCCGTCCCGCGGCTCGCCTCCCACGTCGACTGCGCTTCCTGCAGCGCGTTCAGCGCGACGCGCGTGTCGAGCGCGGCGAACTGGCGCGTCTGCTCGCGCTGCGCGCGCGCTTGCTGCAGCGCGGCCTGCGCGATCAGCTCGTCGCCCTTGATGCGGCCGCCGTCGAGGATCGGAAGGCTCGTCGACACCCCGACGGTCCAGTTGTTCACCCCGTTGTTCAGGTTGGGGAACACCTGCGACGGGAAATACAGCCGCTGGTAGTTGGAGACGAGCGCGAACTGCGGAATGCGCTCGGCCCGCGCGATCGTCACCTGCGCCTGCGCCGCGCGCACCGACTCGTCCATCTGGAGCACCGGCGCGCGGTCGGCGGCGATGGTGTCCGGCGGCGGCGCGTTCGTCGCGATCGCCGGCAGCGTCGGCCCGCTCGGCTCTTCGATGCGCGTCGTGAGCCGCAGCGAGTCGTCCAGCGCCATGTTGAGCAGCTGCTTGAGCCGGAGATACGCGACCTGCCGATTCGCCCGCGCCTGAATGGCGACCGGGAGCTGATTGTCGTGCGTCACCTGCGCGCGCAGCAGATCGTACTCGGACGCGTTGCCCACCTGCCGCGCGACCTGCGTCTGCGCGAGCACCGCCTGCGTTTCCGCGACGGAGGAGTCGGCGATCGACACCAGCTGGTCGGCGAGCACCGCGTCGTAGTACGCCGACGTCACGTCGAGCGCGACCTGCGCGCTCTGCGCGGCCACCTCGATCTTGGCCGAGCGCAGCTGCGCGTCGGCGGCGCGGTTCTGCGCGGTGACGCGGCCGGCGGTCCACAGATTCTGCGAGAACTGCAGCCCGAACGCCCACTGATTCGTCGCCCCGAAGCTCGTCTTGCTCAGGTCGAAGCCACCCGACGCCGACGGACACGTGGCGGCCTGGGCGAGCGCGGCCGCGCGCTCCGCATCGGTGGCGTTCTCGGGAATGAACGGCGTGCACAGCGACTTGGACGCGGCGGGCGTGGGCGCCGTGTCCTTGGGCGCCGAGCTCGCGAAGCTCGAGAACTGCGACTTGAGCGTTTTCGTATAGCCGGCCGTGCCGTTGAGCTGCGGCAGGTACAGGCTGCGCGCCTGGTAGCGCGAGCCCGAGGCGCGCGTGACGCCGGCGCGGGCGATCTCGATCGTCTGGCTCTGCGTCGCCGCCATGCGAAGGGCGTCGTCGAGCGACAGCGTGACCGTCGCGGGCACGGAGCGCGGCGCGGCGGGCTGCTGCGCACCGGCCGCCCCCGCGCACAGCGCGGCGAGCGTGAGACTCGCCGCGACGACGCGCGACGGACGCCGCGACGCCGCGCGCCGCGTGCTCCGGCTGGGAGCTGATCTCATGATGATGATGTCGGTGAAAGTCATGGCGCGCTCAGTCGCCGGCCGCGGAATGAAGCGACGCCGGGCGCCGCGCAACCTCTACGCCGAGCGCGCGCATGAAGATTCGGACGTAGCGCGCGGGCGCCTCGTCGACGGGCGGAAATGCATGCGGCATCACGTCGCGGCGGAGCGCGTCGCCGATGATGCAGCTCACGAACATCGCGACGGCGGTCTGGATGTCCGCGTCGGCCGCGGCGAGTCCGAGTGACTGCAGCCGGAGGATGTAGTCGGTCAGCATCATCCCGGCGCAGCTCGGTCCCTGGCACATCGAGATCGCGGATTCCGGCCGCTCCTCGATCTCGCCAAACGACGCGCGAATGAGTCCGCGATTTTCGCGCAGGTAGGTGAGGATCCCCGCGCACCACTGCGTCATCTCCGCGTCGGGATCGACAGGGTTGTCGGGAAGGTCCGGGACCGGCGATTTGGCGACGTGCTCCTGCATCAGCGCCTCGAAGAGCGCCGCCTTGGAGCCGAACGTCCTGAACAGGGTGACTTCGTTCACCCCGGCCTGAATCGCGATCAGTCGTGTGGTCGCGCCGCGGAATCCGTGCAGGGCGTAGACTTCTCTCGCGGCGTCGAGAATGCGTTGTCGGATGTCCATAGGGACGCGAAGGCTAATCGGGTCCCGGACAGCGATGCAAGTGGTTACTTACTTATACAATTGGGACCAATACTAAAACGCGTCGCGGACGAACCACGCCAGCCGGCGCACTAGCCCCGTGTGGCGCGGCACGAGCGCGTCGAGCGCGCGCTGGTCATCGATCCACGTGCTCCGCGCCATCAAATAGAAGAGATCCACCAACCCCGCGGACGCCTGCATCCCTGACACGATCAGCGTCGCTTCGCCATCGGACACGATCCCACGCGGGTCCTCGTTCTGCGTGCCGAGGCTGAAATAGAAGCTCACGCGGCGTCGCTCGGATTCCGGCAGCGACTGCTCGTATCCGCGGAACATCGCGTCGGTGCTGCGCGTCGCCGCGGTGTCGACGTCGGGATTGGAGTAGCCGAGCTGCTCGGCGAACTTCGCCGTCTCCTCGGACTGCGCCTGGATCGAGCGAGCGAGCACCACGTCCCACCCCGGCTGCCGCACGAGGGCGGTGATGGCGCCCGGTCGCGCGATGAATTGCGACTTCTGGTGCAATTGCGGCTCGCGCGGACGTTGGTCGTGCGCGAGCGATGTCGCGTCCTTGCCGTGCGTCGCCTGCGCCTCGGCCTGATTCAGGAACGCGAGCGTCTTGTCGTCGAACGGGATCACCTGCCGGATCCACGGCGCGCGCGCCAAGCCCTCGCGCACTTCCCGCGCGCGGCCGCCGGCATCGTCCACCGGCGCGTGGGCCGCGAAGATCCCGACGCGCAGATCGCCGCCCGACGAGCGTATCTCGCTCGACAATGACTGGCGGAGCTGCAGCAGCCGGCCCAGCACCTCGTTCTGGAGCGCCATGAGCGGCCCCTGCGGACTGGGCGCATTCGCCGCGGCCGGCGCGACCACGTACACGCGGCAGCCGCGCGCCGCCGCGCCGGCGAGCATTCCCGCCCAGGTATCGCTCAACCACATCGGGTCCGGCACGATGATCACGCTGCCCGGCGGCGCGAGGTCGTACAGCATGGCGCGCGCGACCGACGATTGCTTGGGCGCGAAGCCCACGCGGTTGTGGACCTGGAGCGCGCGTCCCACGTAGTCGCCGGCGTTCATCCGCTGCTCCTCGGCCTTGGCGCTGGCGACGGCGCGCAGCGGCACGGGGATGTCCGCCTCGGAGAACCCGTTGCGGCGCAGCGCCTCGCGCACGGCGCGGCGCGCCTCGAGCGTCGCCGGCCCGCGCACGCGATAGCCGCGGTCTTCCCACGTCGCGCTCGCGTAATGCTCTCCGATCCCGACGCCCATGATCAGGAGCGCGCCCTTGTACGGATCGGCGTCATTCAAATCGTAGAATACCAGTTTTCGATGATCGCGCTCGATGTTGTCCGGCGTGAACGGCAGACCCGGGATGATGTGGCTGCTGCGGAACGAGAAGTCCCCGGGCTCCACGATGTTCACGTGCACGGCCACGATGCGCCGGAGCCATGCATTCGCGTTGCCGCTCGCCGCCGCATCGCGCTGCAGCCGCGCCGACGCCGCCACCGCGGCGCGCAGCTCCCGCTGCCGGTCGAGCAGGTGCGCCTCGCGGACGTTCGACGTGTCGCCCGGCAGGTGCATCGAGGCGTGCAGCGGATCCTGCAGGATGTTCATCCACAGCCGGTTGTCGCGGTCGGCGTAGAAGAACTCGTCCTGGAGGATGATGTACGTCGGGAACACGCCCGTCGTGTCGTATCGCTTCACCGCCGCCGTGAGCGCCGGGAGGTAGGCGTCGGCCACCATGCTGTACGCCACGTTGTCGATCGAGCCCGTGGGCCGCCGCCCGGTGAAATCGTGCGTCCACAGCACGTGATAGTCGCGGGTCGCGTAGATCGAGCGCGCGATCTCGAGCGGCAGATCCACGCTGCGCAGATACGTGAGCGCGTTCCGGTCCGTGAACGGATGCCCGACCGCGCGCGCGACGAGCGAATCGACCTCGGACTGCTCGTCGAACTGGTCCGGCGTGAGCGCGAGATCGAGCGGGAGCCACACGAGCTTCGAGTCCCCAGACTCGGCGAGCAGCTCGCGGTACACGTCGGTCACCACCTGCATCCACGCGCTGAATCGGCCGGTGAGTGCCGCGTCGCGATCGCGCGGAACGCCGGACGAATCGGAGAGCCAGCGCGCGAACGCGACCGTGGCCGCGTTGGTGAGCGGCGACAGATCGCGCGGATTCTCCTTCGCCTCGCCGAACATCGAATCGGCAGGCATGAGCACGTGCTCGAGCAGTGCCGCGCGGGCCCGCGTCGCCACGCGTGCTGCGTGCGACGAGTCCGCTCCGGCGGCAAACAGCTGCGTCAGCGCACGGTCATATGCGCCGAGCACCGACGTATATCCGTCAGGTTCCGTCGCGATGATCCGTTCGGCGGTGCGGGAGTACGCGTTCGAGTACGCCCCGATCGCGTGCGCCGCGGCGGCCAGCTCGCGCGTGTCCACGGACGCGGGCGCAGTCGGCGCGGCGCCGGACCGGCCGGGAAACGCAAAGTGCGTCCGCCGCGGGCGTGTGCGGCCCGCGAGTGGCCGGAACAACGGGACGGAGATCCCGATCGCGAGCGTCTGCGAGCGCGTCGGCAGCCAGTCGATGCGCGCCATCGTGCCGGCGCCGAGCAGTCCTCCGCGACGGATCGCCGTCTGGAAGCTCACGATCGGCGAGAGCCGATGCATCGCAATGCTCCAGTCGAGACCTCCGGAAAGGCCGACGGTCTTGCTCTCGGCGAGCAGCCGGAGTCCGTAGCTGCGCGCACCGATGGCGGCGTAGGCTTCGCCCGCGCCGGATAGCAGGCCGGTGAGCGGGTTCGTGACCGAGCGACCGAGACGGTAATCGATCAGTGCGGCGCCCGGTTGCGCGCCGTGGATCGGCGCGAGCAGTGCCGCATCGCTGTTCCAGAGGGATGGCTGCCCGATCGAGAACACGGGGCGAGGCGGGGCCGCTTGCGCGCGGGCCCTGGCGCCGGCGCACGCCAGGAGCGCGGCGGCGCCGAGCCCGATGGAAATTCTGATTCTCACTCTCGCGCAGGAGGAGCAAGAGCCATGCTGCCGGCCGCGGCCGCCGTCCGGCTTCGCCTGTCGCGCGCGTCCGGCGACTCCGTACAAAGATTCGGGCCGGACGCGACAGCGAGCGAACTCGGGAAGCGCGATCCTCACGTCCGACTGTGAATCTTGCGGCCGAGGAGGCCTCCATGTTGTCACACACCGCTGATTACGCGCTTCGCGCGCTGCTGGTCCTCGGCCGCAACTATGGCCAACGCTCCGTGCGCGCCGACGAAGTCGCCGACGCCACCGGGACGCCACGCAACTACACCGCGAAGGTGCTGAACGGGCTCGCCAAGGCCGGGGTGGTCTCGAGCCTGCGCGGCCCATCTGGCGGGTTCGCGCTGCTGCAGCCGCCGAACTCGATCTCCCTCGCCAGCATCATCGATCTGTTCGACGAGCCGCACCAGCACACCAAGTGTCTGCTCGGCATCCGGCCGTGCACGCCGAGCGAGCCGTGTGCCGCGCACCACACGTGGACGGCGGTGATGCGCGCGCGGCGAGAGCCGCTGACGACCATTACGCTCGGCGACCTGCTGGGGAGCGAACCGGCGGCCTTCGCCGAGTCCGCCGGCGCGCCCGACGCGGGCGCCGTCGCGACGATTTAGAGTCTGCTAATCCCCGTGGCGCCGGTGGGTCCGGCGCTCGAGGACGACCTCGTCGTTGACGATCATGAACCGGATCACGCGGTCGCGTGCTTCGGGGAACTGCTTCGCGCGGTCGCGGAAGCGGTCGTTCGACACGATGCTCGCGTTCAGTTCGCGCGCGAACGAGAGGATGAAGTAGTCGGCGTCGGTGCCGGCCGGCGCCTGGCGCACTTCCCCGTGCTCCACGAGCTGCTCGTAGCGCTGGGGGTCGTCGATCTGATGGCGCAGCGCCGCGTCGGCCACGATGATCGGCTCGAGCCCTTCCTCCCGCAGCTTGTCGCGCACGGCGATCAGGTTGCTCACGTGCGGCGCTTCTCCTTCCGTCGCGTGCGCGACGTTCGAGCCGTCCACGAGGACGACGTTGCTGTGCTCCTGTTCTCGTTCCGCCGTTTGTTGTGTGCTCATCGATGGTTCACCGTAGCCGCCGCTTCGCGCGCAGGCGCGCGAGCGAGTCGGCCGCCATGGAATCCGCGGCCGTCACGGTTGCCTGCACCCCACGGGCGCGGTCGAGCTGCGACGCGGTCTGATCGTCGGCGCTCGTGACCAGCGCCTGCACTTCCGGACGTTCGGCAATGCCCGCCAGCCCCTCGAGATAGGAGTGCGCGATCTGGTTCGCCGCGACCTGCTCCGCGAGAAATCCACGGTCGAGGTCGGCCCCGCGCAGCATGCGCAGCGAGTCGATCCGACTCTGCAGTGACGCCGAGATCGAGTCGGCGAGCGCCGGTGCGACCGGCGCGATCCGGAGCACGGCGGCCAGCGAATCGGCCGAGTGCTGCAGCGCATCATGCTGCGCGATCAGCGCGGACGCGAATGCTCGCACCGTATCCGAGTGCCACGCGCCGAGCTCGACGTTCGCGGCGTCGACCTGTCGCGCGTTGATCACGCCGACGAGCGCCAGCACGTTTCCATCATCGAGCCATTTCCCGCGGAGAGCGCTCGAGTCGGTCGCCACGTCGCCGCCCGCCTCCCGGGTGACCGTGGCGGTGCGCGCCGCGCTGGAGGGCACCGAGCCCGTGTCGTCAGCGCCATCGCCGGCGCACGCCGTCGCGACGCAGAGCGCCATCACGGCCGCGCTCGCCACGCGCCACGCGCGGTGCCCCCGCACGTGCTCGGTTCCCGATCGATCATGCCTGCAACGTTTCATAAAAGACGAATGCCTGGGTTCTCACCCAGGCATTCTTATCAAAGAGCGCGCCCGACAGCGCGCGCGAGCGCTCGAGCCCGCCGATCAGGGCGTCTTCTGCGCGCCTTTCTTCGTCGTATCGTTGCCCGCGGGCGTCGCCGGCGTGTTGCCGAGCTTCGTCTGAATGTCCTGCACCTTCGAGAGGTGTCCCTGAATCACCGGGATCGCCGAGGTGATCAGCGCCTTCAGTGACGTGTCCTGCGCGGCGCCCTGCGCGGTCTGCAGCAGCGAGAGCACCGCCTGATGCGCCGCGACCTCGTGATCGATGTATGCCTTGTCCCACGCGGCGCCCTTCGGCTGCGCGGTGAGGCTGTCGGAGATCTGCTTGGCAGCGGCCGGGAGCGTGTCGTTCGCGGGCGGCTGCGGCGTGAGGTTCAGCTTCTTCGCGAGCTGCTGTCCCTTCTGCCGGAGCATGTGGTGGTCGCGCATCATCTGCCGGCCGAAGTCCTTCACCTGCGCGTTGGTCCCCTTGGTGGACGCGAGCTTGCCGAGGGTGCTGTCACCCGCGTTCGCTTCGTCGAGGAGCGCGGCGATGTTGGCGTCCGTCAGCGCCGGTGCGGCCGGTGCGGTCGTGGTCGGCGCCACGGCGGCCGTCGCGGTGCTCCCGGCCGCGGCCGCCGTATCGTCAGTGTTGGACTTGCTGGAGCAGGCGGCCACGACAGCGCACGCGCCGAGCAGCGTGAGACCACGGGAGAAGCGAGTCGACATGGATCCTCCGGACGAGTTGCGCACCCTGCCGGCCCATGCCGGCACGGAGCGCTGGACTCGGCAAAATCCGTACGCGTCAGGTCGCTGCGCGCGGAGCCGCCCCGTGCGCTTCTGCGCTAAGAAATCTGGAATCAGTTGCGAGTGTGCCGTGTATCACATTGTGTGCGTCATGACACTGTCGTCGTGATCGTGTGTCGTCGTAGCAGGCTGGAGAGTGGTCGTGCGCAGAGGGAAGCTTCGGAACGGATTGTTGTTGGCGGTTACCGCGGTGTCCGCCTCCATCGAAGCGCCCAGGCTCCAGCATGAGTCGCTCGGCGTCGCGACGGCCGAGCTTGCCGACACGCCGGGCGACATCGGACGCGCGATCGCGAACGCCGCGTCGCGCGCGACCGAGAGCCATCTCGGATTCGACACCAACGTCTACCCGGGCGACAAGGCGATGGCCGCCTGGAAGCGCGACGGGCAGTACGAGTGGGTCGGCTACTACCTCCAGGCGCCCTGTCACAAGGACGACTCGTGGTCCGGCGAGCGCCAGCATCTCGTGGACAACGGCTGGGGACTCGCGGTGATCTACGTCGGACAACAGACGTGGGGCAAGCGGCTCACCAGCGTCTCCGCACGCAAGCACTCGTCGCATCGCTCGTCGCGCTCGCGCAAGAAGCGCTCGACACACACGATGACGCGTCGCTCCAAGACCCCCGTCGCGCGGGCGAGCGATCGCTGCTCGGCCTCCTTCGTCAACGCCGCCCAAGGCAAGCTCGACGCGGCGGACGCGATCGCGGAAGCGCATCACCAGGGCTTCCCACGCGGCACGGTCGTGTTTCTCGACGTCGAGTACATGGACGTGCTGCCACAGCCGATGCGCGAGTACTATCGCGCATGGACCAAGGCGCTGCTCGCCGACGGGCGATATCGCCCGGGCATCTACGCGCACACACATAACGCCGCCGCGATCTATGACGACGTGAGCGCCGTGTACGCGCAGGCCAACATCAACGACGACCCGCCGTTCTGGATCGCCGGCAAAGGCGATTTCTCACCCGACAGCAGTCTGCCGACGGAAGTCGGCCACGAGTTCGCCTCGGTCTGGCAGGGTATGCTCGACGTCGTGCGCACGCACAATGGCGTTCGGCTGCCGATCGACATCAGCGTAGCGTCGGTGGCGTCGCCGAGTTTGGTACAGTGAGGATTGGTAGGGTGGCTGCGCTGTAGGGTCGCTGCGCTGTACGGTCGCGCGGGCCTCCGGCCGCGCTGTAGGGTGGTCGCGCTGCGCGCTCCGTAGGGTGTAACGGCGCGGGCAGCCACGCGACATCTCCCGACACACCCCTACCGCCAGGCGGCAACGCCGCCGAAGCGCAACCCTACAGGCGCGCGCAGCGCCGCCGACCATACAGCGAGCAACGCGAGCGACCCTACGCCATTCAGTCCCCCGGCTCCGGCACCGGCACCGCACCATGTGCTCTCTCGCGCGCGCCGAACCGCGCCAGCAGCTTCTCGCGCCACTCATCCAGGATCTCGTAAATCGTCGGGATCACGATCAGCGTGAGAATCGTGGACGTGATCACGCCGCCGATGACCGCGCGGCCGAGCGGCGCGCGGAAGTCCGCGCCTTCGCCCAGGCCGAGCGCGACCGGAATCATGCCGGCGATCAGCGCAAGCGTCGTCATGAGGATCGGCCGCAGCCGGATGCGCCCGGCTTCGATCAATGCGTCGCGCCGGCTGATCCCGCGGTCCTTGTGCGCCCACTTCGCGAAGTCGATCAGCAGGATCGCGTTCTTCGCGACGATGCCCATGAGCAGGATCACGCCGATCAGGCTCATGAGATTGAGCGTGTCGCGCGTGACGATCAGCGCGAGCACCACGCCGATCAGCGACAGCGGCAGCGAGATGAGAATCGCCAGCGGATCGAGGAACGAGCCGAACTGCACGACCAGGATCAGATACATGAGCAGCACGGCAATCCCGAGCGCGGCGAAGATGCTGCCGAATACCTCGTTCTGACTCTCCGTCTGGCCGCCGGCGGACACATGGTAGCCGGCCGGCAGTCGGATCTGATTGACCTTGCTCATGACCGCCTGTGACACGTTCCCGAACGACGCCCCCTCCACGTTCGCGCCAATCGTCACGACGCGCTCGCGCTGGTAGTGATCGATCTGCGACGGGCCCGTGCTCGGCGTGATCTGCGCGACCTGGCCGAGCGGGACGAACGACGGCGTGCCGGCCGGCACCGTGGCGGTCCCGGCGGACGGTGCCGGCGCCACCGCCGGCGTGACCATCACCGGAAGCTGCGCGAGGTCAGCGGCATTCTCTCGCGACGACGCGGCGAGCCGCACGTGCACGTACCGCGAGATCCCCGAGGGATCGACCCACGTCCCGGCGTCCACGCCGGCGAAGGCGAACCGCAACGACGCGGCGAGCTGGCTCAGGCTCACGCCGAGCACGCCCGCGAGCCCACGATTCACCCGGACGTTGAATTCCGGCCTCTGGCCGCGCGTCGACAACCCGACGTCCACCGCGCCCGGCACGGACGCGACGACGCGCTCGATCTGCTCCGCGTACTGATTTAGAGTATTCTGATCGGGGCCCTGCAGCTGGAGCTGGAGCTGCTTCTGCGCTCCGCCGAAGCCGGAGGCGTAGGTGTATGCCGTGGCCCCGCCCACCGCGCGCATCTCCTTGCGCAGGATCTGCGCGAGGTCCTCCTGGCTCAGCGAGCGCTGGTCCTTCGGGACGAGCCGAACGTAGATCGACCCATTGTCCACCTCGCCCGAGCCGCTCGAGCTGCCGGTCGTCGTGTACGTGTACGCCACTTCCTTGTGACCGCGAATCAGTCGCGCGATCTCCTCGGACTTGAGCGTCGTGTAATCGAGGCTCGATCCGGGCGGCGTCTCGATGGCGATGTTCAATTCGCTCTGATCGCTCACCGGCACGAACCCGAATCCGCCGATCGTGGCCTGCAGCAGGATCGCGCCGAAGAACGACGCCACCGCGAGCCCGACCATGATCCAGCGATGGTCGAGCGCCCACGCGATTACGCCCTTGTAGCGCTCCGCCTGCGCGTCGAACCAGGTGTTGAAGCGCGCCAGCGCCCGCGCGATCGGGTTCCGGCGCTCGTGCGCCTCGAGCTGCGGGTCCGGCCAGTACGCCGACAGCATCGGATCGAGCGAGAACGACACGAACAGGGAGACGAGCACGGCGCACGCGATCGTCAGCGCGAACGGCTTGAACCACTGCCCCGCGATGCCCGGCATGAAGCCGACCGGGACGAACACGGCGACGATCGAGAACGTCGTCGCCGCGACGGCAAGTCCGATCTCGTCGGTCCCCTCGTGCGCCGCGTGCATGTGATCGGCGCCCATCTCCACGTGGCGGACGATGTTCTCGCGCACCACGATGGCGTCGTCGATCAGGATGCCGATCGCGAGCGAGAGCCCGAGCAGCGACATCGTGTTGAGCGTGAAGCCGAAGATCAACAGCGGCACGAACGACGCGAGCACCGAGACGGGGAGCGCGAGTCCCGTGATCACCGTCGAGCGCCATGAGTTGAGGAAGAGGAACACGACCAGCACGGTGAGGATCGCGCCCTCCACCAGCGCCTCTTCCACGTTGCGCACCGAATTGCGCACGCGCGCGCCGGCATCGCGCACGACCTCGATGCGCGTGCCCGGCGGCAGCGTCGGCCCGAGCTGCGCGATACGCGCCTTCACCCCGTCCGCCACCGCCGTCGTGCTGTACTCGCGCGATTTGACGATGTCGAGTCCGATCGCCTGCGTGCCGTTGTAGAGCGCCGCCGATTTCGGCTCGGCCGCGCCGGCCGACACGTCCGCCACCTGGCCGAGTGTGATGAGTTGTCCGTTGCGCTGCGCGACGACCATTCCGGCGAAATCTTCCGGCCGCTCGAATCGGCCCTCGAGCCGGATCGACCGTTGCTCGAGCGGGCTGTTCACGTTCCCGACCGGCGCAGCGAGGTTCTGCGCGCGCAACGCGTTCACGACCTGGTCGATGCCCACGCCGAGCGCCGCGAGATCCGCCGGCCGCACGTCGACGTTGAGCTGCGCGCTGTCGCCGCCCACCACGTTCACCTGCGCCACGCCGCCGATCGCGCGCAGATCGCCCGCGATCGTCTGGTCGGCGAGCTGCGTGAGCTGCGGCGCGCTCATCGTGGTCGAGGTGATCGCGAGCGAGACGATCGGAAGCTGGTTCGGATCGAACCGCTGGATGATCGGCTCGAGGATCTCCGCCGGGAGCTGCGCCCGCACCGCCGACAGCGCGTCGCGAATGTCCTGCGTCGCCTCGTCGACGGGCTTCGAGTACACGAACTGGACGACGATCTGCGCGAAGCCGTCGGTTGACGTCGAATTAATTTTGTCGACGCCGCTGATGCCGGAGATCTTGTCCTCGAGCCGCGTCACCACTTCGCGTTCGACGACGTCGGGCGCCGCGCCGGGATAGGCGATGCCCATGAACACGATCGGCGCGTCGATGTCGGGAAACTCGTCCGTATCGAGCCGGGCGAGCGACGCGAGACCGAACACGACCAGCGCGATCATCGTGACGATCGTGACAATCGGCCGGCGAATTGCGAAATCAGAGATGAACATGTTGGCGTCCTCTGCCGCAACATAAATGCCCGATCTGCTCCGCGCCCTGCGTTCCCGCAATTATCGCCTCTTCTTCGGAGGCCAGAGCGTCTCGCTGGTCGGTACCTGGATCACGCGCATCGCGACCAGTTGGCTCGTCTATCGCCTCACCGGCTCCGAGCTCCTGCTCGGGCTCGTGGGCTTCTGCGGGCAGATCCCCACGCTGGTGCTCGCGCCCTTTGCCGGCGTGCTCGTCGACCGCCGCGACCGCCATCGCATTCTCGTGTACACGCAGATCCTGTCCGCGTTGCAGTCGCTCGCGCTCGCCGTGCTCGCCCTGGCCGGAATCATTACGGTGGCGGAAGTGCTCGCGTTGCAGGTCGTACAAGGAATCATTAGCGCGTTCGATACGCCCGCCCGGCAGTCGTTCGTCGTGGACATGGTCGAGGATCGCGCGCATCTGCCGAATGCCATCGCGCTCAATTCCTCGATGGTCAACGGCAGCCGCATCATCGGCCCGTCCATCGGCGGCGTGCTCATCGCCGCGTTCGGCGAGGGCTGGTGCTTCATGATCGACGCGATCTCGTACCTCGCGGTCATCGCGACGCTCCTCGCGATGACCGTCGACCGCCAGCCGCGGCCGGTACGCACCACGCGCGCGATCGAGGAGCTGCGCGAAGGATTCCGGTACGTCACGCGCTTTCCACCGATGTGGTCCGCGCTCGCGCTCCTCGCGCTCGTCGCCACGATGGGCATGCCGTACACGGTGCTGATGCCCGCGATCGCGGGGAGCGTGCTGCACGGCGGGCCGCACACTCTCGGT
>DASZUN010000027.1:0-26430 GCA_035547615.1 Gemmatimonadaceae bacterium | reverse complement strand
GCTCCACTCGCCGCGCAAACGTCAATCGTGCATTCTTGTGGGTGTTCACAGGTCCTCTGGCGGTTGCCGGTTGAGAGTCCAGACAACCCCAGCTTGGTGCTGCTACGACCTGTGAACAACCTCCTCGTCAACTACACCTAGACCAGGCCAGTTACCGAGCTGAGCAGTACCTGCTGGCCCTTCCATTGCTGCACATGAGAACGTAAGGTGTGCGTCGCCCGGATCCGTGCCGCGCGGCACGCGATCGTGTAACCGCCCTCCATGACCTCTTCGGACGACCTGAAGCCTCCGTCCGCGTCCTCCCATTCTGACGAATCGGACGCCGCGACTTTCGTCGAGAACCGCACTGCCGGCCGCTCCGCACGCCAGAGCACCGGCCTGTACGAGCTGCTCGTCGACAGCGTCATGGACTACGCCATCTTCGCGCTCGACCCGAATGGCTACATCCTGACCTGGAATTCCGGTGCGCAGCGCATCAAGGGCTATGCGCCGCAGGAGATCATCGGAAAGCATTTTTCCATCTTTTATCCGCCGGAAAAGGTCGCGGAGGGCTTTCCGGACTACGAGCTGCGCGAAGCCGCGCGCACCGGCCGCTTCGAGGACGAAGGCTGGCGCATTCGGAAGGACGGCTCGCGGTTCTGGGCGAACGTCGTCATCACCGCACTGCGCGACGAGACCGGCAAGCTGGTCGGCTTCGCCAAGGTTACGCGCGACCTGTCCGAGCGGCGCGCGTCCGAGGAAGCGCTGCGCCAGAGCGAGGAGCGCTTCCGGCTCATCGTCCAGAGCGTCAAGGACTACGCCATCTTCATGCTCGATCCGAAGGGGCGCGTTGCGACGTGGAACGAAGGTGCGGAGGCCATCAACGGCTACACCGCGGCCGAGATCATCGGCAAGCATTTCTCCATCTTCCATCCGGAGCCGGAGCGGAGCGCGGGCAAGCCGGACTGGGAGCTCGAGGTCGCCGAGCGCGAGGGGCAGATCGAAGACGAGGGATGGCGCGTCCGCAAGGATGGCACGCAATTCTGGGCGGACGTCGTCATCACGGCGCTGTTCTCGAGCACCGGGCGGCTGGTCGGCTTCACCAAGGTCACGCGCGACCTCACCGACCGGAAGCGCGCGGACGAGCGCGCGATGAGCGATGCGCGCCGCATCGCGGCCGTCGAGGCATCGAGTAAAGTCAAATCAGAATTCCTGGCAACGTTGAGCCACGAGCTCCGCACGCCGCTCAACGCGGTCGGCGGGTACGCGGAGCTCCTCGAGCTCGGCGTCGCCGGCCCGGTGACGGACCGCCAGCGCGAGTACCTGGGCCGCATTCGCGACAGCCAGCATCATCTGCTCCGGTTGATCAACGATCTCCTGAACTACAGCCGGATCGAGGCGGGCCACGTGCACTACGACATCGGCCCGGTGCCGCTGCACGCGCTGCTCGACCGCGCGTTGCTCATGGTCACGCCGCAGGCGACGGCGAAGCGCATCGAGATGGTGCACGGCCCGTGCGACGAACGCGCCGAGGCGGTCGCCGACGCCGCGAAGGTGGAGCAGATCGCGCTCAATCTCCTGTCGAACGCCGTGAAGTTCACGCCCGAAGGCGGACGCGTCACGACACGCTGCTCGGCCGCGAACGGTGAAGTGTCCCTCAGCATCATCGACACGGGTCCCGGCGTGCCGCCGGAGCGGCGCGCCGAGATCTTCGAGCCGTTCGTTCAGCTCGGCCGCACGCTCAACGCGCCGGCGGAGGGCACCGGGCTCGGGCTCGCGATCAGCCGCGATCTCGCCCGCGCGATGCACGGCGATCTCACGGTGATCGGCGGCCCCGAGGGCGGCGCGCAGTTCACGCTGACGCTGCCAACGTCATCCTTCACGTAGCGCGCGCGACACGTCGATCCGCGCCGCGCGTCTGGCCGGAAGCCAGCTCGCGAGCAGCGTCACGGCGAGGAGCACGAGCGGGACCGCGCCCAGGGTGAGCGGATCGAGCGGGCTCACGCCCAGCAGAAAGCGCGACAGCACGCGTGAGGCGACGGTCGCGACCGCGAGCCCCACCGCCAAACCGATCGCCGCCAGGCGCCAGCCGTCGCGCACGATCATGCGCACGACGTCGCGCTCCGACGCACCGAGCGCCATCCGGACGCCGATCTCGCGCACGCGCTGTCCGACGCCATAGGTGACGACGCCGTACACCCCGATCGCCGCGAGCAGCAGCCCGAGTGCACCGAGCGACGCGGTCACGAGGGCCGCCGCCCGCTGCGGGAGCAGCCCCGTCGCGGCGGTCGCGACGAGCGGCTCGTACTTGGGCGTGGGCAGCGTCGGGTCGATCGCCAGCACCAGGCGTTGAATCTGCGCGCCGAGCGCCGCCGGGTCGCCCGTCGTGTGCACGAGCAGTGTGGCGCCGCGCTCGGAGCGCTGCGCGTCGGAGAACAGCATGAACGGCTCGACGGGATCCGCCAGCGACGCGAACCGCGCGTCGGCCATCACGCCAACGATGGTGTGGCTGGTCTTGTCGATCGTGATCGTGCGGCCAACGGCCTGGCTCGCGGTGCGCGTCGGGAGGAAATGACGCACGAACTCGGCGTTGACGATGATGCTCATCGGCGCGCCGCGCACATCGCTCGCATCGAAGGCGCGGCCCGCGAGGAGCGGCAGGTGCACGACGCGGAGAAAGTCGCGGCCGACGATCTCGAACGCGGCGATGTCCGGCGCTTCGCCCTTCCCGGGAACGTGCCGCCCGGGCACGGTGAGCACCGTCGCCATGACATTGTTGTTGAGCGGCACGAGCGCGCTGTACGTCACGCCATCCACGCCGGGCATCGCCGAGACGCGCGCGGCCAACTCGCGCAAGAACGGCGCTTTCGTGACCGAATCGTAGCCCGAGTTGAGCAGGTCGAGCGGAACGGCGGCGATGTGCTCGTAGTCGTAGCCGGGATCGATCCGGCTGGCCCGCTCCAGGGCGCGCAGGAAGAGCCCCGCGGAAACGAGCAGCAACACGGACATCGCGAGTTGCGCGGTGACGAACACGTTGCGCGATCGCTCACGGCGGTCCCCGACGCCCGCGCTGTCGCTGCGCAGCGCTGATGCCAGATCGCGTCGCGACGCGGCCAGCGCCGGCACGAGCCCGAACACCACCCCGGTGGCGAACGTCACGAGCAGCGTGAACGCGAGCACGTGCGTGTCGACCGGGAACCGGAACGTCAGCGGCACGTCGACGTCGATGTGTACGCGCTCGGCGAACCGAACGATCCAGGCGGTGAGCAGCACGCCCGCGGTGCCGCCGATCACGAACAACGTGACGCTTTCCGTGAGCAACTGCCGGATGAGCCGCCGTCGCGTGGCGCCCAGCGCGAGTCGCACGACGAACTCCTTTCGCCGCGCGAGGCCGCGTGCGAGCAGCATGTTGCCCACGTTGACGCTCGCGATCAGAAGCACGAGGCCCGCGACCGTCATCAGGATGCCCATGAACAGCTCGATCACCACGCGTCCCTGCGCGGGGATCGGCAGCAAGCGCGACACCGCGACCACGTCGCTGGGGTCGCCCGTCTTGTACTGCTCGTTGATGCGCGTCGCGAGCGTGGTCAGCTCCGCCTGTGCGGCGCCGCGCGTCGCGTTCGGCGCGAGTCGCCCGACCAGTGATACCCACCCGGCGTTCCGGCTGGTTGCGAGATCGCCCATCCCTTTGCGCAGCACCGACGCCATCATGCCCGGCACGAAGATGTCGGGCCGGATCAGCGCGATCGTTCCCCCGAAATCGGGAGGCGCCACTCCCACGATCGTGAACGTGGTGCCGTTGATCGCGAGTTGCCGCCCGACGGCTGCCGTCGGGCCGCCGAGCCGGTTCGCCGCGAACGTGCTGCTCACGACGGCCACAGGAGCGGCGAGCGGCACGCTGTCTTCGCTTGCGCGAAAGAATCGACCGGCTGCCGGACGCACCCGGAGCACGTCGAAGTAGTTGCCCGAAACGATCATCGCGCCGTGCGACTCGTGCGAATCGCTTGCGCGGGCATTCGGCAACGTGACGGTGGCGTTCGCCTCCGCTGAGGCGGCGAGCCCGGAGAGCGTGCGCGTGCCGTGCGCCAGATCGCGATAGAACGGATAGGATACGACGGACGGCCGCCGCCCGTGATCGCCGCGCATCGTGACGTCCACGAGCGCGCCGGGATCACCCAGTGCCGGCGCCGGTGCGATGAGCAATGTGTTGACGACCGTGAAGATCGTCGTCACGGCGGCCGTGCCGAGCATGATCGCCGCGGCGGCGGTGAGCGTGAATGAAGGGCTCGTGCGCAGCATGCGGAGCGCGTACCGCACGTCCTGGAGCAACGGTTCCATGTCGAGTGATCGGCAGAGGGTGAACCACCGGTGTCCGGGGACTACGGCGCGCGCCGCACGGCGGGTTTCAGTCGCTGCGCATTGCGGAGCTCGGGTCGATGCGCGCCGCGCGCCGCGCCGGCACATAGGCCGCCAGCAGCGAAGCGCCGAGCAGCGCGGCACTTACCGCGGCGAACGTCGAGAGATCGGTCGGCGCCACTTCGTACAAAAGGCTTACCATTACCCGGGAGAACGCGAACGCGGCGCCGAGTCCGACCGCGAGACCGACGAGCACCGGCGACAGTCCGCCGCGCAGCACCTGCGCGACGACGCGTGGCGCCGTCGCACCGAGCGCGAGGCGAAGACCGATCTCTGAAGTCCGCTGCGCGACGCCGTACGCGATCACCCCGTAGATCCCGACGATCGCGAGCACGAGCGCCAGCGTGCCGAACGTGCCGATCAGCCAGGTCTGGAACCGCGGACGAGTCACCGAGGCGCCGATCAGATTGCTCAGCGGCTGCAGCTCGCGCGCGTCGAGCTGAGGATCGACGCCCGACACCGCCGCGCGAATCGCAGGCATCGCCGCGCCGGACTCGCCGTTCGTCTTAACCGCGACCCAGACGCCAGGCCACGGCGCCTGCGCGAAAGGGACGTACACCTGCGGCGTGAGCGGCGCGCCAACGCCTTCGTACGCGGCGTCGCCCACCACGCCAACGACCGGTCGCAGCCGGCCGTCGATGCGCATGCGGTGCCCGAGCGCGTCGCCACGCGGGAAATACCGGCGCGCGAGCGAGCGGCTCACGATCACGACCGGTGTCGCGCTCGAGTCGTCTCCGCTCGTGAACCAGCGGCCCTGTAGCAGCGCAATGCCAAGCGCGTCGTTGAAGCCCGCCGTCGCGGGAACGTAGATCGCCTGCGGCTCGTGACCCGCCGGGGGCGCGGGCTGCCCCTCGATCGAGAAGGCGACGGATTCCTGCATGCGAGAGGGCGGCATGCTCGTGCTCGCACCGGCTGCCGTCACACCGGGAATCGCGCGGATGCCACCCAGCATGCGGTCGATCGCGCTCATCTTCGCGACCACGCCGGGATAGGCGTCGCGCGGGAAGGTGACGTGAAAGGCGAGCACGCCGTCGCGCTGCACGCCGATGTCGGCCGAGACCAGCCGCGCGAAGCTGTGAATCATCAGCCCCGCACCGACGAGCAGCACCACCGCGAGCGCGACCTCGAGCGCGGTCAGCGCCGACCGGGCGCGCGCCGTCGCGCGTCCCGCCGTGCCGCCGCGCGACTGCTCGCGAAGCGCGTCGGGCGCGCCGGATCGCCACGCCAGCATCGCGGGCGCCACGCCGAACAGCAGACCGGTGGCGATCGAGATCGAGAGCGCGAAGAGCAGTGTGGCCGCATCGACGTGCACGTTCTCGAGTCGCGGGATGTCGGCGGGTGCGTAGCGGACGAGCAGACGGGTCGCGACCACCGCGACGCCTACGCCGGCCGCTCCTCCGATCGTCCCGAGCAGCACGCTCTCCGTGACGAGCTGCCGCGCCACTCGGCTGCGATGCGCGCCCAGCGCGCGCCGCACCGCCAGCTCTCGGCGGCGCGCGGACATGCGCGCCATGAGCAGGTGCGCGACGTTCACGCAGCCGAGCAGGAGGACGAGCCCCGCGGCGCCGAGCATCGTCCAGAGCGCCCGCTGCACGCCGCCGACGGTGTCGTCACGCACCGAGTGCAGCCGGATGGAACGGCCCGAGTCATCGTCGGGATAGGCGGCCGCGAGCCGCTTGTCCACCGCCTCGAGATCCGCCTCGGCCTGTCGCATGGTGACGTGCGGCGCGACGCGCGCGACGACGCCGAACGCGTGCAGTCCGCGCTGCGTCGTCCAGGGATTCGGCTGGCCGCCCTGCGGTGCCAACTCGGTGATCGGCTGGAACGACGTCCAGAGATCGATGTCGGGCGTGGGGAAGTGGAAGCCCGCCGGCAGCACGCCGACGATGGTGAACGGCTTGTGATCGAGGAGCACCGTGCGCCCGATCACCGTCGCATCACCGTGATACCGCCGCTGCCACAAGCGGTAGCTGATCGCCACGACTCGGAGATACGCCTCGTCCGGTCTGGGCATGCGCCCCAGGACCGGCCGGGCGCCGATCACCTGATAGAGCGTCGGCATCCCGATCACCGCGCGCGCTTCGTCGATCCCCTCGGGTCCACTCGCTTCGTATCGATTGAAGCCGTAGCCCGCGAGTCCGCTGAACGCTTTCATGCCGCGCTGCCAATCGATGATGTCGGGATAGGACGCGGCGTAGCGCGCGTCGCGCGATCCGTCGGGCACCTCCCAGACCGACACGAGCCGGTCGGGATCGGCGTACGGGAGCTGCTCGAGCAGCACCGCGTGCACGACGCTGAAGATCGCCGTGTTCGCGCCGATCCCGAGCGCGAGCGTCAGGACCACGGCGAGCGTGAACCCCGCGTTCCGGCGCAGGACGCGGGCGGCATACCGTACGTCGTGCAGCAGATCGTCGAGCACGCCCAGGGTCCAGGCGTCGCGCGTGTCCTCGCGCAGGCGCGTGGCGTTGGCGACGCGCTGCCCGTCGCGGGCGGCGAGCGTCGCGTGCAGCCGCAGCTCTTCGTCGAAGTCCGCGGCGAGCGTGTCGCGGCGCAGCCGGTCGCGCACGCGCGCGAGCAATTCACGGATCGTCATGGCAGCTGCCTTGGCGGTCAGACGGAGCGCATGACGCGGTGGATCGCGTTCACGAGCTCGGTGAAGCCGGTCGTCTGTTCGCCCAGCTGCTTGCGTCCCGCCGCGGTGATGGTGTAGTAGCGCGCCCGCTGGTTGTTGGGCGTCTGCTTCCATTCCGCCTTGAGCCAGCCGCGCTGGCGCATGCGCTGCAGCGCGGGGTAGAGCGAGCCTTCGTCCACCTGCAGGACGTCGTCGGAGAATTCCCGCAGGTGAAGCGCGATCCCGTAGCCGTGGAGCGGGCCGGCGCTGAGGATCTTGAGCACCAGCATGTCGAGGGTGCCCGGGAGGAGGTCGCGTTTCGGAGCCATAGGTGGTCTGGGGGATAGACGGTCTATGGCTTGGACAACGGATCCCCCGAAAGGGTTGTTTCAGGGGATCCGGCGCGACCCGGCTACTTCACGAACCGCGTCTTCGTCTTGTCGAGCTGGTCGAGCGTGGTGTGAATGTCGTTCGCCACGGCCTGGATCCGCGTGATGTGGTGCGGGTCGAACTGCGGATCGTACGGACTCCGCGTGGGGCCGCCGGCGACCTCGAGCACCGCGTCGAAGTGATATGGGTGCGCGACGCCCGTCTTCGGATCGGTCCACGACCCCTGCCAGGCGAGCGACTTGTTCTGCGGCCACAGCCCGTACGGCAGCGCCATCGTGCGCACCTTGTAGCCCGCCACGGCGGAATCGATCGCCATCAGGTTGCCGGCGATCTGCTGCTGCACCGCTGCGTCGGGGTACTTGTTCAGCTTCATGTGCCAGATCGTGTGGTCGCACAGCTCGAAGCCGTTGTCGGCGAGCCACTTCACCTTCTGGAAGCGCCAGGTTTTCTGCTGGCCCCCGAACTTCGGGTTGTCGCCGAAGAAGTTGTGGCCCGCCGCGGCGCCGTTCAGCATGCAGAACGTGCCCCGGTTCTTCCAGCCGGGATGCGTCTTCATGAAGTCTTCCCAGATCCCGACCGCGCTGTTCGGGTCGATCGTCAGCTTGCCGTCGGCGCCCTGGATGTACGAGAACTGTGATGGCGACGCGTCGTCGAACACGAACACCACCGGCGACATCCCGTCCGGCACGTCGCTGAAATTCTTGTCGAGCATCTGCGCGATCGTGATCGGCCGATAGCCGCGCTTGTACACGTCCTCGAGATCCGCCTTGAAGCTCGCCACGGTGCGCGTGTAGAGCGCGTTCTGCGTACCGGCGATCACGTGATACTCGAGCACGGGGATGCGCCCCATGTGATTGGCCGGAAGCCTGGGGCCCGGATCCGCGGCGGTCTGTGCCGTTCCCGCCGCGGGCTGCGACCCGGTGCTCGCCGAGGCCACCTCGCCGTTCGCCACGACCTTGCCCTGCTTCCCCGAGCCGCACGCCGCGAGCAATGCGACCGAGATCACCGCACCGATGCTTCTCACCGACATGATTGTCTGCTTCCGTCTAGGAATGGTTGTTGCGCCCGCTACTTGCAGTCCCGCGTCCCGCAGCCCGCTCCGAGGAAACCTCCCAAAGCGAGGAGCGTACCAATCTGTAGAGTGTTCACCACCCCAAACGCGTGACCGTCACTACTCTTCACCGCCGCCTCGCCGTCCTCCGCCATCGCCTGCGACCGGATCCGAATGATCCGCCGTCGCGCTGGCTTCGCCGACACTGGCCGTGGCTCGCGCTGCTCCTCGTCGCCTGTGTGGGCGTCGGCGCGCTCGACGCATGGCTCGGCACGTGCGGCTTCGCCGGATGTCCCACCACCGCGGAAATCCGTGCCTTCCACCCGAGCGAGGGCGGCAACGTCTACGATCGGAATGGAAAGCTGATCGGCCACCTGGAGAACATCCGCCGCGTGAACGTGCCGATCGGCATCGTGCCCAAGCAGGTGCAGGATGCGTTCGTCGCCACCGAGGATCGCCGCTTCTATGAACATAACGGACTCGACTGGCGCGGCGTGTTCCGCGCGGTCTTCCGCAACCTGAGCGCGGGCGGGATCCGGCAGGGCTTCAGCACGATCACGATGCAGGTGGCGCACAACAGCTTTCTGGCCGATCGCTACCACGGGCGCTCGCTGCGCCGCAAGCTGATCGAGCTCCGCATCTCGCGGCTGCTCGAGCGCGATCTCACGAAAGACCAGATCCTCGAGCACTACCTCAACGTCATCTACCTCGGCAACGGGGTGAATGGCGTGGAGGCGGCGAGCCTGGACCTGTTCGGCAAGAACGTCGATAAGCTCACTCTGCCCGAAGCGGCCCTGCTCGCCGGGCTGCCCAAGGCGCCCTCGGCGTACAATCCCCGACACAGCGAGCGCCTGGCCAAACAGCGGCGCAACCTGGTGCTCTCGTTGATGGCGGACCAGGGCTATATCACCGACTCGCAAGCCGAAGCGGCTGAAGCCTCACCGATCCGGATCGCCGCGAACGAGTGGCGGCCGTCGATCGCCAACGAGCCGAGCGCGCTCGACGCCGTTCGCGCGCTCGTCGACTCGGTCGCGCCCGACGTGCTCAAGGAAGGCGACGTCAACGTCTACACGACGATCGACTACACGCTGCAGCGGTCGGCCGATCGGACGATGACGCGGCACATGGCCGAGATCACGCGCGAGTCCGAGTCCTCGATGGGTGGCGGCGGCGAGAGCGTGCAGGGCGCGCTCGTCGCGCTCGATCCGGCCACGGGGGACATTCGCGCCGTGGTGCCGGGCCACCGCACGCAGCGCGGCGGGTTCAACCGCGCGTTCGACGCGCGGCGCCAGCCCGGTTCGGCGTTCAAGCCGTTCGTGTACGAGGCGGCGCTCGCCGCGGGCTACACGCCGGGCTGGGAAGTGGACGACGATCCGGTCCAGGTGCAGATCGGTCGCACGATCTGGCAGCCGGCCAACTACAACGACGAGTACAACGGCCGGATCACGTTCGCCCGCGCCCTGCTGCTCTCGGCAAACTCGGCGACGGTGCGCGTGAGTCGCGCGGTCGGCGAGCGCGCGGTGATCGCCGCCGCGCGGAAGAACGGCATTACCAGTCCGCTCTCACCGGTACCGTCGATCGCCCTCGGGGCCGAGGGCGTGACGCCGGTGGAGCTCGTGTCGGCGTACGCGCCGTTCGCCAACGGCGGCGTGCGCGTGAAGCCGCGGCTCGTTACCCGCATCGAGGCGCCGGACGGTACGCTCCTCTGGTCGAGCGAGGTCGAGCGCGTGCCGGTGATGGACCCGCGCGACGCGTACGAGATGACCCAGATGCTCGAGGGCGTGGTGGATTTCGGGACCGGTCGGACGATCCGGGACATGGGGCTCGATGGTCCGATCGCCGGAAAGACGGGGACGACGAACAGCGGCGAGGATGCGTGGTTCGTCGGATATACGCCGACGCTCGTCGCGGGGATCTGGTTCGGCTACGACACGCCGCGCCAGATCGAATACAATGCGACGGGCGGCCGGCTCGCCGCGCCGGCATGGGCCGAGTTCTACCGCAACGGTTGGCACGAGCCGCGTGGCGCCGCGTTCACGCCGCCCGACGGCATGGTCTCGGCCGTGGTCGATCCCGAGAGCGGCGAGCTGGCGACGGATTGGTGCCCCACCCGCCGGCGCGAGTGGTTCAAGCCTGGCAGCGAGCCCAAGGAAGAGTGCCATCTGCACACCGGGCCGCCGGCCGGGCAGATCGCGATCGACGACAACGGGAACATCTCCGTGCAGCCGGGCCGCCCGAACGATCCGATCGGCAACGTCGGGCGCAGCATCGGAAACATTCTGCGCAAGATCATCCACTGGTGAGATCTTTACATCCGCCGCCGCGGGCCGCGTGTATTCTTCAGGTGAATTCCACATCTCTATGAGAGGAGTCGTCATGCGTCGTGTTCACCTTGCGCTCGCCGCGAGCGCCGTGGCGCTGTTGCCGCAGCTCGCCCTCGCCCAGAATCAGATGGGCGGCATGCGGATGGACCAGTCGAAGGCGGTCGCCGGCGGCGGCATCTCGGTCCCGGGCTGGCAGGGCACCGCGGACCGCAACGCGCCGATCACGAGCGCCAAGTTCGCGCCCGAGGGCAACGGATTCCACATCACGACCGGGCCGGCCGCGACGTACTGGAACCCGGCGAACACGGCGAGCGGAGACTACACCGTGAGCGCGACGTTCACGGAACCGAAATACATGAACTTGAATGATCATCCGCATCCGTACGGGATCATGATCGCGGGCAACGACATGGGGACGCCGAACGCGAGCTACCTGTACTGCGCGGCGTACGGCGACGGGAACTTCATCGTGCGCGGCTTCGGGCCGCGTCCGTTCCAGATGAACGGCCGCGAGGGCGAGGCGAGTCCGGCCGTGCACAAGGCGGCCGCGCCCGGCCAGCCCGTGACCCAGGACGTCGCCATGTCGGTGAAGGGCAACAGGGTCTCGTGCTCGATCAACGGCAAGGAAGTCGCGAGCTACGACAAGTCCGCGCTCGTCACCGCGGGCAAGCTCAAGTCGACCGACGGCGTGTACGGCGTGCGCTCGGCGCACAACACCGAAGTGATCGTCTCCAACCTGAAGCTGACGAAGAACTGAGTCAGTCGCGCAGCAGCTCATCGATCGCGGCGTATCCGGTGGGAGCGGATACGCCGCTTTTGCTTGCGCCCGCGCCGAGCAGCGCCTTCACGGAGCGCGGCGAGCGGCGGTTGCTCCAGTACGAATCGACGCAGGCACGAACCGCGAGCATGAGCGGCGTGTTCCCGTTTCCGTCGCGTGCGTTCACGTCCGCGCCGCGCGCGATGAGCATGTCCATGGTATCGTGCGCCGCCCGCCAGGCGGCCGCGTGCAGCGCGGTCGTGGCGGCCGTTGTGCCGAAGTAGCTCTCGCCGATCGCGTGCGGCGCGTCGACCGGTATGCCGAGCTCGAGGAGCAGCGCGGCGCCCACCGCGTTGTCGTTGCCGGCAAACTCCACCAGCACCGCGCCGCCTTCGGCGAGCAATTGCTTCAGGGACTCCGGCTCCGCGGCCGCGAGCGTCTGCGCCTCGAGTCCCTCGCCGCGCGCGCAGGCGGCGATGAGGCGATCGACGCCCTCGAGCAGGATCGGCACGCCGCGGCGCGCCATGAGATCGAGGATGTCGGCTCGCCCGCGCCGCGCGGCCAGTGCGATGGCCGAATGGCCGGGGCGCGGCGGCCCGCCATGGCCGAGGTTCGTTGCCACGAGCGTTGGATCGGCGCCGCGATCGAGCAGCAGCTCGACGATCTCGAGCCGGTTGTCGCTCAGCACCGCGTGGTGCAGCGCCGTTCGGCCCCACCGGCCCATGAAGTTCGGATCGGCGCCGTGGTCGAGGCACAGCCGCATCCCCTCGAGGTCGTGCCAGTCGGCTTTGCGAACGAGCATCGTGTTGAGACTTTGCTCATCGAGCTTCCCGCTCCCGAGCAGGACCGTGAGTGCGCCGTTGTCGTACGTCTCCGGCGCATGATACGGCGTCTCGGCGTCGTTCGGATCGGCGCCGCGATCGAGGAGGAGCGCGGTGAGTCCGGCGTGGAATGCCACGCCCGCGGCGCCGTAGATCGCGCTCTCCCACTCCGGGTGCGGCGTGTGCTCGCTGTCGAAGAAGCCGGCGTTTGGGTCGGCGCCGGCGTCGAGCAGCGCCGTCGCGGTCCGGAGAAACGCGTCGGAGCGCGAAGCGTCGTACGCGAGATAGCGTGAGAAGCAGAGATACACGAGCGGCTCGGCGTCGCGCGGACCGCCCGTGGCGGTGGCGTTGGCGGCGTCCTCGCCGATGAACCGGCGGACCGCCGCATCGTCGCCGAGGGTTGCGGCGACGTGGATGCTCGACCCGGTGATGTCCGGATGCTCGGCGCGGATCGCCTCGGCGTCGGCGAGGCCGCCGTGCCAGAAAGCGGCGCGCAGGAATGCGTCGCGCGGATCGGAGGTGTCGGTCACGTGAGAATGGGTGTGGTATCCGCCGATGCCTCGGCCTGCCGCATCACCATGCCGTAGTACACGCCGCGCGCGTGCATGAGTGATTCGTGGCTGCCACGCTCGATGATGCGTCCGTCTTCCATGAGCAGGATCATGTCCGCGCGACGCACGGTCGAGAGTCGATGCGCGATGACGAACGTCGTGCGGCCGGCGAGCAGCTCGGCCATCGAGGCCTGGATGAGCTGCTCGCTCTCCGTATCGAGGTTGCTCGTCGCCTCGTCGAGAATCAGAATGCTCGGCGCCTTCACGAACGCGCGGGCGATCGCGAGCCGCTGCTGCTGGCCACCCGACAGCTTCACCCCGCGCTCGCCGATGAACGTGTCGTAGCCGTCGGGCAGCTCGACGATGAACTCGTGCGCGTTCGCCAGCTTCGCCGCGCGCACGACCTCCTCGTCGCTCGCGTCGAAGCGTCCGTACGCGATGTTGTCGCGCACGCTGCCGTCGAAGAGAAACGTGTCCTGCTGCACGATCGCGAGCAGGTCGCGATAGCTGCCGAGCCGGAAGTCGCGAAGATCGGTGCCGTTGAGCAGGATGCGTCCGCGCGTGGGATCGTGGAAGCGCGCCACGAGATCGGTGATCGTCGTCTTGCCGGCGCCGCTGCGGCCGACGAGCGCCACGACCGCGCCGCCCGGCACGCTCACGCTGAAGTCGCGCACCACGGGCCGTCCTTCGCGATACTCGAACTCCACGTGCTCGAACCGGATCTCACGCACGTCTCGCGGGGCGGTGCGCGCGTCGGGCTGGTCGGGCTTGTCCGGCGGCATCTCGAGCACGTCGAACACACGCTCCATCGCCGCGAGCGACCGCTGCAACTCGGAGAACGAGTTCACGATCGTCCACACGGGATTGAGCAGCTGGAACGTGTACCACTGGAATGCCATGATGTCGCCCACGGACGCGCGGCCGCGGATCTCGAGCCAGCCGCCGTACCAGAGGATCGCCACGTTCACGATCCCGAGGAGCAGGCTCCACGCGGTCCAGATCACCAGCTCCCGCCGGTGCGCGAACATCTCCTTCCGGAGCACCGCGTGCCGCCCGCGCATGTATTCGAGCAGCTCCGCGAGCTCGCGCCGGAACGCGCGCACGACGCGAATGCCGCTGAACGTCTCGCCCGCGCGCCCGTCGATCATCTCCGCGTCCTTGCGCGTGACGCGGTAGATCGGGCGCACGCGCCGCGCGAACGTGAAGCTGATCAGCATCACGCCGGGCACGAGCCCGAGCGCGGTGAGCGCGAGGCGCCAGTTGAGCGAGAGCAGGATGCCCACCGCGATCGCCAGGCGAATGACGGCGATCGCCGGCGACATGAACGCCATCTGGAACAGGCCCGTGGTCGTCTCGACGTCGCCTGAGAGCCGCGAGAGGATGCCGCCCGTCTTCATCTCCCACAGCGCGGGGAGCGGCAGGTGCATCAGGCGATGGAACAGCGCGCGCCGGAGCGTGAGCATGAGGCGCACGTTCAGCAGTCGCTGACGATAGTCCTTGAGCGCGCCCAGGAGGTTGGAGACGATGATGACGAGGAGGAACACGATCCCCGTCAGCTCGAGGCGCGAGAGCCGCTGCACGGTCGTGAGCGCGCGGTCGAGCAGGACGTGGTCGATCATGAACCGCATGAACAGCGGCTCGACGAGATCGAGTCCGCCGCCCACCACGGCGAGCGCGAACACGAGGGCGACCGCGTACCGATGCGGACGGAGCCAGTGGACGTACGCGGTGAGATACCGTCGGTGCGGCGAGCGGCGGCGCCACCAGCGCGTCGGGGCGGCGCCCGATTTCGCGGCGGCCGCCTCGCCCGGGCTGCCGCCGCGCTCCGCCTCGATCGCCGCGTCGAGGCGGCGGTGCTTGTAGTCGTCGACGAAGGCGGCGTACCGCTGTCGCGACGAGCGTGGGTGGTCGCTCTTCATGGGGCCCGGGTGCGCGGCAGCGGCTCTGAACCGGAAATCTGCGACGGCAGGCAAGCGCGGCGCCACGTGACCCGAGCGCACCGAAGCATCCGACGCCGGACCAGGCACCGTGTGCCGAGTCACGCGCGCGTTGTGACGTGAATCACCGGCGAGCGCGACTGGAATCGGACTTGCCCATCGGTCGGGCGTGCCGATGCGCGAATTCGTGGACGCCAAGGGCGTGCGATGGGTGGTCTGGAGCACCTTGCCGTTCTCCGCCGGCGTGGCGGGGATGCTCAAGCACGGCTGGCTGACGTTCGAGTCGCCGGCCGGCCGGCGTCGGCTCGCGCCCATCCCGGACGGCTGGGAGCAGGCGGGGCCCGATCGCCTCCGCGAGCTCTGCGCGGCCGCCGAGCCCGTGGGGCGCACGCCGCACACCGGCTCGCGGCCCGTCGAGCGGCGCGATTAGTAAACTCTAACGAGCCTCACGGCGCCCGGCGGGGGGCCGCTTCCGCGGCGAGGCAGAGCGCGAGCAGATCGGCGTCCGGGAGTCCTTGCCACCCGTCCGGGATCGGCGCGACGCGCCGCGTCTCGTTCCCGCAGTCGAACGCGAGCCAGCCGTCGCGAAAGCGCTCGCGGACCGATGGCCGGCCCGTGGATCCTGACGGGTGCACGGCGAACACCGTCCAGCGGCGGCCATCCCGTCCGGTGATCTCCCGCGAACTGCCGGCTCCGGTATCGCTCGCTGCCGCATCGCCCGGTGCGTCCGCGGGCGTCGCGGACTTCGACTCGCGCGCCAGCCGCCGACGCACCGAGATCGCCTCCTTGGCCGCCTCGTTCGCGATCGCGAGCATCTCCTCGACGCGAATGAATTCGCCGGTGTCCGCGCGATCGAGATCCGTGCTGCACGCGGCATCCAGCGCCTGCCTGAGCGTAGTGGTCGCGCGCTCCAGTGCTGGCTGGAGGTGCTCCGATTGATGTGCCGACATTCGATGCACGCTGAGATGTTGCGCTTCACCAGCGCAACCGACGTGCCTCGCCGTCGTGACATGGGTCATGCGGAGCCCGCTGACCCACGTCGCGTCAGCGGCCTAGAGAATCCCCAGCCACTGCGACGGATCGCCCGTGAATCCGGGGAACACGGCGTCCATCTTCGCCGCGCCCAGGTGCTTGAACGCGACTTCGGAGAACACTGAACGGAAATCGGTCGTGAGCGCGAGATCGCGGCCCTCGTTGAGCTGCTCCGGCTCGAGCCCGGGCCACTTGCCGTGCACCTTGCGGCCCTTCACGTCGCCGCCGATCACGAACATCGCCGTCGCGTGGCCGTGGTCCGTGCCGCCGTTGCCATTCTGGTGCGCCGTGCGGCCGAATTCGGACATCGTGAGGATCGCCACGTCCGCCATGCGATTGCCCAGGTCCTGCGTGAGCGCGGCGATCGACTTCGAGAAATCGTCCAGTCGGTTCGCCAGCTGGCCCGTGGCGCCGCCCTGGTTCACGTGCGTGTCCCAACCGCCCACGTCCGCGAACGCGATCTCGAGTCCCACATCGGCCTTGATCAACTGCGCGATCTGCTTGAGGTGCTGGCCGAATGGCGAGCGCGGATAGTCCGCCGCGTTCTCCGGCATGTACCGCTGCGGGTTCGCCGCTTTGAGAATCTTCATCGCCTCGAACATCTCGCCGCCCGCCGCGTGCACCACGTCCGAGCTGCCCGTCATGTACAGCGCCTCGATCGCCTCGGCCTGCGTGCCGGTCGTGCGAATCGTGAACTCGTCCAGGCTGTTCATCGCGACCGACGCGGCCGGCCCCTCGAGGATGCGCGGCGTCTGCGGCGTCATCGACACCGCCTGGAACGGCGAGGCGACCTCGTTGCCGTGCTCGTCGCGGATCTTGCACTCGTCGCACGTGCCCTTCACCGCGAGATAGCGGTTGAGCCAGCCGTCGCGGGTGCTCTTGTTGTCCGGCGTGCCGGACTCCATGTAATCCTGCGCGTCGAAGTGCGATCGCGTGTTGCTCGGCGAGCCCACGGCGTGGACCGGCGCGAGGATGCCGTCGTCCCACAGGCGCTTGAACGGCGCGAGCGCCGGGTGCAGCCCAAAGAAGCCGTCGAGATCGATCGCCGACTGCGCCGAGCCGGACACCGGCGCCGGCACGGCGATCGTGGGGCGCATCGCGTAGTACGCCTTCTCGCCGAACGGGACGACGACGTTGAGCGCGTCCGCGGCGCCGCGCTGGAAGAGCACGATCAGCACCTTGCCGCGCCGGTTGCCGTTCATCGCGGCGCCCCTGAGCAGGTCCTGCGCGAACACCGCGCGCCGCAGGAAGGTGGGGTTGAGCCCCATCGTCGCCAGCGCCATCGCGCCGGACTTCATGAACACTCGGCGATTCATATAATCCTCATTCGTGTTTGATAACGACGATCGTGCCTCAACGACGCTGGAACTCCGGCGCGCCCAGCGCCAGTCCGACCACCTGCTGGAGGCCCTGCAGGTTCACCGCGCGTCCGAAGCCCGGCGGCGGCTGCCCGGCGCGCCCCCGCGGGAAGCCCTTGCCGATCAGCGCGCCGCCGCCGCGGCCTCGACCGCCGCCCATGCCGGTCGAATCGCGCATCGCCGGCGCCATGCCACCCGAGTCCGTGGCCTTGCCGAGCATCGGGTTCTCGCCCGAGAGCAGCACCTCGCGCGTCTGCGGCGCGACCTGCCCGCCCAGCAGCTCCTTGACCACGCTGTCCACCTGCTGCTCGCGCGGCAGCGTGCGAAGCTCCGCGAGCTGCGGCACGTTCGCGATGCGCGCGCCGGGAACCTGGCCGGCCGCCATCGCCAGGCCGAAGTTGATCCGATTGAGGATCGCGCCCGTGTTCATCCACGCGTCGCCGCGATCCGGCCAGCCCTCCGGCGTCTGGTGCCCGAAGATCGGCTCGCCCATGCGTGCCACGATCTGCGACGTGCGCGGCGTGGTGTCGGGCCGTGCGTCGAGCGCGCGCAATCCGCTCGCCACGACCTCGAACGGCGTCTTCACCTTCGCGCGGTACGCCGCGCGGCTGAAGAACTCGGGCGAGGTGATGATGCAGCGCAGCGTCTCGCGGATGTCGCCCTGCGTGTGCTCGAACGTGTTCGCGCAGCGATCGACCAGCGCCGGCGGCGGATCGTCGCTCACGAAGTGCCGCGCGAGCTTGGTCGTAATGAAGTGCGCCGTCTGCGGCGCCGCGGCCAGGATGTCGAGCACGCGCTCGCCCTCGTCCTCGCCGTGGCCGGCGGGGAATTTCTGGCCGAGGATCACCTTCGCGCCCGCATCGTGAATGCGCGGGTTGAAGACGAACGCGCCCGTCTGCCGGTTGAAGGTCCAGCCCGTCAGCGCGCGGGCGACTTCCTGCACGTCCTTCTGGGTGTAGCCGCCGTCCACGCCCAGCGTGTGCAGCTCCATCAGCTCGCGTGCGTAATTCTCGTTCAGCCCGCGCTCGGCCTGCGCCTTCACCTGCGCCATGATCTTGGCGCGCTGCTCCGGCGTCGCGTTCTCGAGCCGGCGGCGGAGCGCCGGCGGAATCTGTCCCGGTCGCACGACGCGTGGGATCAGCGTGGGGTGCGCGCTGTCGGCGGCGCTCTGCCAGTTGTCGAGGAAGAAGAGCATCGCGGGACTCTTCGCCACGGCGCCGAGCAGGTCGCGGAATTTCCCGAGCGCGCGCGGGCGAATGACGTTCTCGTCGTAGTCGGTGAGGAAGAGCCGTACCTGCCCCTTGCCGGCGTAGACGCTGAAGTGATTCTCCCAGAAGTCCGTCATCACCTCGTCGAGCTGCCGGTCGCTCACGACGGCGCGTGCGAGCTTGGCCGACTCCACCGCGCCGACCATCTGGCGCGCGCGCATCGCCGTCTCGGCGAGCTCCGGGTTTCGGGCCAGGATCTCGCGGCGCGTGGCCGCCTTGTTGGGCGACGTGTCGTTCGTGCCCGCCTGCTGCACCTGACGCTGCAACCGCTGCACGACGTTGAAGTCGCGGATGATGTCCGGCGTCTGCATCGCGAACACGGCGTAGTGCGACATGAGCGAGTCCGCGCGCGGGTCCGGAATGCGCTCGGGGTGCAGTTGCCGGTCGATCCAGTTGTCCACGCCCATCGCGCGCACCTGCGCCGCGTCACCCGGCCGCGCGCCGAAGGTCAGGCGATTGAGCACTTGCTGAATTTGTTCGTCGGGCAGCAGTTCGCGCGGTTCGGACGCGGCGGACGCCTGGGACGGCATCATGGGCGCGGCCTGGTGCGGCTGTGCGGCACAGCCCGCCAGAAGCACGAGGGCAAACACTGAGCAGATCGAGCGCGTGGGCATGGATCGGTGCCGTTGAAGTCTGCTCGGTAGACGCGGTTGGCGACCCATCGTTAACGCCGCGTCATCTTCCGTGACGCGAACGGCCTTGCGTCGGTCTTGGGCGTGTCCTACGGTTTGAGAGGCGACACACGGAATGCGTGTCGCGCGTCACGTCACGAAGCTGGATCCCGCCCGCCGTGCCTCATTTCTACCGCTCTCCCGACGAATTCACAGCCGCCGCGCAGGCCGCGGTGGCTGGGGCCGCGCCCCGCGCGCCGGTGGCGGTGCTGGTCGCCGAGGTGGATCCGCCCGAGCCGCCGGACGCCGCGGGCGCGCTGCGCTCGACGCAGTCCGCGGTGGGCGCCGTCGCCGAGATCGTGCGGCACACGCTGCGCGGCGACGACCACGTGGGCGTATTCGAGGGCGGATTGGTGATGGTCCTCGTCGGCGCGACCGCCGACGACGGCCGTTCGGTGGGCGAGCGCCTGTGCGCGGCGGTGCGCATCCACGCCTTCGGCGACGGACTCGGGCCGCTGACGCTCTCGATCGGCGCCGCGGCGGCGCCGGAGAACGGTGCGAGCTACGAGGCTCTCCTGAGCGCGTCGCGACAGGCCCTCACGCGGATTCAGTCGCAGGGGCGCGATGGGGCATCCGCCGCGCCGTTGCCGCACCACGAGGCGCTGCACCGGCCGCTCTCGATCGACCGATTCGCCGGGCGCGTGCAGGAACTCGCGGCATTGACGGGCTGGCTCGACGAGGCGTGCTCCGGGCAGCCGCGCGTGGTCACCGTGTTCGGCGAGACGGGGACGGGCACGGCGATGCTGCTGCGGCAGCTCGAGTCGGAGGTGCGGTTGCGGGGCGGGGTGTTCGTGATGGCGGCGTCGCCGCAGTCTGAATCGCCGCTGCCGTATGCCGTCTGGTCGTCACTGCTCAAAGCGACGAGCAGATTCGCGACGCCCGCGGAGCGCGAGTGGAAGGAGCTCCAGCATCTGGAGCGTTCCTTCGGCGAGGTCGGCGCCGCCGCGGCCGTCGGCAGCCAGTACCGGCTGCTCGGAGAATTGGCCGATTATGTTCGGCTGCTCGCCGCCTCGCGTCCGCTCGTGCTGGTGCTCGACGAGATGCAGTGGGCGGACAGCACGTCGTGGGATGCGCTCGAGCATCTTCTCGGACTGCTCGACACCGATCGCATCATGCTGTGCATGGCGCAGCGTCCGGATTCGGTGTACGACACGTCGCAGCACCGCGAGATGCTGAAGCGGCACGAGATCACGCGCGAGCTGACGCTTTCCCGACTCACGCGCGAGGAGGTGAAGCAGTGGCTCGAGGCGGCATTCCACCGCCAGCCAGTCGCGCGCGAGTTTCTCGCGTTCCTGTATCGGCATTCCGAGGGGAATCCGCTCTTCATCTCGCAGCTGCTGCGCGCGCTCGTCGAGGACGGCGCCGTCTGGCACAACGGAACGCGCTGGGAGTGGCGGCCAGTCTCCGAGCTGCGCCTCCCACAGGGGCGCGCGGCGCTGATCGGTGCGCGGCTGGCCCGGTTCTCGTCGAGTACGCAGGCGGTGCTGGCGACGGCCGCGATCATCGGCCGCGAGTTCGACATCGGGCTGCTCGTGGGGGCCGGTGCGGGGAGCGAGGCTGCCGTGAAGCTCGCGATCTCGGAGGCGCTGCTCTCCGGCCTTCTCCGGCCGACGTACGAGCGCAAGCGCGGAGGATTCGTGTTCGCGCATGACGAGATCGCGGAGGTGCTGGTCGAGAGCATCTCGCGCGACCGCATCCGCGGCTTGCACGAGCGCGTTGCGGAAGCGCTCGTCAAGCAGCGGCCGGAGCGTGCCGGCGAGATCGCCATGCACTTCGATGCGGCGGGGAAGAGCACCGACGCGTATTCGTGGGCACAGGAAGCCGCCCGGAATGTGGAGCGGGTCTACGCGCAGGCGGCCGCTGGCGCGTATCTCCAAATCGCTGCCCGAAACGCCAGCACGCCGGCCGAACTTGCCGAGATTCGCATCGCGCTGGCGCACCTCGCCGAAGCGGGGGGCCGCTTCGACGAGGTCGAGGAACTCTGCGATCTCGCAATTGAGTGGCTGCAGAGTCAGTCTGATGAGCGCCGGGCGCTGACGCTGCGTCGCATGCGGGAGCGCGCGCGCATGGAGCAAGGACAGCCGGCACGAGCGACGCTGGATGCACTGGTTGTGTTGGACGCCGAGGCGCAGCGGCTGACATTCGATCGCGAGCGCGTCGCGCTGCTCATGATGCAGTCGCAGGCCTACGGCCGACTCGGTGATCAGCGCACCGCGGTGAGAATCGCATCGGACTGCGTCGAGATGGCGCGGCATCTCGGCGATCGTGCGACGCTCGGCGATGCGCTCACGCGCCTGGGCCTTGCGCACGTGGCTGAAACCCCTGGCGAGGCCCGAGAGGCCTTCGCCGACGCACTCGCATTATTCGAGGCGGTCGGAGATGTGCGCGGGCAGGCGAGGAGCTTCAATCACCTAGGAATTTCGGCGCTCTTCGAAGCGCGACTCGATGAAGCGCAACAGGCGTTCTCGCGAGCCATTACCGTCGCGCGCTCGGCCGGAATTCCGGATTTGTGGGGACTGGCGGCGCAGAACCTCGGCGTCCTGTGTCAGAAGTGTGGCGACTACGATCGGGCGCGGGAGCTGCTTGGCGACGCGCTGGCGCTGTTCGCCGGTGTCAAGCACAGCGAGTTCCAGTTGATCGCGCTCTACAACATGGCCCATATCGAGCGCGAACTCGGGCTCTGGGAATCGGCGGCCGAATTGTATGATGCGACGATCCCACTGGCGCAGCGGATCGGGCAGTCCGACATCGAGATCGGCGCGATGGCTGGCGCCGGTCTGTGTCACTTGGAGGTGGGTCGCGGAGGGGAGGCGAGGGAGGCGTACAGCGAAGTGCACGCGCGCCTCCAGAGCCGCCCGGACTGGTTCCAAGGGCGGGAACTGGCCGAAGCGCTCATTGTGAAGCTGGATGCGTTGGATGGACGGACTCAGGAGGCGATCAGTCGTTTTGACCGCGCGCTGGTGCTCGCCGAGACCGCCGATCTGTACAATGCGGCCTGGTTGACTGTGACCTGTGCGGATGCACTGAGGGCGATTGCGCCCGATCAGGTCAAAGTGTCTATCGAGCGGTATCGCGAACGCGTGAAGGCTCTTGGATATCCTGAAATGACAAAGCGTTACGAGGCGCTCGCCGTCCCGTGATCCCCCTCACTGACAGTGCATTTCCTCTGGCGCTAAATCTCTCAGCGTAATATCTTCGAAGCCGCCCCATAACAGTGGGGCAGGACGACTGTCTCGCCCTGACCAAACTCGTATATGCGTATTACTGCGACGAAGCTCGCGACTCTTGCGGCTCTTTTGATTGGTGCCGCGTGCGCCGAGCCTACGGCTGCGCCGACGGCAAACCAACGTAGCCTGAAACCGGAAGGCCAAGCGCCAGCGTTCAATTTCGCTGCGGCGGGCGCGATTGGTTTGTCGTATCGTGATTTCGATTTGAGCCCGGCGGGTGGCACGTACCAAGTCGGGCTGTTCACGCTCACGGTACCGGCAAACGCCGTGTGCGATCCAGCCCAATCGACGTACGGCCCGAGCGAATGGGACAAGCCCTGCGTCACGCTCAATAGTCCGTTGCACGTCCACGCGGCGGTTCAGTTGACGGCAACTGGTCTCGCGGTGGACTTCCAGCCTTCGCTGCGCTTCTCGCCGGCGCAGCAGGTTAGACTCTCGACGGACATGTTCGCGCCGATCATTGTCGCAAACCGGAACTTCTTCGCGAACAATCATTCGTTGCTCCGCGCTCTGGCCGTCTACTACTCTCCGACGCTCGGCGCCGGTCGGGTCGCGGACTTTCAGAGTGATCCGTCGGTCATAACGCACGTCGATCTGTCGACTGGTACGATCTGGCGCCGCGTCAAGCACTTCAGTGGATATGTCTATGGTTCTGGCGAGCCCTGCACGCCGGGCCCGGACAATCCGGACTGCGTCGAAGTTGACGGCGTCCAATAGCCACAGAGTCCCAAAGTTGAAAAGCCCCGGCCATTGGCCGGGGCTTTTTGCATTCCGCTACTCGCGCTTCGACGTCACGCTTCTGGTGGCACCAGCACGTACCCCGTCCCGCGCACGGTCTGCAGCATTCCGCCACCCGTGTCGTCGAGCTTCTTGCGCAGGTACGCGACGTACACGTCCACGATGTTCGTTTCTTCGCCGCCGCCCTGCTTCCAGACCTGCTGCGCGATCGATTCGCGGGTGAGCGGCTTGCCGGCGTTCCGCATGAAGTACTCGAGCAGCGCGAACTCGCGCTGGGTGAGCGCGATCTGTCGGCCGCCGAGCCATACCTCGCGCGTGATCGAGTCGAGCGCGAGCGGTCCCGCGGAGATGCGCGGGGCTCGGCCGTGTTGCGCGGCACGACGGAGCAGCGCGCGAACGCGCGCGACGAGCTCGTCCGAATCGAACGGCTTGGTCAGGTAGTCGTCCGCGCCCGCGTCCAGGCCAGCCACGCGATCGCTGACGGTGCGATGCGCGGTGAGCATGAGCGTGGGCGCGTTGATCCCTTTCCGCCGAAGCTCCTGGATCACCTCGAAGCCATTTCGCCGAGGGAGACCCACATCCAGGATCAACAGGTCAGGCTCGCACTGGAGCGCGGTGGTGAGCCCGGCGTCGCCATCGGACGCGACGCGAACGTCGTATCCGTTGTCGTTGAGTACGCGCCGGAGGAGCGACGCGACATTGGCGCTATCCTCGACGACGAGGATGGTCTGGGTTTTGGCTGCCGCGTGCATGAGGCGGTCAAGATATGGCGTGCCGAGCGTGCAGCAAGTCCGAGAGAGCCCGCGTGCTCGCGAGCCGCTCACGTTCGGGTGGTGCAAACAGCCCTTGAGTCCCCCCGAGCGGCTCGCTTGCTTTGGAAGCGTGCGCGAGCAACCCCTCTCCTCCAGCCTGGTGATCGGCGGCATCACCGCCGCCGCGACGACCGGCGCCCTCATCGCGATGGGCCGCCGCCAGGGCAGCGCACGGCTTCCGTTCGCCGCGATCGGCGCCGCCTTCTCCCATCAGACGACGAGCGCCGTCGATGCGCGGCTCGTGCTCGGTGGTCTCGTGCTCCACATCCTCGCCATGCTCGTGTGGAGCGTCGTCTTCGTCTGGGTCACGCGGCGGCTCGACGGCAGAGACATCGTCGCCGCGATCCTGACCACGATGGTCGCGTTCGCGTTCTCGATTCTGGTGACGCAGTGGCGTGGCAGTGGTCTGGCGAGTGTGCTGCCGATCGGCGATCTGCTCGTGCTGGCGCTGGTGTTCGCCGCGGCGCTCGTGGTGGGCATGCGCTTTGCCCTTCCCGAATTGCGAAGTGCCTGATCTTCGTACGCGCTGATCCTCGCACGCGACGCGCGATGCGCCCGCATGTGACCGAAGCCACGGCACGGCGGTTCTACAAGGAACAATGTTGAGCTCACCGGGTTTGGACAGGTGACGTGCCGACACGTACCGTCACGCACCGTTGAAACTTTGGTGGCGTTGGGCTCGTCGAAGGTGTAGGGATGTGGGCGCAGCACTCCAACAGGAGGGAGGGGGTATGGACATCCTCGTGATGCTCGAGGAGAACCCCGATCACTCGCCGGTGCTGGCGCACGTGAACTCCGTCCCGTCGCCGCTTCACTCGTCGGAGCGGCCGTCGCGAGACATCGTGACGTTGTACGGGGTACCAGATCCGGAGTCGGTAGCGCTGGCGCTCGCGGCAGCCGTCGAGTCGCACAGGTCGGACGACGGACGCACCGAGCAGATTCGACATCTCGGGGTGTGGCCGGAGCGGGGGGCGGTGGGGGATGCTGCCTGGAGAGATTCGGAAGGGCAGCTCGTGACACGCGATCTCGAGATCTCCCTCGAGACGCTGCATTCGACGGCGGCGCAGTTGCTGAGCGAATGCGGACAATTGATCAGGCGACTGGTTGCCGGGCTGTCGATGCCCGATTGGCCAGAGGGTGCACGGCGCGCGATCAGCGTATCGATCGGCCCGATCGTCGGACTCACGGCACCCGTGTTCGCACCGCTGGAATCAGTCATCGAGCGGCTGAGAGAGGCGGATGGACTGGCGTTCGACACCGAAGGAGACTGAACGAGAACACTGATTCGTCAGACTGAAAGCGCGGGATGAGCTACGGCTCGTCCCGCGCTTTCGCTTTCGTGACATCCCGGCCATTGCCCGGAGCCGCGGTCCGACTCAGTTTGGTGGCTCTTCTCATTCACATGTTCTCTCGGGGGACGGCATGAGCGGCGTACGGGTTCTGGTCGGCACGAAGAAAGGGGCGTTCATTCTCACCGCGGATGGCAAGCGCGAGAACTGGAACGTGAGCGGGCCGCACTTTCCGGGTTGGGAGATCTACCATATGAAGGGATCTCCGCTGAACCCGAATCGGATCTATGCGTCGCAGACGAGCGGATGGTTCGGCCAGACCATGCAGCGCTCCGACGACGGCGGCAAATCGTGGGAGCCGGTCGGCAACAAGTTCGCTTACGACGGAGTGCCCGGCACGCACCAGTGGTACGACGGCACGCCGCACCCCTGGGAGTTCAAGCGCGTGTGGCATCTCGAGCCATCGACGACGGATCCTGAGGCGGTCTATGCCGGGATCGAGGACGCGGCGCTCTTTCTCTCCAAGGATGGTGGCAAGGAGTGGAATGAGCTGTCCGGCCTGCGCGGCCACGGCTCCGGCCCGAAATGGTCGCCGGGCGCCGGCGGCATGTGTCTTCACACAATTCTCATCGACCGCAACAACCCCGATCGCATCTACATCGCCATCTCGGCGGCCGGCGCGTTCCGCACGGATGACGGCGGCAAGACGTGGAAACCGATCAATAAGGGGCTGCGTTCGGAGTACATCCCGGACCCGAACGCGGAAGTCGGCCACTGCGTGCATCATCTCGCGATGCACCAGTCGCGGCCGAGCACGATCTTCATGCAGAAGCACTGGGACGTGATGCGCACCGACGACGCCGGCGAGAACTGGCATGAGGTGAGCGGCAATCTGCCGACGGACTTCGGCTTCGTGATCGACGTGCACGCGCACCAGCCGGAGACGGTGTACGTCGTGCCGATCAAGAGCGACGCCGAGCATTACGTGCACGAGGGCAAGCTGCGGGTGTATCGCAGCAAGACCGGCGGCAACGAGTGGGAGCCGCTGACCAAGGGACTGCCGCAGAAGGACTGCTACGTGAACGTGCTGCGCGACGCGATGGCGATCGATTCGCTCGATCCGTGCGGCGTGTACTTCGGCACGTCGGGCGGGCAGGTGTACGGCTCGAACGACGAGGGCGACTCGTGGCAGCCGATC
>DASZUN010000026.1:0-20228 GCA_035547615.1 Gemmatimonadaceae bacterium | reverse complement strand
TTGGCTCGTGACGCATCACGCGACCGCGACGGAGCTGCTCGTCGGCTTTCACAAGGTGAACACGGGACGCCCGAGCCTCACGTGGCCGCAGTCGGTCGACGAAGCCTTGTGCTTCGGCTGGATCGATGGCGTTCGCCGCCGCATCGACGACGACAGCTACTCGATCCGATTCACGCCGCGGAAGCCGACGAGCATCTGGAGCGCGGTGAACATCAAGCGGGTCGCCGAGCTGGAGCAGCAGGGGCGCATGACGGACGCTGGCCGCGCCGCGTTCGCGCGACGCGACCCGAAGCGATCTCAGATCTATTCGTTCGAGCGTGGACGCGTCGAGATGGACGGCGATGCGCTCGCCAGGCTCAAGGCGGACAAGCAGGCGTGGGCGTATTTCGAGTCGCAAGCGCCGTACTACCGCCGCACGAGCTCACACTGGGTCGCCAGCGCGAAGAAGCCGGAGACGCGCGAGAAGCGGCTGCAGATTCTCATCGACTGCTGCCGGAACGGCGAGCGGATCCCGCCCCTGTCGTACGGGAGTGACCGTAAGGGGTCGTGAGCGGGGAACTACCTGGCTGCGGTGAGGAGGGAACAACGTTGCTGCGGATAACAGCCGGATGATCCGGCCGTTATCCGCAGCTCGCGTCGGAGACTCACCTCGCCGGCGGGGTGATCTTGAACTCCTTCGGCGGCTCGGTGCCGAGGAGGTTCTTCACGAAGTAGTCCCAACGGCGGCGCATCATGTAGTCGGCGTCGGGGCCGTAACCGTGCGGCTGGTTGGGCAACAGGAGCAAATCGAAGTCCTTGTTCGCCTTGATCAGCGCGTCGACCACGAGCAGCGTGTTGTACGGCGGCACGTTGTTGTCCATCGTGCCGTGCGCGAGGAGCAGCTTGCCCTTGAGGTTCTTGGCGATGTTCTCGTTCGCCTGGTCGTCATAGTTGCCGTCCTTGAGCAAACCCTGATAGCGCTCGCCCCAGTCGTCCTCGTATTCGCGGTTGTCGTGGTTGCCCGACTCCGAGATGCCGACCTTGAAGAAGTCCGGGTAGCGGAACATCGCGTCCGCGGTGGCGAATCCGCCGCCCGAGTGGCCGTAGATGCCCGCGCGATCGATGTCGATCCACTTGTATCGCTGCGCCAGCTCCTTCATGCCGGCGATCTGATCGGGCAGCGTGTTGTCGCCCATGTTGCCGTAGTAGGCGTCGTGGAACGCCTTGGAGCGCCACGGCGTTCCCATGCCGTCGATCTCGACGACGACGAAGCCGAGCTCGGCGAGCGCCTGCGCGTCGCCGCGCGACGGCGTGAACGAGCGGCCGCCGACGGAGCCCGTCTGCGGGCCCGGGTAGATGTGGTTGACGATCGGGTACTTCCTGGTCGAGTCGAGATGCGTCGGCACGTACATCAGACCGTACAGGTCCGTCTTCCCGTCGCGCGCCTTGACCGTGATCGGCATCGGCGGCTTCCAACCGGTCGCGAGCAGGCGCGAGATGTCCGCCTTTTCGACCTGCATCACGAGCTTGCCGTTCATGTCGCGGATCACCGTCGTCTGCGGCGTGGTCGGCGTGGAATAAGTATCAAGTAGATACTTACCAGACGGCGAGAGCGACACGTCGTGATCGGCGTTCTCGGGCGTGAGCAGCGTCAGCCCCTTGCCGTCCATGCCGATCTTGTAAAAGTGCCGGAAGTACGGATCGCGCCCCGGCTCCTTGCCCACGCCCTGGAAGTAGAGCTCGCGGTTCTTCTCGTCGATACGCAGGAGCTGCGTCACGTTACCGGGGCCGTGCGTGATCTCGTGCTTGAGCTGCCCCGTGGCCAGGTCGTAGAGGTACAGATTCCCCCAGTTGTCGCGCTCGGAGAACCAGATCACTTCGTTCGACGCGGGCAGCACGTGCCAGTTCACGCGTCCATTGCCCGACTCGAACTGGGTCGCGACGTCCTCGTGCATCACGTCGCGGATCGCTCCGGTCGCCGCGTCCGCGACGCGCAGCACCTCGTGCTTGTGGTCGCGCGAGGTGGACACGAAGGCGACGTGCGAGCCGTCGGGATACCACTCCACGTCCGACCACTCGCCGCCCCGGCACGCGACGTCGTCGCAGAGCGTGGAGCGGTGCGGGTCGGGCGCCATCTGGAAGCGGATCACCTTGGGCGCATTCTCGTCGGTCACGTCGATCACGACGCGGTGCAGCATCGGGATCACGCTGTCCCCGGGGAGGGGATACTTCCACGCGCGCAGGTCGGGGTGGCCGACCTTCGTCGAAACGAGATACATGTCGCCGACGTGGCGCTGGTCGTCCTGGAAGGTTGCGATCTTCTTCGAGTCCGGCGACCAGACGAGAATCGCGCGATCGCTGGTCTGCCAGCCGGCGTTGTCGGTCGCGTAGCCGAAGTCCTTCACGCCGTCGTGCGTGAGCTGGATCTCCTTGCCGGTCGCCACGTCGCGCATCCACAGATTCCAATCGCGGATGAACGCCGCGCGCTTCCCGTCGGGAGAGAGCGTTTCCGGCGGACGTCCGTTCCCGCCGCCGCGGCCGCCGCGTCCGGCAAATCGACCGCCGGCCCGTTCGCGCGCGTCCACCGCGGCGCCGCACCGCGTCGTCTCGATGTCGCAGGTGACGCTGCGTCCGCCGATGATCACGTTGATCAGGCGGCCACCCTGTTCGATCGATGCCTGCGTGGTGGTCTGGCGCAGCGCCTCCGGCGTGCTCCCGAGCGCCTGGGCGATCGCGCCGGCGAGCTGCGCGTTTGCGAACACACTCGCGCGCGACGCGTGCGCCGGGTCGAGCATCACGAGGTCCGCGCCGGTCGGCGTGACATCGCGGAGCCAGAGCTTGTCGTTCGGGAGCCAGGTTGCCCGGGCGTTGCCGGACACGAGTGGCATGGTGTAGGGCGCCAGGAACCGCTCCGCGCGGGCGTAGTCCGCCGCGGTGACGGTCGGCTGTTGCGCGCCGACGGTGGCGAAAGCGGCCGACAGCGCGGCCGCGGAGAGAAGCGTGGTCTGATATCGCATGTAGGTCCTCAAAGGCACGGTTGCGTACCGCTGAACTTGCCCGGCTCACCGCTCAGGATCAACCGGGCACGCGACGGCGTGAAACGCGGCTGTACGGTTCGGGTAAGACGTGTTGCTGGACGACCGCAACGCGTCTCATACTTAGCGGCCGGCCATTCTCCCCTCATGCCGCTTCATATGAAGAATCGATTGCTCGCGTCCGCCGCCTTCGGGCTAATGGCGCTGGCTCCCTTGCCCGCGCAGCAGCCGGCCAAGTCCGCCGCCGCGCCCGCACTCACAACGCCGCTCCCCGTCGACCCCAAAGTTCGGATCGGCACGCTGCCGAACGGGATCCGCTACTACATCCGCCGGAACGAGAAGCCGGAAAAGCGCGCCGAGCTCCGGCTCGTGGTGAACGCCGGGTCGATCCTCGAGACCGACCAGCAGCTCGGGCTCGCGCACTTTATCGAACACATGGCGTTCAACGGGACGACGCACTTCCAGAAGAACGACCTCGTCAAATACCTCCAGTCGATCGGCGTGCGCTTCGGTGCCGACCTCAACGCGTCGACCGGCTTCGACGAGACGGTCTACATCCTCCCCGTCCCCACCGACACGGCGCGCATCGTCGACCGGGCGTTCACGATCCTCTCCGACTGGGCGCACGGCGAGACGCTCGATTCGAGCGAGGTCGCGAACGAGCGCGGCGTGGTCCGCGAAGAGTGGCGGCTCGGCAAGGGCGCTGAGGATCGCATGCTGCACGAATGGCTGCCGATCGCGCTCAAAGGCTCGCTCTACGCCGACCGTCTGCCGATCGGCAACGAGCAGAGCATCATGACGGCGACACCGTCGCGGCTGCGCGCGTTCTACGACAAGTGGTATCGCCCGGATCTGGAGGCGGTGATCGCCGTCGGCGATTTCGATCCGGCGACGATCGAAGCGGAGATCAAGAAGCACTTCTCGAGCATTCCAAAGCCGGTCAACGCGCCCAAGCGCCCCATCGCGCCGGTGCCTGGAAACAAGGCCCCCCTCATTGCGATCGCATCCGACAAGGAGGCCACCGGCTCCGACGTCGAGCTCATGTTCAAGATGCCCGCAGAGAAGACGAAGACCGTCGGCGACTTCCGCCGCGATCTCATGGAGCGGCTCTACATGAGCATGTTCAACAACCGCCTGGACGAGATCGCGCAGAAGCCGAACGCACCGTTCCTTGGCGCCTGCGCGTCGAAGGGCAACTTCATCGGCCGCACCACGGACGCGTTCACGCTCGGGGCGAGTGTGAAAGACGGCGAGATCCCGCGCGGACTCGAGGCGTTGCTCGTCGAGGCGCGGCGCGCCGACCAGTACGGATTTCTCCAATCCGAGCTCGATCGCGCGAAGGAAAATCTCGCGCGCGGCTACGAGCGCGCGTACGCCGAGCGGGACAAGACGCAGTCCGCTGCGTTCGTTCAGGACTACGTCGACAATTACCTGAACCAGTCGGCGATCCCGGGTATCGAGCGCGAGTACACGCTCGTGCAGCAGTTGCTGCCGACGATCACGCTCGCCAACGTCAATACGCTCGCGAGCAACTGGATCACGGACGACAATCGTGTGGTGATCGCCGAGTCGCCGATCAAGGACAGCGTGAAGGTGCCGACGCGCGCCGACATCCTCGCCGCGTTCGCCCAGGCAGCGAAGGCGCAGGTGACGCCCTACACCGAAACCGTGGCGAGCGGCGCGCTGATCGACCATCTGCGGCCAGCCGGCACGATCGTGTCGAGCAAGACGAACCCGGCGGTCAACGTCACGGAATGGAAGCTCTCGAACGGCGCGCGCGTGCTCGTGAAGCCCACCGACTTCAAGGCGGACGAGGTGCTGTTCGGCGCCTACAGCGATGGCGGCAATTCGCTTGCGAGCGACTCGAACTTCATGTCGGCCGCGTTCGCGCCGCAGCTCGTCGCACTGAGCGGCATCGGGAAATTCAACCGCATCGACCTGCAGAAGAAGCTCGCGGGCAAAGTGGCGTCGGCGGGTGCGACGATCAGCGAGACCGGCGAAGGCCTGAGCGGCCGCGCCTCGCCCAAGGATCTCGAGACGATGATGCAGCTCGCGTATCTCGATTTCACCGCGCCGCGGCTGGACACCGCCGCGATCCAGGCGTTCGACGAGCAGGCGAAGCAGTACATCGCCAATCGCGGCGCCGACCCGGACGAGGTCTTCGGCGACACGGTGTCGTGGACGATGACGTCGCATGCATTCCGTGCTCGGCCGCTCACCGCGCAGACGTTCGCCGAGGTGAACCCGGATTCGGCGCTCGCCTTCTACAAGAATCGCTTCGCCGACGCGAGCGACTTCACGTTCGTGTTCGTCGGCAACGTGGACACCACGTCGCTCAAGCCGCTGGTGGCGACGTACCTGGCCTCGCTGCCGTCGCTTGGCCGCAAGGAACACTTCCGCGACACCGGTGGCGAGCCGCCCACGGGAGTCGTCGAGCGCGTGGTACACAAGGGCGTGGAGCCCAAGGCGAACACGATCATCGCGTTCACCGGCGCGTGCGACTACAACCCAGAGACGCGGTTCGCGCTGCGCGCGCTCGTCGAAGTGATGCAGATCAAGCTCGACGAAACGCTCCGCGAGCAGCTTGGCGGTGCGTACAGCCCGAGCGTGGGTGGGGCGTGCAGCCGCACGCCGCGGCAGGAATACACCATCCAGTTCCAGTACAACTCGGCGCCGGACAACGTCGACAAGCTGGCGAACACCGTATTCGCGCTCATCGACTCGCTGAAGACGCAAGGCGTGGCGCCGAGCTATGTCGACAAGGTGAAGGAGGAATTCCTGCGCGGCCACGAGGTGGACGTCAAGCAGAACGCCTACTGGCTCGGCAACATCATGGCGCGGGATCAGGCCGGCGAGGATCTCGCGGGCCTGGGCGCGCCGTATACGGACATGATCAAGGCGCTCACGCCCGCCGAGATCCAGGACGCGGCAAAGAAGTACTTCAACATGAAGAATTACGCGCGGTTCGAGCTGTTGCCCCAAACGTCGCCGCCCACGCCTTAGCGCAACGGCAACAGCGGCAACGACGATAGAACAGCGAAGGGCCGCAGTGCTCCGCATAGCTTACTTACATATGTGAAATTTGCGATTTGGGATGAATAATGAGAGAATGAAGGGTCCTCCCACCCGGGTGACCCATGCATCTCCGCAGAATCCTCTCGGCCGCCGCGCTTCCGATCACCGTCGGGCTCGCGGCGGTTCCCGTTCATGCCCAGCAGCCGCCGGGCGGCGCGCGCGTCGACCGCAATGCCAAGCTCACGCTCGACCCGAAGACCCGCGCCGGCGTGCTGCCCAACGGGCTTCATTACTATGTTCGAGCCAATTCGTATCCCGCCAAGCGCGCCGAGTTGCGGCTCGCGGTGAACGCCGGTTCGATCGTCGAGGACGACGATCAACGCGGCATGGCCCACGTCATCGAGCACATGGGCTTCAACGGCACGACGCACTTCAAGAAGAACGAGCTCGTGAGCTACCTGCAGTCGATCGGCGTGCGCTTTGGCGCCGACCTGAACGCGTATACGAGCTTCGATGAAACGGTGTACATGCTCCAGGTGCCGACGGATACGGCACGCATCGTCGAGCAGGGCATCACCGTCCTGGAAGACTGGGCGCACGGCCAGCTCTTCGACTCGACCGAAGTCGCCAACGAGCGCGGCGTCGTCGTGGAAGAATGGCGCCTGGGCAAGGGTGCCGGCGATCGCATGCGGCAGCAGTACTGGCCGATCATGTTCCGCGGGTCCAAGTACGCGGACCGGTGGGTCGTGGGCACCAAGGAGAGCATCATGTCCTCGACGCCCGCATTGCTCCGCCGGTTCTACGATGACTGGTACCGCCCGGACCTCGAGGCCGTGATCGCCGTGGGCGACTTCGATCCGGCGCAGATGGAAGCGCTGATCAAGAAGCACTTCAGCGGAATTCCTCGCGCGAAAAATCCACGTCCACGCGTGCTCGCCGACGTGCCGACCAACAAGGAGCCGCTCGTCGCGATCACGACCGACAAGGAAGCGCAAAACAACGTCGTCGAGCTGTTGTTCAAGCAGCCGCAGAAGGATTACACGCGCACCGTGGGCGATTATCGCCGGATGCTCACGAACCGCCTGTTCTCCGCGATGCTCAATGCGCGCCTGCAGGAAATCTCGCAGAAACCAGACGCGCCATTCGCGCAGGCGTTCGGCGGCATGGGCGGATTCGTCCGCGCGCTCGACGTGTTCCAGGTGGCGGCGCTCGTGAAGGACGGCGGCGCCGAACGCGGCGCCGAGGCGCTGATCACCGAAACACGCCGCGCGGACTTGCATGGATTCCTGCAGGCGGAGCTGGATCGCGCCAAGCAGAACATGCTGCGGGGATACGAACGGGCCTACGCCGAGCGGGACAAGACGCAGTCGGCGCAGATCGTCAACGAATACGTCGGCAACTACCTGGACGACGAGCCGGTGCCCGGCATCGAGGCGGAATACAAGCTCGCGCAGGAGCTGCTGCCCACGATCACGCTGCAGGACGTCAACACGCTCGCGAGCAAGGTGATCACCGACGACAACCGGATCATTCTCGTCGAGGCGCCGCAGAAGGAGGGCGAGAAGGTCCCGACGCGGGAAGAGATGCTGGCCGCGATCGCCCGCGCGCAGAACGCGCAGGTGGCAGCGTACACGGAGAACGTGTCGAGCGAATCCCTCGTAGCGAAGCTCCCGGCCAAGGGCGCCATCACGGCCACCCGGCAGCTCTCCGCGGGCGTCACGGAATGGAGGCTGTCGAACGGCGCGCGCGTATTGATCAAGCCGACCGACTTCAAGGCCGATGAGATTCGTTTCGGCGCGTACAGCCCAGGCGGGACGTCGCTCGTGTCGGATGCCGACTACATGTCCGCCGCGCTGGCGAGCCAAATCATGTTCATGAGCGGCGTCGGCGCGTTCAACCGTGTGGACCTGGGGAAGAAGCTCGCCGGCAAGGCGGTCTCGCTCATCCCGTCGATCGGCCCGACCACCGAGGGACTCTCGGGCTCGGCATCGCCCAAGGATCTCGAGACGCTGATGCAGCTGACCTATGAGCAGTTCACGGCGCCGCGGCTCGACACGGCGGCCTTCGCCGCGATGAAGAATCAGTTCACCGCCATGCTCACGAACCGCGCCGCCAGCCCGGAGGGCGCCTTGGTCGACACGTTCTCGGTGACGATGGGCTCGAATCATCCGCGCTCGCGCCCGCTGTCGCTCGCGACGCTGGCCGACGTGAGCCCCCAGCGCGCCTACGAGATCTTCCGCGACCGCTTCGCCGACGCGAGCGACTTCACGTTCGTCTTCGTCGGCAACGTCGACACCACCGCGCTCGAGCCACTGGTCGAGCAGTACCTCGCGTCGCTCCCCACGCTCGATCGCCGCGAGACGTGGAAGGACGTCGGCATGCATCCGCCTACGGGGGTCGTGGAAAAGGTGGTGCGCAAAGGCACCGAGCCCAAGTCCATGACCTTCGTGGCGTTCACCGGGCCGATCGCCTACACGCAGCAGAACCGAATCGATCTGTCGGCGCTCATCGAAATCGCGCGCATCAAGGTCGTCGAGGTGCTTCGAGAAAAGCTGAGCGGCACGTACTCGCCGAACATCGGCTTGAACGTGACCCGGTTCCCCAGGCCCGAGTACACGATCGTGGCGAACTTCAGCTCGTCGCCGGAAAACGCCGAGATGCTGAAGACCGCACTCTTCCAGGTGATCGACAGCTTGCAGCAGATCGGTCCCTCGCAAGCCGACGTGGAGAAGGCCAAGGAACAGATGCTGCGCGCGCACGAAGTGGAGCTCAAGCAGAACGCCTACTGGTACGGGACCATCATCACCCGTGACCAGACGGGCGAGGATTTCGACGGAGTGGTCGGTCCGTACGACCAGATGGTCAAATCGCTCACGGCCGCACAGATTCAGCGGGCGGCGAAGCAATACTTCAACATGAACAACTACGTGCGCGTCGTGCTCGTGCCGGAGGGTCCGAAGCCGACGCCCTGAACGGGGTCGGCCATGCTCACTCGGACACTTCTGCTACTCACCTGCGCCGCGGCCCCACTCGCCGCGCAGATCCCGGCCAGCGAATTCGCGGCACGCCGCGATTCGCTGGCCGCTCGCGTCGGCAACGGCGTCGTGATCGCGTTCGGCGGTAGAACGCCGGTCACCGACTTCGGCACGTTTCATCAACTGCCGGCGTTTCACTACCTCACGAACTTCGACGAGCCGGACGCCACGCTCGTGATGATCGTGCGAAACGGCGTCGGATCTCACGCTGTTCATCACGCCGGCCGACCCGCGCATGGCGTTCTACTATGGATGGCGCCCGGACTCGGCATCGGTCCGCAAGACACAGCACATGATGGCGCGGTCGTCGGGTGCGCTCGGCGCGTTCGCCGATTCCGTCGCGCGCATCGGCCTGCCGATCTACACGCTCGACGACTTCGAGGACGCCGACTTCGCGCGCGCGGACACGCTGACGCGCGGCCGGGTTTTCGTGCGCGAGCTTGCGGCGCGGCATCCGGGGCTCGTCGTGAAGGACGCGCACCCGATCGTCGATCAGCTCCGCGCGCGGAAGAGCCCCGCTGAAGTCGCGCTCATCAAGAAAGCGGCGGAGATCAGCTCGGAGGGGCACCGTGCGGCAATGCTCACCGCGAATCCGGAGCACGAGTACGAGCTGCGCGCCGCGCTCGAGTACGAGTTCACGCGACTCGGCGCGTCGCGACCGGCCTACGGATCGATCGTCGGCGCGGGTGTGAATGGAACGCAACTCCACTACATGAAGGACAGCGCCGCGGCGAAGCCCGGCGATCTCGTCGTGATGGACGCGGCCGGCGAGTACGAGGGCTACGCCGCCGACATCACGCGCACGATTCCGGTGAGCGGCACCTACACGCCCGAGCAGCGCGCGATCTACCAGATCGTACGCGATGCGCAGGCTGCCGCTGAGCGGAACGCGAAGCCCGGCCTCTCCGCGCAGGCGGCGCAGGACTCGGCGGTCGCCGTGCGTGCGCGCGGACTCGCCAAGCTCGGTCTCATCGAGAGCGTGGACGCGAGCTTCGATCCGCCGTGGCAGGTCAACTGCCAGCGTCAACCCGCATCGTGCAGGCAAGCGATGTTCTGGATGATCCACGGCATCAGCCACGGGCTCGGACTCGCCGTGCACGATCCGGTGCAGTTCAACTACGGCGATCATACCTACAAGCCGGGCGACGTGTTCACCATCGAGCCCGGGATTTACATCTCGACGCGCATGCTCGACGCGCTCCCGGACACGCCGAAAAATCGCGAGTTCATCGCCCGGGTGAAGTCCGCGGTTCAGAAGTATGAGAACACGGGCGTGCGGATCGAGGACGATTACGTGATCACGCAGACCGGCGTCGAGCGCCTGTCGACCGCGCCGCGGGAGATCGACGAGATCGAGACGCTGATGAAGCAGCGGCGGCGGATCGTGCCGTAGGGACGCTCTCGGTTCTGAAAAACAATCAACGGCGACGACCGGCAATCCAACGGATCTCAACGAATTGAGCGAATAACGGCGCCGCTCGATGTGTTCGTTCGACTCGTTGAATTCCGTTCAATTGTAGGTCATCGCTGTTGCAGTGGGCGCCGCGCGATGAGCGTTCACCGCCGATAGTTCACGTCCAGCACCTGCAGCCGCGCGAGGTCGGCTGGCAGCCGCGACATGAAGTCGGCGAAATTCTTCTCGTCGCGCGGCGTCCACAGCACCTCGGCCAGCGCCGCCTCGCGCGGGAACGCCATGTACTCGGCCTGCTTGGGATCGGGGATGTACTCCGTCCAGAGCTGCCCCTGCGCGCCGAGGATGTGCGACGCGTATTGCGGCTCGAGCTGCGGCGGGACGGGGTCGTAGGCATACACGGAATCGATCGGCAGGAAGCCGCCGATCGCCAGCGGCTCTGCGGCCTGATTCTGCGATTGGTAGTGATCGAAGTACGTATACTGCCCCGGCGCCATCACCACGTCGTGACCGGCGCGCGCCGCGGCGATCCCCCCGTTGATGCCGCGCCATGACATCACCACCGCACCCGGCGCGAGTCCGCCCTCCAGGATCTCGTCCCAGCCCACGAGGCGACGGCCGTGTGCCGTGAGGAACGCATCCATCTGCGTCGTGAACCAGCTCTGCAGCGCATCTTCGGCGCGAACGTCGCGCGGGTTCATCGAATCGTCCGGCGCGATGCCGAGCGCGCGGATCTTCGCCTGCGCGCGTGGACTCGCCTTCCACTCGGTCTTGTCCGCCTCGTCGCCGCCGGTGTGAATGAACGTGCTCGGGAAGAGGCCCATCACCTCCGTGAGCACGTCTTGCATGAATGCGAGCGTCGTATCCGAGGGATTGAGGATGTGCCGGCTCACGCCCCAGCCTCCCCACACCGGCACCGTGTCCCCGAAGTTTCCGAGGAACGGATACGCGGCGATCGCGGCCTGCGCATGGCCGGGCATCTCGATCTCGGGAACCACATTCACGAACCGCTCCTTCGCGTACTCGACGATCTCGCGCACGTCGTCCTGCGTGTAGAACCCGCCGTGCCGCTTGTCGTCGTAGACGTCCTGCGTGCTGTCGCTGTGGGGATGTCCGACCAGCGTGCGGGCGCGCCACGCGCCGACGTCGGTCAGGCGCGGATATTTGAGTATTTGAATGCGCCACCCCTGGTCATCCGTCAGATGCCAGTGGAAGACGTTCATCTTGTGGAGCGCGAGGAGATCGATGTACTTCTTCACGAACTCCTTGGGCATGAAGTGCCGCGCGACGTCGAGATGCATGCCCCGCCACGTGAAGCGCGGCCGATCGACGATGCTGACGGCCGGCGCCGTCCAGCGCTGCCCGGCGACGACCGCTTCGCGGAAGATCGCGGCCGGGAGCAATTGCCGGAGCGACTGCACGCCGTAGAACGCACCCGCTGGCGCCGAGGACGTGATCGTCACGACGCCGGGTCGCACCTCGAGCCGGTACCCCTCGGGGCCGAGGCTCGTGTCGCGGCGTGCGGCGCGCCTGAACACGATCCGGTTGCCGCGCGTTGCGGCGCCGATGCGAACCGGCAGGTCGTACCCGGTGGCTGGCGCGATGTCGCGCGCGAGGCTGCGCGCGACCGCGCTGTCGGCGCGATCGGTCCAGATGATCGTCCGCGCGGTCAGCGTGAACGCGCCTGGCCTGGGCGTCATGGACACCGGCCGCGGTATGATGGCGATGCTGTCAGTCCGCTGCGCGCCCGCGGCAGAGGCGAGCATCAGGCCGGCGAGCGCGGAGAGCGATGGGACGAGTCGGGGCATGCACCGACGTTAACGCGCGCCGACCCGAACGAATAGATCGGCCGCCGCTCGTGTTGCCCCGGTGGCAGGGACCCGCCCATACTCCACGGCGCTGTCGCGCCGAGCGACTCGACCCTCATCGGAGCAACATCATGCCTTCACGTCAGCTGGTGCGTGCGTTTCTCGCTCTGTGGCTGGTCACGGGCGCGGTGCTGTTCATCGCCAGCGTTTCGACCGCGTACGAGGGGTGGGTCAGCGCGCACGGTGTGAATCCGCACCTAGTCCTCCTCGGCGGCATCGAGGCGCTCGCCGCGGCGCTCTTCCTGATCCCGCGTACGATGCGTGTCGGCGCGATCGGGCTGCTGGCGACGATCGGAATCGCGCTCGCCGTGCACGCCGCACTCGGACAATTCCGGGGCGATCTCATCCTCTACGCCTCGGCCGTCGCGTTCATCCGCGTGCACGGGGGCCTCACGCCGGAGCAGTGGGGCCTCGCGCTGCGCGGCGGCTGATCGCACCATCAACTATCGGAGCGCGCGTGTTGTTCATGATCGTCGAGCATTATCGGAACGCCGACCCGAGGCCCGTCTACGCGCGATTTCGCGCGCGGGGCCGAATGGCGCCGGCCGGGCTGACGTACATCTCGAGTTGGGTCACGCCGGACGGCGCGCACTGCTATCAGGTGATGGAGGGCGCCGACCGCGCGCTCGTCGACGAGTGGATCGCGAACTGGGCGGACATCGTCGACTTCGAGGTGATTCCGGTGATCACGTCCCCCGAAGCGGCGGCCCGATTCGGCGTCGCCGCGACCTGATCGCGGCGCGCGCGGCAGGCGCAATTTTGCGCGTCTCGGGCGCGTCGGGTGGTTGCCGACCCGAGGGACGCAAAGCATACTGATCGTCTCCCAACGCCGTGACCATGGAAACTCGCCGCGCCTTCCTCGGCCATCTCGGCATCGCCGCGATCGGCCTCACGCAACTCGACCGTCTCGTCCCCGCGCTGCCCGGAGCCAAGCTCAACCGTATAGGAATCCAGTTATATACGGTCCGACGGCAGGCCAGCGCCGATCTCGCGGGCACCCTCGCCCAGATCGCGAAGATCGGGTACAAGGAGGTCGAATTCGCCGGCTATTATGGGCACGCGGCGAGCGACGTCCGCGCGATGCTCGACCGGAACGGACTGGTGGCGCCGTCGGGGCACATTGCGTACGAAGCGATCATGAACGCGCCGGACCAGACCTTCGCCGACGCGAAGACCGTCGGCCAGGAATGGATCACCGTGCCCTCGCTCCCGCGCGGGAAACATGTGACCGTGGACGACTGGAAGCGCGTCGCCGCGCAGTTCAACGACGCGGCGAAGAAGGCGCACGACGCGGGGTTCCGCTTCGCGTTCCACAACCACAACGACATCGTGCGCGAGCAGGGCGGCGTGCTGCCGATCGAGATCCTGATGCACGAGACCGATCCGGCGCTCGTGAACTATCAGATGGACATCTACTGGGCGGTGAGCGGAGGATCCGATCCGCTCGACCTGCTCGCGCGCTATCCCGGCCGGTTCAAGATGTTCCACGTGAAGGACGGCCGCGCGCCGTGGACCGACGCGTCGCAGAACGTGGTCGGCCAGGGGACGATCGACTTCAAGCCCATCTTCGCCAAGGCGAAGGGCATCGAGCACTACTTCGTGGAGTCCGACTCCGCGGCCGATCCGATCGCGTTCGCGGACGCGAGCTATAAGTATCTCTCAAACCTAGAATACTGATCATGGCACAACGACCGGTGTACGACGTCTGCATCATCGGCTCCGGCGCCGGTGGGGGCATGGCGGCGTACGCGTTGACGAAGGCCGGCGCGCGCGTCGTGATGCTCGAGGCGGGCAAGAAGTGGTTCGCCTCCCGCGACTCGAAGATGCTCGTGCCGAGCTACGCCACGCCCCATCGCGGCGCGGCGATTCACGGCCGTCCGTTCGGCGAGTTCGACGCCTGCGACGGCGGATGGGAGATCGACGGCGAGCCGTACACCAAGGCGCCCGGCTCCGACTTCATGTGGTGGCGCGCGCGCATGCTCGGCGGCCGCACGAATCACTGGGGACGGATCTCGCTCCGCTTCGGACCCGACGACTTCAAGCGCAAGTCGCTGGACGGCCTCGGCGACGACTGGCCGATCGGCTACGACGACGTCAAGCCGTATTACGATCGCATCGATCGGTTGATCGGCTTGTACGGCAGCAACGAGGGACTGCGCAACGCGCCGGACGGCATCTTCATGCCGCCGCCCAAGCCGCGCTGCTACGAGCTGCTGGTGAAGAAGGCCGCCGACAAGCTGAACGTCACCTGCATCCCGGCGCGACTCTCGATCATCACCAAGCCGCTTCCCGGACGCATGGCCTGCCACTACTGCGGCCAGTGCAACCGCGGCTGCCAGGTGAAGGCGAACTTCTCGAGCCCGGACGTGCTGATCGCGCCGGCGCTCCAGACCGGGAAGCTGACGCTGATCACCGAAGCGATGGCGCGCGAGGTGACGCTCGGACCGGACGGCCTGGCGAACGGCGTGTCGTACATCGACAAGGCGACCGGCAACGACGAGCACGTGCGCGCGAAGATCGTCGTGCTCGCGGCGAGCGCGTGCGAGACGTCGCGCCTGCTGCTCAACTCCAAGTCGACGCGCTTCCCGAACGGCCTCGCCAACTCGAGCGGCGTCGCGGGCAAGTACCTCACGGATACCACGGGTGTGAGCGTCGGCGGGTTCATCCCGAGCATGATGGACCACGTGCCGCACAACCACGACGGCGTGGGCGGGATGCACGTGTACATGCCGTGGTGGCTCGACAACGCGAAGCTCGACTTCCCGCGCGGCTATCACATCGAGGTGTGGGGCGGGCCGGGACAGCCGTCGGCCGGCTTCGGCGGCGGCATCCAGCGTCACAACGGCGGCGGCTACGGCAAGCAGCTCAAGGCCGACTACCGCAAGTACTACGGCGCCTCGATCGGCTTCGACGGGCGCGGCGAGATGATCCCGAACGAGGACTCCTACTGCGAGCTGGATCCGGTCACGGTTGACCGATTTGGCATACCAGTTCTCAGATTCCACTGGAAGTTCACGGATCACGAATACAATCAGGCGAAGCACATGCAGGAGACCTTCCGGTCGCTGATCACGGCCATGGGCGGCGAGCCGTCCGGGTCGATGCCAGGGAAGGAGCACGGCTACGGTCTCGCCCCGGGCGGGTCGATCATCCACGAGCTGGGCGGCGCGCGCATGGGCAGCGACCCGTCGCGGTCGGTCGTGAACGCCAACTGCCAGACCCACGACGTCAAGAATCTCTTCGTCGCCGACGGCAGCCCGTTCGTCTCGCAGGCGGACAAGAATCCCACGTGGACGATCCTCGCCCTGTCGTGGCGCACGAGCGACTTCATCACCCAGCAGCGCAAGGCGGGGGCGATATGAGCGACGAACAGAAGAAGTCCGTTTCGCGCCGCGACGCGCTCAAGGTGCTCGGCGCCGTGCCGGTCGCGGCGGCGCTGCAGCAGCCGGTCGTCAAGAAGCCGCTCAACCCGCCGGCGACATCGCAGATCCCCAACCATGCGCCGATGGCGGCGCCCTCGGCGGCGAAGTTCTTCACGCCGCACGAGTGGCGCACGGTGAACGTGCTGGTGGACTACATCATCCCGCGCGACGAACGGTCGGGAAGCGCGACCGACGCCAAGGTCCCCGAGTACATGGATTTCCTGCTCGCGGACAAGGACACGCCCGAGAATCAGAAGGTCGCGATGCGTGGCGGGCTCGCCTGGCTCGACAACGAGTGCCGCGACCGGTTCGGCAAGACCTTCCTCGGCGCCAGCGATGCGCAGCGCCGACAGGTGCTCGACGACATCGCCTACCCCGACAAGGCGCGCCCCGAGATGCGGCACGGGGTCGTGTTCTTCAATCGGTTCCGCGACATGACGGCCTCGGGATTCTTCTCGAGTGCGATGGGGTGGCAGGATCTGCAGTACATCGGCAACGTCGCCAACCCCGGGTACAACGGGTGTCCGCCGGCCGCGCTTCGGAAGCTCGGCGTGAGCTACGACGTGATGAACACTCGCATCGCACCAGAGAACAAATGACCGGCAACAACGCCTCACGCCGACTGGGCGTCGGCTTCATCGGCAGTGGATTCAATGCGCGGTTCCACATGCAGGCGTTTCGCGCGGTGCGCGACGCCGACGTGCTCGGCGTGTGGAGCCCGAACGCGAAGAACGCGGCGTCGGCGGCGAAGCTCGCCAACGAGTACGACATCGGCGCCGCGCGGGCGTACAAGTCGATCGGCGACATGGTCGCCGATCCGGCGATCGACGCGATCTGGCTCACGGGCCCCAACCATGCCCGCATCGAGAACGTCGAGGAGATCGTCGACGCGATCGAGCGCGGACGCGGCACGCTCACCGGGATCGCGTGCGAGAAGCCGCTCGCGCGCAACGTGGCCGAGGCCAAGCAGGTCGCTGCGCTCGTGAAGCGCGTCGGGCTCGCGCACGGCTATCTGGAGAATCAGGTGTTCGCGCCGCAGGTGGAGACGGGACGCGCGCTGCTCTGGGCACGGGGGGCGGCGACGACCGGCCGCCCGTATCTCGCCCGCGCCGCCGAAGAGCACAGCGGACCGCACATGCCGTGGTTCTGGCGCGGCGAGCTGCAGGGCGGTGGCGTTCTGAACGACATGATGTGCCACTCGGCGCTCGTCGTGCGGCACCTGCTCACCAAGCCCGGCGCTCCGCTCGCGACCGTCAAGCCGGTGCGCATCACCGCGCACATCGCCAGTCTCAAGTGGTCGCGGCCGAATTACAGCAAGCAGCTCTCGAAATCGATGGGCCGTGACGTGAACTACGCGAAGGCGCCGTCCGAAGATTTTGCGAGCACGACGATCGAATTCGAGGCGGACGACGGACACACGGTGATCGGCGAGGCGTCAACGTCCTGGAGCTTCGTCGGCGCGGGACTGCGCCTCTCCGCCGAGCTGCTGGGTCCCGAGTACTCGATGTCGTGGAACACGCTCGACAGTGGGCTCAAGCTCTTCTTCTCGCGCGAAGTGCGCGGCCGCGCCGGCGAGGACCTCGTCGAGAAGCAGAACGCGGAGATGGGGCTCATGCCGGTCGTGGCCAACGAGGCGGCGGCGTACGGCTACGAGAACGAGGATCGCCACTTCGTGCGCGTGTTCCTCGGCAAGGAGAAGCCGCTGCTCACGTTCGACGACGGACTCGAAGTCGTGAAGGTGCTGATGGCGGCGTATCAGAGTGCGGAGCAGGGCAAGACCGTCGACTTCCCGCCGCGCGGGCTGGACAAGTTCGTGCCCGCCGTGGCGCGCGGAGAATGGAAGCCGCCGGCGCTGCAGGCGTAGCGTGTCATCCCTCGCGAAGCGAGGGATCTTCTGTACGTGTCGCGAAGCTTGCCCTCGGCCATGAAACAAGATCCCTCGACTCGCTGCGCTCGCTCGGGATGACAAAGTAATTCACTCGATAGGAGCTCGAATGTCCGATAACGACAAACTCACCCGCCGCGACTTCGTCGCCGACACCGGCAAGCTCGCGCTCGGCGCCGCGATCGCCGGACATCTGCCGACGATCGTGCCGCGTCACGTGCTCGGTGGCCCCGGCTACCAGGCGCCCAGCGACACGGTGAACTTCGCCGTGGTCGGATTCGGCGGACAGGGATCGGTGAATGCAACCGAGCTCGCGTCGACCGAGAATCTCGTCGCGGTCTGCGACGTCGACTCGGTGTACTCCGCGGGCGCGGCGAAGAACAAGCTGCGGCCGAATCGTCAAGGCGAGGTGCGCCCGGCGGCCGTGCGGCTCAACGAGCAGTTCGACAAGGCGCCGAAGTACACCGACTTCCGCGAGATGCTCGAGAAGCAGAAGGACATCGACGGCGTCGTCGTGGCCACGCCCGATCACAATCACGCCGTGGTTGCCAAGGCGGCGATGGATCATGGCAAGCACGTGTACGTACAGAAGCCGCTCACGTGGTCGGTGCACGAGGCGCGCGTGCTGCGGCAGACGGCGCTCGCGAACAAGAACCTCGTCACGCAGATGGGCAATCAGGGGCACTCGAGCGAGGGCGCGCGCCGCATCAACGAGTGGATCGCGGCGGGGATCATCGGCCCGGTGCACGAGGTGCACGTCTGGACCGATCGCCCCGCGGGCTACTGGCCGCAGTTCGTGCCGCGTCCCGGCGACACGCTCAACATGCCGCGCCCGGGCTCGACGAACGGCTTCGGCAACATCTACGGGCAGAGCACCGTGAACGCCCTGCTCGCGCGCGCGATCCCCGACGAGTACACCATTCCGAGCAATCTCGATTGGAAGATGTATCTCGGTCCCGTGGCGGAGGACATTCCGTATCATCCGATCTATCACCCATTCAATTGGCGCGGCTGGGTCGACTTCGGCATGGGCGCGCTCGGCGACATGGGCGCGCACCTCATCGATCATCCATTCTGGGCGCTCGGCCTCGAGTATCCCACGAGCATCGAGGCGACGTCGGCGCCGTTCGGCATGATGCGCGTGCCGGGCGATCCGAACGCCGCGCCGGGAACGCCGGCGGCGCGGCCGAAGCTTCGGCCCGTGTCGTATCCGCTCGCGTCGACCGTGCACTATCAGTTCGCGGCGCGCGGCAAACAGCCGCCGGTGAAGCTGTCCTGGTATGACGGGGGCCTCTATCCGCCGCGTCCCGATGTGATCCCCGATGACAGCCCCGACGCGACGTTCAAGTCCGAAGGCGGCGTGATCTTCGTCGGTGAAAAGGGCGTGCTGATGAACGACACGTACGGCTCGAATCCGCGGATCTATCCCAGTTCTCTCATGGAGAAGGCGGAGCGTGTGCCGAAGACGATGCCGCGCATCGAGTGGAGCCACGAGCAGAACTGGGCGAAGGCCATCAAGGGGCAGGCGACTGCCAGCTCGCCGCTCGAGTACGCGGCGCAGCTCACCGAGACGATGCTCCTCGGCGTCGTTGCGCTACGGACGGGGCCCGGCCGGAAGCTGCTCTACGACGGGCCGAACATGACGGTCACGAACATTCCCGAAGCCAACCAGTATCTCACGCGCAACTTCCGCGAAGGATGGGCGATTTGAGAATCCACATTTCCGCGGGCGCCCTCCTCGTGGCGCTCGCGGCGTGCGCGCACACCCAAACCGCCGCCAACTCCACGCGGGCAGGAGCGGCCAGCATGTCCGCCTCCACCGGCCAGTGGACGAATCTGATCGATCCGTCGCTTTCGATGTGGCAGGGCTACGACACGGATACGGTGCCCACCGGCTGGAAAGTTACCGACGGCATGATCGTGAAATCGGGCCATGCCGATGATCTCGTCAGCAAGAATCAGTACGCCAACTTCGAGCTCGACTTCGACTGGAAGATCGCGAAGGGCGGCAACGCCGGCGTGTTCTATCGCGCCACCAAGGAGTACGACCACATCTATTGGAGCGGTCCCGAGTACCAGCTCCTCGACGATCCCAATTTTCCGGACGGCAAGGATCCGAAGACGTCCGCCGGATCGGACTACGCGCTCTACGGCGTCGAGCGCGGGATCGTGAAGCCGTACGACACATGGAACACGTCGAAGATCATCGTGAACGGCGCGCACGTGGAGCACTGGCTCAACGGGAAGAAGGTCGTGGAGTACGAGTTCTGGAGCCCGGACTGGAAGGCGCGCGTCGCGGCGAGCAAGTTCGCGAAGTACCCGAACTACGGTATGGCCAAGCGCGGGTACATCGGCATCCAGGGTGATCATCCGGGCCTGTTGACCCTTCGCAACGTTCGCATCCGGGAGCTGCCATGAACGGCGCGCGCGTACGGCTGTCGGCGATGATGTTCCTCCAGTACTTCATCTGGGGGGTGTGGTTCGTCACGATGGGCACGTACCTCGTGCAGACGCTGCACTTCACCGATCGCCAGAACGGACTCGCCTACGGCGCGACGGCGATCGCCGCGCTCGTGTC
>DASZUN010000025.1:0-9311 GCA_035547615.1 Gemmatimonadaceae bacterium | reverse complement strand
CCAGGCGCCCCGCACTCACCCGCCACGCCAGAACAGAACACGGTCCGGCGCGTTATCGGACCGAGAAGCATATGCAACCAAACGGTTGCATATCTCCGCATTGCGCCCTAATATGCAACCAGGAGGTTGCATATGAGCGATCGCATCGCGAAAGAGATCGAGCTGCACGCACCCGTCGCCCGCGTCTGGCGCGCACTCACCGACTACCGCGAGTTCGGCGCATGGTTCGGCGTGGCGTTTGACAGCGGACCATTCTCCCTCGGCGAGGAGATGCGCGGCCATCCGACGCATCCCGGCTACGAGCACGTCGACTGGCGCGCCACGGTCCGCGCAATGGAGCCCGAGCGGCTCTTCGCCTTCACCTGGCACCCGTACGCCGTCGACGAGAGCGCGGACTACTCGAGCGAACCGACCACGCTGATCGAGTTCCGCCTCGAGCCCATCGCTACGGGCACGCGCCTCACGATCGTCGAATCTGGCTTCGAGAAGATTCCACCGCACCGCCGCGCCGAGGCGCTCCGAATGAACGAGCAGGGCTGGTCGCAGCAGATCCTCAACATCCGGGACTATGTCGCCCAACACCCGTAGCACTGCGGCGTGGCGCCGCAAGCATGCGCCGATCTTCGCCGCGCTCGGCGATCCCACACGGCTCGAGATCGTCACGAAGCTCGGCGACGGCGCACGCCGCTCGATCGCCGAGCTCACCGAAGGCACCGGCCTCACGCGCCAGGCCGTGACCAAGCACCTGCGCGTGCTCGAGGAGGCGCGCATCGTACGCGAGCATCACGCCGGCCGCGCGCGCATGTTCGCGCTCGATCCCGAGCCGATCCTCGAGCTGCGCGAGTTCGTCGATCAGATGTCCGAGCGCTGGGACCGCGCGCTGGAGCGGCTCAGACAGATGGTCGAGGAGTAGTCGGGGAGGGCAACTGCAGGTTTACCGCAGAGGCCGCAGAGGGCGCAGAGGAACCTGCGTTTCGGGGCGGGGTTCGGTGTGCAACGAGCCGTAATACTTTAGGACTGCCGCTCGGGAAGCTCTGTGTGGCGTCCCGAGCGGCAGTCCCAATGAAAATTCCCGGCTCGTGATGCTCGGACCTCTCGATGCATTCGGAGCCCCTCTGCGCCCTCTGCGCGCTCCGCGGTAAATCGCCGTTCCTCCGGCGCGACGACGTCTACGCCGGCACCTCACCCGGCGGCGGCATGTGATGCTGCGCGCGCCCGACCGCCGCGTCGTACAGCATCGTCGTCTTGAACAGCTCCGCGCGGCCGTCCGCGGCGAACGGCCGGCATCGCTCGCGGAGCTCCGCCATCTCCTTCCCCGACATCGGCGTGAATCCCCGCGCGATCGAGAGATTCTGCTCGAGCACGTCGAGCGATTCCATCCCGCTGATCGTCGTCGCTACGGGAAGACTCATCGCGTAGCGCAGCGCCTCGCGCGGCGTCGCGGCCCCCCATTTGAGGACTTCGCCGTTGCCGCCGAAGCTCTTCATCCCGAACACCGCCATCCCGCGACGGTTCGCTTCGGGCAGCACGTGTTCGGCGAAGCTGCGGAAGGTGGCGTCGAGACAGTTGAGCGGCATCTGGATCGTGTCGAACGGGAAATCGTATGACAGCATGCGCATGTGGATCTCGGGACTCTTGTGCCCCGTGAATCCAACGAACCGCACTTTGCCCTGCTCCTTCGCGAGCAACAGCGCTTCCGCAGCTCCGCCCGGCGCGAAGATCAGCTCGGGATCGCTGTCGTAGATCACCTCGTGGATCTGCCACACGTCCAGGTAGTCCGTGCGCAACCGACGGAGCGACTCCTCGAGCTGGCGCATGGCGACGTCCTTGCCGCGGCCGTGCGTGCAGACTTTCGTCATGACGATCGCCCGATCGCGCTTGCCCTGGAGCGCGCGGCCGAGGCGCAGCTCGCTCTCGCCGTCGTTGTACTCCCAGGCGTTATCGAAGAAGTTGACGCCCGCGTCCACCGCGCGCGCCACGATCTCGGTCGATTCCTTCTGCGACGGAGCGACGCCAAGATGGTAGCCGCCGAGTCCGAGCACCGAGACTTCCAGTCCGGTGTTCCCCATTGCGCGGTGTGGGACCTGTCGCTCGGCGCTCATGATGCCGCGATCCGCGGGAACGGCTTGCCGGAGTTTTCCGTCGCCTCGAGCATCTCCTTCACTTCCATCTGCTGCTCGTCGATCGGGAAGCCGTGCGCCAAGCGCGCTTCGGGATTGTCGAACTTGAGCGACAGTTTATAGAGCTCATATCGCCCGTCCGCCGCATCGCGCGCGCAGCGGTCACGCAGCGCCTGCATCTCGGCGTCGCTCATCGGGCGGAACCCGCGGGCGATCGTCAGGTTCTGTTCGAGGATCTCCGCCTTGTCGATGCCCGTGATCGTCGTTGCGACGGGTAGGCTCATTGCGTAGCGCAGCATCTCCTCTGGCGATGCGACGCCACCGGTGATCGGTGCGCCCGTCCCGACGAAGGGCTTCATCCCGAGCGGCGCGATGCCGCGGCGGACGAGCTCCGGCAGCACGTGCATCTCGAAGCTGCGGAACGATGCGTCGAACACGTTGAGCGGCATCTGCACCGCGTCGAACGGGAAGCCGGTCTCGAGCATCTTCAGGTGGATCGCCGGATCCTTGTGCCCGGCGAATCCGATGAAGCGCACTTTTCCCTGCTCCTTCGCCTTCACGAGCGCCTCGGCGGCGCCGTTCGGCCGGATGAACAGCTCGGGATCGTTGTCGAAGCAGACGCCGTGCACCTGCCACAGGTCGAGATGATCGGTCTGCAATCGACGGAGCGACTGCTCGAGCATCTCGAGGCCGATGCGGGCTTCGCGTCCGTGCGTGCAGACCTTGGTCATCAGGAACACGCGATCGCGCCTGCCGAGGAGCGCCTTGCCCATCCAGATCTCGGTCTTGCCGCGGTGGTACTCCCAGCAATTGTCGAAGAACGTGATCCCGGCGTCGATCGCCTGCTGCATCAGGCCGATGGCCGTCTGCTCGTCATCGAGGTCGCCGATCTGGTGACCGCCGAAGCCGAGGGCCGAGACCCGCACGTCGGCGTGGCGGCCGAAGGGGCGCGTGGGAATGTCGCTGTGCAATGAGCTCGGCATTGGGGGCGGACCGGAGCGATGTCGGTCCGCGCTGTCGCAAGAGGCGTGCGGCGCGGCAGAACCGGGCTCGTGCGGCGGGACTCACCGCACCCGTCGCACCGATGACTTGGGCCAGTACGCGAACTCCGGCGCCGAGCAGGCGCCGTCCAGATCCGCCACACGATCGCGCATGTAGGCCTGCGCGTCGGCGATCGCGCTGTTGTAGATCGAGGGGCCGATCTCTTTGAGGACGTAGTCGAGCACGAGACCGGCCTTGAGATCGCCGATTTCGTGGTCGAGCTCTTCGAGGAAATAGCGTTTGATGGATGCGACGGCCTGCTTGGTCGCATCGGGGGAGAGCGTGATGTTCATGCGGACAGTGTACCGGGCGTCAGGTGATGAGTGCTCGGCTGACGTTCGCTCGCAATCGATCCCGTGGGAAGCCGCTCACCGCGCCACCTGAGGAAGGAATGGCGGCGCGCCGGGATTTGGGAGTTCCGATAGCGGCTTAGAGAATCGCCGGCCCGTGCTCGGCGTTGCGCTGCTCCGCCGGGCGGCGGCGCAGGTACAGCCACACCCCGCCGCCAAACCCGATCACCAATTCGGCCGCGGCAGACCCGGTCGCGAGGAAGCCGGCGTGCGGATGGCTCATCGGGGTCACGAACCAGTGCGCCGCGTACGCGCCCAGCATCCACAACATTCCGGCTAGTGCGCCCCAGTCGAACGCCTGTCGGGCGAGCATCACGTCTCCGGTCCGGGTTTCACCTGGAGGATTGGCCCCGTCGCCGCTCATCGATAACGCTTTCCGCAGGCGAGCACAAGCATTCGATCGAACATTAAAGACCTCTAATCGTTGCACGTCGGATTAGCGAACCCTGGGGCACAGATATGGGAGCACGTTAGTCGGCCGCGGCGGTCAATGCACCAGCCCGATCGCCACGAGCAGCGGGATCACGACTGCGACGATCGCCTCGCCCGCGATCAGTCCTGACGCCAGCGGCACCGAATACCGCTCGTGCGTGTCGCCGTTCAGGCGACGCCACACACTGTCCACGATGCCGCCGAAGAACAGCACGAGCACCACGGCGAATGGCACCAGCATCCCGATGCCGACGCCGGTCGGCGACGGCACCCACTTGATCCCGCGCGACTCGATGATCGCGAGAATGATTCCGAGGATCGAGCCGATCACCAGCGCCGTGACGGCGCCGTGCGGCAGCGCGCTCGTGCCCTGCGAGAGTATCTCGGCGAACCCCGCCCAGCGGCGCGACGTCGGCGACGAGAGGCCCGCGTTGTTGCCGACGATGCCGTAGGTGTTGCGGAGCAGCGGATACATCCACGCGACCGCCGCCGCGCCAACTGGTGTGGCGATGAGCTGCATGATCGCCATGTTCTTCGGTGTCGACCCGATCATGAACCCGGCGCGGTAGTCCTGCATCAGCGCCTCGGAGTCGCTGGCGATGATGCCGGTGTTCCCGCTCGCCGCCATGTTCACCATGATGTTCCCCGGCACGAGGATGCCGAAGATGCCCTGCATCAGGTTGGCGAGCGCGCTGATCGGGCCCCAGTTCGTCTCGCCGAGCACGCGCAGGCCGACGAGCATCAGCGGCACCGAGAGGATGATCGACACCGCCGTCACCCAGATGGCGATGTGGAAGATCGACTTCATGACGACGATCACGGCGATCGACGCGAGCAGCGCGCCGATGCCGACCCACTTCATCGGGACGGTGCCGCTGTCCGCCGCCGCGCCCGACAGGTTGCTGAACGTCTTCTTGAGCACGCCCCACCGGATCACCAGCCCGGCGAGCCCCGCGAACACGAGCATCCCGGTCGCCGGCCACATGATCCAGAACAGCACGTCGTTCTTGCCGAACCCAGGCTTGATGATTCCGTAATGCAATAAGGCATATGGCGCGACGACCCACGACAGGGTCGCGCCGATCAGCATGCTGATGTCCACCCGGAAGCCGATGATCATCCCCGAGCCGAGCGAGAGCAGGCTCCAGTTGATGCCCACGCCGGTCGCCTGCACGATCGCCGGGCCGAGCAGCATCACCGACGGGAACCACGAGAGCACGCGCGCGTCGTCGGTCATCAGCATCAGCGCCGCCGACGCGATCGCGCCGATCGCGAGCGCCCGCGCCGCGCGCCGGGCGCTGTCGTCCGCCGCGTCGAGCACGATCAGCGTCGTGCCGGCCGCCGTGCCGTCGGGGAACGGCAACCGCTCGTCGACCACGAAATGCTGCCGCATCGGGATCGCGAGGATCACGCCGAGCAAGCCGCCCGTCGCCAGCCACCAGAACGCCTGGAGCGGCGTCACCGTGATGTGGAAGTTGGCCGTGGGGCTCGCCGAGAGCATGTCGAACGCCGCCAGGAGAATGCACATGAACGCCGTCTGCGCAGCCGCGGTACCGGCGGTCTGGACGATGTTGTTCTCCCAGCGATTGTAATCCTTGAAGAAGATCCCGAGCGCCAGGTAGCCGAAAAAGGCCGAGACCACCGACACGTTCGGCCCGAAGCCGAGCTTGAGGACGATGTACGGATAGGACGCGCCCATCACCGCGGCGACGCACAGGCCGCAGATGATCGAGCGGACGGTCAACTCGCGGACTTCGGGCGGCTTCACCGAAACGGGTTCGTCGCCGATCATCGGCAGCCTCCCGGTATGCGTCGGCGCATGAGGACCTCTGAATGAGGGTTCTTTGTGCGGCTCGTCCCCGGCGGCTGCCGGTCTGCCACGAAACTGGTGCGCGCGAGCGCGCTCGGCCAGAGCATGCGACGGTGCCGCGCCCGCGCGATGCACCGGCCTTGAGAGGTCCCTAAGTTTCGTGGACCCATCCCGCCCGCCGTTCCCGCAGTCCCGCCGTTCTCCCCCCGACCGACCTTCGTATGACCGCGACGTTCGAGCGCAAGATCGCGCCCGCCGCCCTGCTCGCCCCTGTCTTCCTGTTCGCCGCCGCCTGCGAGCATGCGGCGGCCAAGTCGTTCGTGCCGCCGCCCGCCCAGGTCGGCGTCTACACTGTCGCACCGGCAAGTCTCGCCGAGCCGTTCGAATTCGTCGGCCAGGTCGAGCCGTTCCGCCGCGTGGAAGTCCGCTCGCGCGTCGAGGGCATCGTCGTCGACCGGCCGTTCACCGAGGGCAGCCTCGTGTCGAAGGGCCAGGTCCTCTACAAGCTCGATCAGGTCAAGTACGATGCGGCCTATCGCAGCGCGCTGGCGCGGCTCGACAACGCCAAGCGCACGCTCGCGCGACTCGAACCCCTCCTGCCCAAGCACGCCGTGGCGCAGCAGGACGTGGACAACGCGCGCTCGGAGCTCGAGGCCGCGCAGGCCGCCGTCGACAACGCAAAGAAGGATCTCGACGACACCGTGATCCGCGCCGAGATCGCCGGCCAGGTCGGCCGCGCGCGACTGGAGCTCGGCGCCCGTGTCACCGGCCCCGCCGATCTGCTGACGACGATCGACGAGCTCGATCCGGTCTACGTGACGTTCCATCCCTCGTCGCAGCAGTTGCTCTCGTGGCAGGACGATCCGCAGGCCGCCGCGCTCCTCCGGCCAGGGAGCAGCGCCCTCGGAGTACGCGTGGTTCTCCCGGACGGTTCGCTCCTGCCGCGCGTGGGACGGCTCAACTTCGTGGCGCCGTCGCTCGATTCGGCGAGCGGCACGGAAGAATTCCGCGCGCAATTCAGCAATACCGATCGGCGCCTCGTGCCCGGCCAGTTCGTGCGCGTGCGCCTCGAGGGATTCAAGCGCCCGAACGCGCTCGCCGTGCCGCAGCGCGCCGTCCAGCAGGGCCTCGGCCGGCAGTTCGTGTACGTCGTGGGACCGGGTGACAGCGTCCAGATGCGCGACGTGCATCCCGGCCAGTGGAGCGGCGGCCTGTGGATGATCGACTCCGGGCTCGTCGCCGGGGATCGCGTGGTGGTCGACGGCGTGCAGAAGGTCGCGCCAGGCCGCGTCGTGAAGCCCGTGCCGATGGATTCGACGGCGGGGGCGGCGAAGTGAGCAGCGTGACTCCCGCGGGGCAGCAGCACGAGGCGCAGTACTTCTTCATCCGCCGCCCTGTGCTGGCGGCGGTGATCTCGATCGTGATCACGCTGCTCGGATTGTTCGCGATCAAGCTGCTGCCGGTGGCGCGGTACCCGCAGATCACGCCGCCCGCGGTGCGCATCACCGCGAACTATCCGGGCGCCTCGTCCGAGGATGCCGCGCAGGCCGTGGCCGCGCCGATCGAGGAGCAGCTCGCCGGGCTCCAGGGCATGCTCTACTACTCGTCGGCCAACGCGAGCGACGGCACGACGACGATCACGGTGACGTTCGACGTGTCGCGCGATCAGGATCTCGCCGCGGTCGACGTGCAGAACGCCGTGAAGCTCGCCGAGCCGCAGCTGCCGGACGCGGTGCGCGCGAACGGCATCACGATCATCAAGGCGAACACGGACATTCTCGCCGTGGTCGCGCTCAAGTCCAGCGACCCGCGCTACGACGCGACCTATCTCGCCAACTACATGAAGCTGTACGTGGTGGACGAGCTGAAGCGCGTGCCGGGCGTGGGCGACGCGACGCCGTTCCCGGCGCGCGACTTCTCGATGCTGCTGCAGCTCGACCCGGCGAAGATGGCGCAGCTCGGCATCACGGTGACGGACGTCGCGAGCGCGGTGCGCGAGCAGAACGCGACGAACCCCGCCGGCCGTCTGGGCGCCGAGCCGTCGCCGCCGGGGACGCAGCTCACGCTCCCGATCACGACGATCGGGCGTCTCACGTCGCCCGCGCAGTTCGACAGCATCATCGTGCGCGCGCGGCCGGACGGCTCCGTCGTGCGCGTGAGCGACATCGGCAAGGCGGTGCTCGGCGCGCGCAGCTACGATCTGGAAGGTCGCCTCAACGGCGTGCCGACCGCGTTCGCGCTGCTGTACACGCGACCGGGCGCCAACGCGCTCGACGTGAAGCAGGCCGTCGAGGACCGGATGCAGGAGCTTCAGAAGAGCTTCCCGCCCGGCGTGACGTACGCGATTCCGTTCGACACGACGCCGTTCGTGAGCGCATCCATCAAGGAGGTCGCGATCACGCTCGTCGAGGCGATGTTCCTCGTGACGTTCGTCGTGTTCCTGTTCCTCCAGAGCTGGCGCGCGACGCTCATCCCGATGCTCGCGGTGCCGGTGAGCGTCATCGGCACGTTCCTCGGGCTGATGATCTTCGGCATGTCGATCAACGTGCTCACGTTGTTCGGGCTCGTGCTCGCGATCGGCATCGTCGTCGACGACGCGATCGTCGTGATCGAGAACGTCGAGCGCATCATGGCCACGGAAGGATTGCCGCCGAAGGTGGCGGCGGACCACGCCATCCGGCAGGTGGCGAGCGCGCTCGTCGCGATCGTGCTCGTGCTCTGCTCGGTGTTCGTCCCCGTCGCGTTCATCGGCGGCGTGACGGGCGCGTTCTTCAAGCAGTTCGCGATGACGATCGTGATCGCGGTGGTGCTCTCCGGCATCGTGGCGCTCACACTCACGCCGGCGCTCTGCGCGCTCCTCCTCAAAGAGAGCAACGAGGCGCACCAGAGCGGATTCTTCGGCTGGTTCAATCACATGTTCGCGCGTACGACCAACCGGTACGTGCGCGCCGTCGACGCCGTGCTCGGCCGGCCGGCGGCGTGGCTCGGCGCGTTCGTCGTGTTCCTCGTGCTCGCCGGCCTGCTCTGGAAGAAGATCCCCAGCGCCTTCATCCCCACGGAAGACAAGGGGTACATGGCGATGTCGATCCAGCTTCCCGACGCGGCGTCGCTCCAGCGCACCGAACAGACCGTCGCCACGGTCGAGAAGATCCTTCGCACCGAGCCCGCGGTGCAGAACATGGTGGCACTCGTCGGCCTCGATCTGTTGAGCCAGTCGGCCTCGACGAACGCGGCGACCGTGTTCCTCAACGTGAAGCCGTGGGACGAGCGCGGTCCCCACGACGCGCTCGACTCGATCGCCGCGCGCATCAACGGCAAGCTGTTCGGCCTCAAGGACGCGATGGCGTTCGGCTTCAACCTGCCGGAAGTCCCCGGCCTCGGCGTGACCGCCGGCGTCGAGATGAATTTACAGAATCGTAATGGTCAGGACATCCGCACCTTTGCGCAGCACGTGAACGAGTTCCGGCAGGCGGTGAATCAACTGCCGGCGTCCGGCGGACTCAACTCGACGTTCCGCGCCAGCGTGCCGCAGGTGTTCGTGACGGTCGATCGCACCGC
>DASZUN010000024.1:0-61038 GCA_035547615.1 Gemmatimonadaceae bacterium | reverse complement strand
TTTCGAGTGTTCGCGGCCGTTCTGGGTTTGGAGGCGTCGTTCGCGTTCAAAGGTGTCGGGGTCGTCCGCGGCGCAACGGAGCCGTGACGCGCGCTCTCATTTACCCGCGAGAAACGCCCGCACCGCCGGCCAGACGATGTCGCTCCGCTCGGCGTACGTGAAGTGCGCGGCGTGCGGGACTTTCACGAGCCGCGCCGCGCCCGTGGGCATGGACGTGATCCACTGCTCGACCATGTCCATGGGGATCGTCTCCTCCGCGCCGTGGACGACGAGAAGCGGAATGTGGAGCGTGCCCAGCGCGGGCCGCAGATCCCACTGGCCGTAGGAACTCATGATCACGCCGTTGGCGACGCGGTTGCCGTAGCGGATCCCGATCGGGTCGGTGGCGCACAGATCAGACTTCATTAATTTCAGTCCGCTATCGGGCACCGCGAGCCGCGGACGCATGCCGAGGGCCCAATAGGCGCGGCAGGCCGCACGAATCTCGTCCGGCGTCGCATTGGGGTCCGTCATCCGGCGCGAGGCGACGGCCATCGCGCGGCGCTGCGCGCCGTCGAGGCGCGCGTTGATGTTGCGGCCGTAGCGCACGAAGAAGTCGCCGCGATACGGGGGGACCGGGCCGAAGAAGATCATCCGCTTCACCTGGTCGGGGTGCGCGATCGCGTAGCTCGCGGCGAGGAGCGGGCCGTAGCTGTGCGCGAGGAGCGTGACCTTGTCGAGCTTGAAATGCCGGCGCAGCTCGTCGAGATCCTGGATCTGCCGCGCCGCAACGAGGCGCGACGTGTCCGCGGGCAGTTCCGATTTCCCGCCGCCGCGCTGGTCGTAGAAGATCACCACGTGCCCGGGCGTGAGCATCGGCACCCAGTCGGCGTAGATGCTCTCCTGGTCCATACCAGGCCCGCCGTGGATCGCGATGAGCGTATCGACGCCGCGGCCGGGCGTGCCGGCGACGCGATAGTAGATGCGCGCGGAGTCCGAGGTCGTGAGGTAGCCGCTCCGTTGCGCGGCGAGCGGCGCCGGGAGCAGGACGAGCGCGACGAGCGCCACGAGCGACAGCAGGCCGCGAATGATCGAGCGAATCACGGGTGTCTTCCAGGTTTGCACGAGCCCCAACATACTCTGCCCATGCGCGCAACCGCCAAGTTCTTCTCCCTCACGTACGTCATCACGTGGAGTGCACTGTACTTCGTGATGCGGGGCGCCCATCGCTCCGAGGCGATCATGCTGCTCGGAACGTTCGCGCCGGCGCTCGTGGCGATCGGGCTCACATACCGCGCCGAAGGCCACGCCGGCGTCGCCGCGCTCCTGAAGCGGATGCTCATCTGGGACGTGCCCGCTCGCTGGTACGTCTTCGCGCTTGCGTTCATGCCGGCGATCAAGCTGCTCGTCGCGCTGATCATACGAATCGGCTACGGCGCATGGCCGCGGTTCGGAACGGATTCGTGGGACGTCATCGTGCTCGCGACGATCGTGTCGACGATCCCCCAGGCGGGAGAGGAGATCGGCTGGCGCGGGTACGCGCTGCCGCGTCTCGCCGCACGGCTCGGTGCCGGTCCGGCGAGCATCGTGCTCGGCGTCGTGTGGGCCGCGTGGCACCTGCCGTGGTTCTTCGTGCAAGGCGCCGACAAGTCCGGGCAGTCGTTTCCCGTGTTCACGCTGCAAGTGACGGCGATCTCCGTGCTCGTCGCGTGGGTGTACTTCCGCACGGGCGGCAGCGTGCTGCTCACGATGCTCATGCACTCGGCGTCCAATCAGTCGATCGGCATCGTCCCCTCGACGGTCGAGGGGGCGACACCCCTGGGCAATGAGCAGTTCGCGAGTTGCGTGGCTCACGGTGGCGTTGCTGTGGTGCCTGGCCGGGTACTGCCTCGCGCGCATGCGACGGCCGGTCCTGCGCGTGCAGCTGAGCCACGTTTGAAGGTGGGGCGGTCGGGTCTTCAGGTATCGCTTCGCAACGCGTCGACGGGGTTGAGCCTGGCGGCGCGGCGCGCGGGAAGATAGCACGCCGCGAGCATTGCCAGCGCGAGCACGCACGTGGCCGCCAGCATCGCTTCCGGATCGAGCGCATCGACCATCGCAAATTGATGCTGCAGGACGCGCATCGTGCCCAGCGTCGCCGCGCTGCCCAGCGCGACGCCGACGAGCGCGAGCGCAAGGCCATCCCGCACGACGAATGCGAGCATCACTCTCGGACTCGCGCCGAGCGCGGAGCGAATGGCCAACTCGCGCGTGCGCTGCATGACGTCCTGCGCCACGACGCCGTACAGACCGATTGCAGCCAGCAGCAGCGCGATCGCGCCGAAGACCCCGATCCAAGCGCTCGCCCGATGTTGCGGCCCGGCCTGACCGGCAATGTGGTCGGTCAGTCGCTCATAGCCACGCACCGCGACACCAGGCAAGAGTGCAGTGGCGATGTCGTGCAGCACGGAATCCGACAGCACGCGCGCTCCGCGTGCACGGAGGACGAGCACGAGATTGCTGCTCCGATCGTGCTGTGCGATGGGGACGTACATGAGCGGCGGCGGTGGCGCAGTGAGCGACGCTTGCCGCGTGTCGGAGGCGACTCCCACGACACGCATCGGCGGCCGCGGCGCGCCCTTGGTCGTGGGCCATGAGAGATACTTGCCGATCGGATTCTCGTTTGGCCAGAACGTGTGTGCGAGCCGACGGCTCACGATCACCACGAGCGGAGCGCGCGCGTCGTCCGTTCGTGCGAAATCACGGCCGAGGAGAATGGGAATGCGCATCGTCCCGAGCAGGCCGGGCGAGATCTCGTCGACATATGTGCGGAGGCCGAGTTCGAACTCGTGTCCCTCGAGTGCGCCCGGCGGCGGCTCCTGGCCCGGAACAAAGACGGAGACGCGCGTGGTCCATTCGGCGGGCGGAGCCCCGACGTCGGTATACGCAGCCGCCGCCACCTCGGGGCGCGCGAGCACTCGCGCGAGCAGCGCGTCGTAGAACGCCGGATACCGCGCACTATCGAGCCCTACTTCGTGCGGATCGAGGCGCGCGGACGTTACGCCTCGCGGATCGAAGCCGGGATCGATCGTGAGTATCCGCCGCGCCGCGTTGAATACGAGCGCCGCAGACGCGACGAGCATGAGTGACGCCGCGACCTGCATCACGACGAGGCCGCGTTGGCCGCGCGAGCGGCGGCGTACGGCACCACCGCCATCCTTCAAGACGGCGCCCGCCGCCATACCTCGAATCTCGAGCGCGGGCGCGACCGACACCAGCAACGCGGTCAGCGCCGTAACGGCGAGCGACACGGTGAGGACACGCCAGTCGAGGCGCGTATCGAGATCGGACATCCCGACAACGGTCGAGACGATCGTCGCCGAGTGAACGAGCAACAACGCGAGAGCGATTCCGGCGATGGCGGCGCCGCTCGCGACGATGACGCCCTCGAACACGAGACGCCGTACCAGCGAGGCGCGCGACGCGCCGAGTGCGATGCGGGTCGCGAGCTCGCGCCGGCGAGCGGCGGCGCGCACGAGAAAGAGATTCGCGACGTTGGCGCACGCGATCAGCAGCAACAGGCCGACGGCGACCGCCAGCAGGCGAGGGAGTCGCGCGAGGTCGGCACGCTCGTCCTGTAGCATGCCGGTGGCGCCGCCAGAGACGCGTACGAAGTGATTCCGGTCTTCGGGATACGTGCGCGCGAGTCTGGCCGCGATCAATGCCAGATCGCGTCGCGCGTCGCCGATGGTCTTGCCATGGCGCAGCCGCCCCACGAGGCGAAACCACCCTTCACCGCGCGAGTGAATCGGGTCGCCGAAGTGCGCGACCGCCGCGCTCATGGTGAGCGGGAACCAGAGCTCGCGCGGGAACAGTGCCATGGCGCCAATGAACCCGCGCTCCGCGACGCCGATGATCGTGAGCGGATATCCGTTGACGCGGACCGTCGTGCCGACGACCGACGGCGAGCCGCCATAGCGCCGCTGCCAGAGGTCGTAGCTGATCACGGCGACGGGGCTGACCGTGCCCGGCACGGCATCGCTCGGGCCGAGTAGCCGCCCGAGCGCGGGGCGCGTGCCGAGCACGGAGAAGAACTCGCCGCTCACGTAGCCGACCTGCACGCGGCCGCTGCCGGCAGTGTCGCGCAGCGACATCGACGTGCCGTCGTGCGCGGCGAGGCCAGAGAGCGCCGTCGTCTGGTCTCGGAAGTCGACGAACTCCGGATATCCGAAGTCGTAGAGCAGCGTATCGCCCTGCGTCGGCTCGAGCGTGACGAGGCGGTCCGGCTCCCGCACCGACGGCAGCGACCGGGGCAGCGACGCGTCGATGATCGTGAAGACGGCGGTCGCTCCACCGATCCCGAGACCGAGCGTCGCGATGGCGATCGCGAGGAAGCCCGGCGAACGCCGCAGCGAGCGAAGCGCGTCGCGCAGCTCGCGGGCGGCGTTGGCGATCCCCGCCCCCACCCACGCGTCGCGCGCCTGCTCTTTCACCTGCTCCAACCCGCCGGTCTCGACAAGCGCCCGGCGGCGCGCGTCCGCCGCGCTCATTCCACTTCTCTCATACTCGCCGGCCAGCAGCTCGACGTACGCATCGAGCTCCTGGTCGAGCGCCTGCTCGACCTGACTGCGGTGCAGCAGGTTCCACCGGAGATTCCGGAGCCGCGCGATGACGCGCATGCCTACTCCGATTCGAGCGCGGCGTGCATCGCGCCCGCCACTCGACTCCACTCCGCCGCTTCGTGCGCGAGCTGCTTCCGGCCGGCCGCGGTGAGCTTGTAGAACTTCGCGCGCCGGTTGTTCTCCGACTCGCCCCAGTCAGCGGCGAGCCAGCCGTTCTCCTCGAGTCGATGGAGCGCCGGAAACAGGGAACCCGGCTTCACCACGTACGCCCCGCGCGTGATCTGCTCCACGCGGCGCGAGACGCCGAGGCCGTGCAGCGGCTGGAGCGCGAGCGCCTTGAGAATGAGGAGGTCCAGCGTCCCCTGCAGCAGCGGCACATGGCGCGGCATCGTTCTCTCCTATCGACATTCGATATGAATGTGCGGCACACGATGCTGCCGCTCGTATCGAATGTCAATAGGAGAGTGCAGCGAGCGCGGGCAGGTGCCCCTGTTACGGCCGAATCCCCGACGGCCCTCTCGGCCGCGGCGGCACGGGATTCGCCGGCGGCCGCCCGCCGCCGCGATGGAAATCCTCGCCCCGCCGCTCGCCGCCGCGGTGAATGGGATACGAGTATCCGTACGGATACCGCGCGTACGGGTACACGCTCGGATACGTCACCGTGGGCGCCGGCGCCGGAACGTAGACGTTCGTCGTCGTCGGCGCGGCGGGCGCGTAGCAGCCGCCGGGCGGACACACGTAATACGCGGTCTGCGGCAGGTACGTCGGCGTACTCAGGTACGCATCGATGTCGCGCGCCGGCGCGGAGGCCACGGCGCCGTCGCGTGCGCCGAGCATCGCCTGCATCACCGACACCGGCACGCTCCCGTGCGCGAGGCGCGAGGCTTCGTCGCTGCTGATGTCGAAACTCTGATCGCTCGCCACGATCCACGACCGGACCACGTCCGAGTCGACCGCGGCGAGCGCGTCCATGACTTCCGGAACGGTGATCTTCGCCGCGGCGGCAGCGCGCGCGGTGGTGATCGCGAGCCGCTGGCGATCGATGCCGCGGAGCACCGACGCGGGCACGGCACTCGGCGCTGCGACTTCGTGCAGCCGCTCGACCGACACGATCGATCCGTCGCCGGCGTGCACCTCCGAGGCGCGCAGCCACTCACCGCGGGCCGTCATCGCGTAGACCGACGACGCCGTGCCTCGTGTGCCGCCGGTACACGCGTACGCCGAATGCAGGAACGCGCGCCTGCCGGTGCTCGACCACGTCACCGTCTCGGAGCCGCGGCAGCCCTGTGTGGCGATGGCGTGTGGCGCCGTGGTGCCCGTGAGCCGATCGCGCGACGTGATCTCGCCGCGCACGATCGTGAGCACGTCGACCGACGACGAGTGCGCCACGGGCACGATGCACGTGACACCGCCCGCGCCCGTGCCGCCGACGGCGCCGCTGTCCGGCGCCCAGCAGCCGAGCCACGCGGTCCAGCGCTGGTCGGCCTGCCCCCGCGCCGCGCGCGGAGCGGCGAGCGCGAGCACACTGGCGATGATGACGGTGAACCGGAGAGACCGCATGATGTCGGCGAGTTGAGGCAACAATGAATGCCTACAGCAGGTACCCCGATACCGCCAGAGGAGTTCGCCGCCCGGGCGCCGCGGCTACTCGCCGCGCATGCGGTCGAGCGCCGCGTCGACGGTCGGCGGCACGAGAAGAGCGTCCGAGATCTTCGCGATCTCCTCGGCGTCGCGCCATGCGCGCTCGAGCTCGGCGAGCTCGCCCTCGAGCGCGCGTCGTTCGGATTCCTCGTGCAACGACATCTCGAGCGCGAGGCGGTGCGCCGGCGGCAAGCCGAACAGGCCGTAATCGCCGTAGCTGCCGGAGCGCCGCCGAAGGAAGAATCCGTCCGACTGCGCGTACGGATCCTTGCGCGTGTAGGTGCGCGCGAGTCGCGACAGGCGATCCACGTACGCCGCCGCCGACCCGACGGATTCGATCTCGCGCACCGCATCCGTGACACCGACGCGCGATGCGCCGAAGCGATTCACCTTGGGCAGCAGGATCGACGCGACGCGCTCGGCTTCCCGGCCCTCGAATCGCTTGCTCGAGTGCTCGTGCCGGAGCTCCAGGGCGAGCGTCCCGTCGCTCGCGCGGTCGAGGGTCGTTTCGGCCAGGTGCTTGCGACGCACGATGTACGTGCGCTGCTCGGTCCTGATCTTCGCGACGACGGCGTCGGGAATCCCGCGGACCGCCATTCTCGCCTGACGGACCCACATCACCCCGAAGGCACCGATCCCGACCCCGGCGACCACGCCCGCGGCGGCGATCCCGCCCACGACCGCGATCCCGCCGCCGGCTATGAGTATTTGCTTACGACGCCGGCGCCCGAACTGGTCGCCGTAGCGCCAGGCGGCGAACTCCGGCCGGAGCGGCGCGCCGATACGGACGATCGTCGTGCCGTCGCGCAGCTTGGCCAGGCCGATGTTGTCCGTCGCGACGCGCGTCCGAGTTTCGCGATACGCCCGCTCGCCATGTTCGATGGCTTCCCACCGCTCCTCGAGCGGCGAGAGGTTCCACCGTTCGCAGTGAGGGCAGACGACCCACAACCGCCCGTGCGCCGCATCGAACGCGAGGCGTTTCCCGACGGGGAACGTCTCGAACGTCTCGTTCCGGCCGAGGTCCTTGTTGCAGAACAGGCAGGTGGCGTACATCGACGCATAGCATAGCACCGAATGAGCGTTTGCACATCGGGGAGGCATCCGACGCTTCATTTCGCCGCATACGACTCCGACGCGCTTCGGCGCGGCGGACCGTTTCGCCGACACCAACTCCAACACGTTTCGACGCGAACGACGGGAACACGGCCGAACGAGCGGCTTGGGGCTAGTCCCCCATCGCGAGCTGGATCGCGCGGTCGATCATGGGGTCGTGCCCGGCGATCATCTGGCTCATCGTCGACGAAACGTAGATGTCCGGCGCGAGGCCGATGTTCTCGAAGACTCGCTTGGCCGGCGTGTACTCGATCCACGTCGAGAGCTGGAAGGTCCAGCCGTTCGGCAGCTCGCGGACGAGGGGGTTCCCGGACGCGCCGGCGGTCGTGTCGCCGACCACGGTGACGTTCGGCAGCACGCGCGTGGCGAGCACGAAATCCTCGGCGGAGCTGTACACCTTCCGATTCGTCAACACGATCACCGGTCCGCGGAACTGCCGCGGGCCGCTCGGGGCGACCGTCTCGGCGATGTAGCCGGTGAAGTCGTCGTGCGCGGGGCCGTTTCGAATTCTCACATAGCCGAACACGCGCGACGCGTCGGCGAAACGGCCGGCGGCAGCGATCGCGAGCTCGTTGGTGCCGCCGCCGTTCTCGCGCACGTCGACGATCATCGCGCGCACGCCGCGCAGCGCAGCGATCGCGTCGTCGATGTCGCTCACCCATCCGTGGCCGCCGAAGCTCGGGATGCGGATGTATCCGATCGTCGGCGCCACCCTGCCGTAGATCACGCGGCCGCCCGCCGTGATCGTCGGCTCGTGCAGGTAATCCTCGTCGATCAGCACCGGATTGAACGGGGCCGGCGCCAGGTCCGCGGCGGACTGGTAGGCGATGGTCCGGGCCGGCGTCGTGAGCGACACGTGCCGGTCGTGCAGCGACATGAGCACCCCGCCGATCACGCGCGCGAGCGCATCATCGTCGGGCGCGGCGATCGCGCGCGGGCGCACGACGGCGCGCACGGAATCCCAATCGATGCCCTTGAGCGTGAAGAACGAATAGTTGAGATCGAAGTCGCGCCAGACGGCGTCGAAGATCGCGGCGTTGCCGCTGGACGGCGCGGGCGCGAGGGTCGGATCGGCGCACGCGAGCATCGCTCCGAGCAGGATCACCGCGACGGCCGCGGCGCGAGGCCATCTCATGGCACGAACGGCACGCGCACGCCGAACACGATGTCCTGCGACAATGAGCGGAGCGGATGCACGTCGTCGTAGCGCACCGCGGTCAACCGGTACGACGCGACGCTCGCGACGCCGTGCCACGCCGACCACTCGTACGAGAGCGCCGCGTGCCCCGCGCGAAATTGCGTGAGCGACGCGAGCCGAAAGCTCGGCTCGGGATCCGTCGTCCAGACGGCGACGTATGGATGGTCGACGAGCGCGATCAGCGGCGACGAAAGCTGGACCACCGCGTGGCCGCGGAACAGCGGCCGCTCCCAGCGCAGTGCCGGCCCGAGGGAGAGCGCGCCGATGCGATACGTCGCGACGATGTGCCGCGGATCGCCATACGTGTGATCGGTCACGGCGAGCAGTCCGCGTGCTTCGACGCCGAGCGACAGCGATCGCATCGAGGTCGTGTGCAACACGCCGACGCCGCCATCGCCTTCGATCAGCCGTTCGGTCGCCGACGTTCCCTGGCGTGATGCGAGCAGCTTCGCGCCGCCTTCGCCGTCGACCGTGAGGCAGAAGCGTCCATGCGCGCGCACGAGCGCCGCCGCGAGCTGCAATCCGCGGCCGCGAAACTGGAAGGGCGATGCCGTGGCATCGACGCGATCGTTCTGCCCCACACCGGCGGACAGCGTGAGGCCAGTCGACGCGCCACAGGCGGAGGACTGCGCGTTGGAACGCGGGGCGGCGGTCAGGAGGGAGAGGACCGCCAGCACGATCGACATCGACCGGAACATCTGTCATGAAGACGATGCTCCGAGGGCGCAGTCACCGCCGCGTCAGCTCTCGCGCAGCTTGGTGAGCGCCTGCGTCACGGGCTCGGGAACGAGCATGTCGTCGGCGATCTTCGCGATCTCTTCCGCCTCGCGCCAGGCGCGCTCGAGCTGCGTGAGCTCGCCCTGCATGGCCGCGCGCTCGGCTTCCTCGTGGAGCGACATCTCGAGCGCGAGCCGCTGGACCGGGGTGAGCGCGAACAGACCGGTGGACCAGTCTCGACGCGCGCCCCAGCCGCGTCCGCTCCACGCCCCGGAACGCGCGACCGTCACCATCGAGGCGGCGCTCGGGTTTCCCAGCGCCGCCGCCATTCCAGCGCGCGACCCGCGGCGCGACTTCCGCGGCGCGGTCGTGAGCTTCTGCGCGACCGGCGACAGCCCGGTGAGAAATCCTTCAGGACTTCCGGCGCGCTCGATCTCTTCGACCGCGCGCGCGACGTCCTGCTTCGAGCCGCCGAAGCGGTTGGCCGCGGGGATCACGCGCGACGCGATGTGCATCGCCTGTTCGCCTTCGAAGCGGGCGCTGCCGTTCTTGAACCGGAGATTGATCGCGAGCGGCGAATCGATACCCGGCTCGATCGACGTCTCGAGCAGATGGCGCCGGCGCACGGCCATCGTCTGGCCGTTCGGCCCCTTGATCTTCGCGACGACCGTTTCGGGATTGCCGCGAATGATGCCGGTGCCCGCCTGCCCGATCATCCAGCCGAAGCCGCCAATGCCGACGCCGACCGCGGCGCCGCCGGCGATCAACGCAGCGAGCGCACCGAGTCCGCCGCCCACGATGAGCATCTGCCGACGACGGCGGCGCCCGAACTGGTCGCCGTAGCGCCACGCGGCGAACTCCGGGCGGAGCGGTTCCCCGATGCGCACGATCGTCGTGCCGTCGCGGAGCTTGGCCAGGCCGATGTTGTCGGTCGCCACGCGCTTGCGCGTATCGCGATAGAGGCGCTCCGCCGCTTCGATCGCTTCCCAACGCTCGTCCAGCGGCGAGAGGTTCCACCGCTCGCAGTGCGGACAGACGACCCAGAGCCGCCCGTGCGCCGCATCGAACGCGAGGCGTTTCCCGACGGGGAACGTCTCGAACGTCTCGTTCCGGCGGAGGTCCTTGTTGCAGAACAGGCAGGTGGCGTACATCGACTCTCCTTACGGAAAGCTAACGGCGTGTGTTTCCGGCGGTCATCCGAAAACGACGGTACGGCTCCGCGATCGCGCGGCGCTCGTCGAGAGCGAGGTGGTTCCCAGGAATTGGGAAATCCGAGTTGAACGGAAGAAACGAACGGGTACGGAGGACCGCTCGGCATTGAAGCCGCGCGAGCGACGAGCCCGGTTTGTTGGAACGGCACAATGTGGAGAACGCCGCGTGATTCCGCCCATCCCGCGTATTCCGCGGCCCGGCGTGGCCCTTGCCCTTCCGCCGAGCATGTCTCGCCAGCGCGCGCGCATCGAGAAGCCGCGGCCATCGGATTGGCTGCGGCTCATCATTCCCGCGGTCGTCCTGGCGGGCGTGGTCGCCGCCGCGTGGCGGATGGGGTACTTCTCGCTCGAGAATCCGCAACGACTGTCGCGCACGGCGAGCCGAGTGGCGGGGACGCCCTGGCTCGGGCCCATCTTCGTCGCGGTCTATACGGTGTTCGCCGCGATGGCGGTGCCGATCGCGCCGATGGCGTACATCGGCGGCGCGATGTTCCACCTGGTCAAGGCGTGGCTCTACGTGTGGATCGCGTCGCTCGCCGGCGGCTCGGCGGGCTACTGGCTGGCGCGCAGCGTGTGGCACGCGCCGGCGAAGCGGCTCCTCGGCCGCTATGAGAAAAAGTTAAATACCGTGCACACGCGGAACCCCTTCCTGGGCGCGTTGCGCATGCAGCTGCTGCCCATCGTGCCGTTCGGCGTGTTCAACTACACGGCGGGCGTGAGCGACATGCCCTTCCTGCCATTCCTCGCGGGGACGGCGATCGGCGTGATACCCGGGACGTTCGCGACGGTGTTCGTCGGCCACGAGATCCTCACGGGGCTGAGCGGGAGCGACAAGCGGCCGGTGTGGATCGGGCTCGGCATCGCGCTGGCGCTCGTGGCGTTGTCGTTCGTGCCGAACATCGCGCGGGCGGCTCGGCGCTCGTAGCGCGAGCCACCCGCACGACGCGTCGCTACGGCTTCTTCACCTGCGCCTTCGCCGATTTCCCCGCCTTGGTGAGCGAATCGTGCGCGGCGGCCTTCGTCTTCTTCAACGCATGACGCGCGTGACGCGCCGTCTTCTTGCCGGTCTTGCTGACCGCCTTCGCGGCCTTGCCGACGTCACCGCCGACCTTGTGCACGCCGGTCACTTCGCCGGCTTCGTCCTTCGCCGCGTTCCCGGTTTTCTTGAGCGTGTGGTGCGCCGCCGAGCCTGCGTCCTTCGCGGCCGCCTTGACGTCGTTGCCCGCCTTCTTGAGCGTGTGATGCACGTCGGCCGCGACCTTCTTCACCGACTGCGCGTGCGCCGGCACGGCGAGTATCGCGCTGAGCGCGCCGACCGCAAGCAGATGATGCCATTTCATGTTCGTCGAGCCTCCCCTTCCGTGGCCTCCGTCTCGCGCGCCGGGCGGCCACACCCGCGGCGCGGGCTCTGTTCGAGCCGATGCAACCCGAGCCGTGAAGAGCAAGTCGCTTGCTTGCGCGTCGCAAAGAAACACTGGCGCGGCGGGCTGGAGCGCGCGTCCACCACTGTCCGATCCTGGGACGCCGATTCCCACACGTGGGCACCGGCGCCGCGCGCACGATCCGGCGAGGCGCGGTAACTCGTTGCAACGCAACGCGGTCGCCCGATGACCAACAGGCACGTGTCTTCCTTTTGCGTGCCGCCGGCTTCTGCCGTTTCGCACCCACCGACCCGCACCTTCCCCATGGATACGCTTCTCCAGGATCTGCGCTACGCCGCGCGCAAGCTGCTCCGCACGCCAGGCTTTACCGCTGTGGCCGTCGTGACGCTCGCACTGGCGATCGGCGCGACGACAGCCGTCTACAGCATCGTCGACGGCGTGCTGCTCAAGCCGCTGCCCTTCCGCGCGCCGAGCGAGCTGGTTCGCGTGACGTCGACGAGCAAGCGCGACGGTTCCGTGTTTCCGATCTCGGCCTCCGATTATCTCGACTACCGCGATCAGAGCACGAGCTTCGCCGCGATGGCGAACTATCAGAGGGGAACGGCGAATCTGTCGACGAACGGCGGCGATCCGATGCACGTGGACCGCCTGTTCGTGGGGGCGCGCTTCTTCGACGTGCTCGGCGTGGCGGCGGTCCGGGGACGGTTGTTCGCGACGAACGAGGACGAGCCGGGACAGAATCCGGTCGCGGTGCTCTCCGAGAAATTGTGGCGCACGCGCTTTGGCGCGGATCCGCGCGTGATCGGGCAGACGATCACGGTCGACGAGAAGCAGTATCGAATCATCGGCGTCGCGCCGCGGAGCGTGGACTACCCGCAAGCGGTCGACGTGTACCTGCCGCGCGGGTTCCAGCACACCGCCGACCCGAACGCGCGAGGCAACCACTCGCTGTTCGCGATCGCGCGGCTCAAGCCCGGCGTGTCCGCGGCCCGCGCCAGCCAGGATCTCGCCGCGATCGCGCTGCGACTCGGGCAGCAGTACCCGGAGATGGACGTCGAGTTCAGCGCGTCGGTGCAGCCGCTGCAGGAGCAGATGGTCGGCAATCTCGCGCCGACGTTGTACGCGCTGCTCGGCGCGGTCGCGTTCGTGCTGCTGATCGCGTGCGCGAATGTGGCGAACCTGCTGCTCGTGCGGGGCGCGTCGCGCTCGTCGGAGATGGCGGTTCGCACCGCGCTCGGCGCGGGACGCGGCCGCATCGTGCGGCAGCTCGTGACGGAGAGCGTGCTGCTCGCCGCGATGGGCGCGGTGATCGGCACGGCGCTCGCGGCGTGGGTCGTGGATGCCGTGGTCGCGTTCGGCCCGCGCGCGCTGCCGCGGCTGCAGGACGTGTCGATCGACGGGCGCGTGCTCGCGTTCTCGGCCGGCATCGCCGTGCTCACGGGCCTCGTGTTCGGGCTCGTGCCGGCGCTGCACGCGGCGCGGCCGGACATCGCCGGAATGCTGCGCGCGAGCGTCCGCGGCTCGACGCGCGGCGGGGCGAATCGCACGCGCAGCGTGCTCGTGATGGCGGAGATGGCGCTCGCGGTCGTGCTGCTCGTGGGCGCGGGGCTGCTGGTGAAGAGCTTCGTCGCGCTGATCCACGTGAACCCGGGCTTCTCGACCGATCACGTGGTGTCGTTCGACCTGACGCTGCCAGGGAGCAAGTACAAGAGCGACGCGAGCACGATCGCGTTCGCGACGGAGTTGCAGGGGCGCCTGCGGGCGCTCCCGGGCACGCAGCAGGTGGGCTTCACGATGGGCCGCCCCCTGTCACATTCGCTCTCGATGACGCCGTTCGACGTGGACGGCCGGCCGGTGAACGATCCGCAGCACCGGACGATCACCGAGGTGCACTCGACGTCGCCGGAGTACTTCGACGCGATGGGCGAGACGCTCGCCGCCGGCCGGTACTTCACGGACGCGGAGAACCGGCGCGACGGGCACCACGTGCTGCTCGTGAACGAGGAGCTGGCGCGCCGGTACTTCAAGGGCGAGAGCCCGATTGGTAAAACGCTCATACTCGGATTCTCATACAGCGACAGCCCGGCGACGGGCCCGGACACGGCGGTGAACGGCGAGGTGGTGGGGGTCGTACACGACGTGAAGCAGCGCGGGCTCAGCTCCGACGCGTTCCCGGCGGTGTTCGTTCCGTTCAACGCGCTGCCCGGGAACCTGATCTCGTTCGCCGTGCACTCGAACGCCGATCCGGCGGCGATCGAGCGCGAGGTGCGGAAGCAGGTGCGCGCGCTCGATCCGAACCTGCCGGTGTTCGGGCTGGGGACGATGGCCGACGTGGTGTCGGAGTCGGTGGCGCAGCCGCGCTTCTACATGGTGCTGCTCTCCGCGTTCGCCGGGATCGCCCTCCTGCTCGCGGCGCTCGGGATCTACGGTGTGATCTCGTACACCGTGGCGCAGCGCTCGCGCGAGCTCGGCATCCGCATCGCGCTCGGCGCGAGCCGCGAGCGCGTGGTGGGCCACGTGCTCGGGCAGGGGCTCACGATGACGCTGGTCGGCGTCGGGCTCGGGCTCGTGGCGGCGTTCGGGCTGACCCGTTTGATCGCGACCATGCTGTTCGGCGTGGCGGCGCTGGATCCGATCACGTTCGCCGGCGTGGCGGTGGGGCTCACGGCGATCGCGGTGCTGGCGAGCTGGCTGCCGGCGCGGCGCGCGGCGGCGGTGGATCCGGTGATCGCGATGCGGGTGGAGTGAGGGCGGAGGATCAGGACGAGGTGCGTTCCGTCGGCAAGCGTTGGCGCGCCGAATACGGCTCCAACGCGTTTTGACGCGAACGACGCGAACACTGCCGGAACGACCACGAGCAAAGACAATGCAGTATTCGCGGCGGTCTTCGATAGTGTTCGCGTCGTTCGCGTTCAATTGTTGATGATTGCTGGGCGAAGCGGCATCATTCCGGGGGACAACACCTCGGAATCGTCATGCAAATCCGGTCGGAGAGTGTGATCGCAATCGGAGTCGTCGCCGCGCTGCTCGGACAGCCGTTGCCCTCGAGGGCGGCTGACTCGCCGCCTCCGCCTGACATGCGCGTCGTCATGCTCGGCACGGGCACGCCGAACGCCGATCCCGATCGCTCCGGTCCTGCGGTCGCCGTCATCGTGAATGGCGAGACGTTCATCGTGGACGCGGGCGCCGGCGTTGTGCGCCGGGCGGCGCTCGCGGCGCGCGTCGACTCGATCCCGGCGCTCACGCCGCCGCATCTCTCCAAGCTCCTGCTCACGCACCTGCACAGCGATCACACCGTGGGTCTGCCGGATCTCATCTTCTCGCCGTGGGTGCTCGAGCGCACCGCGTCGATCGAGATCTGGGGGCCGCCCGGAACGAGCCGCATGGTCGATCTCCTCGAGCAGGCGTACTCCGAGGACGTCGCCATCCGGCTGCATGGCGGCGAGCCGTCGAACAAGACGGGCTGGCGGGCGATCGCGCACGACGTGAATCCCGGCGTCGTGTACCGCGACAGCAACGTGACCGTCACCGCATTTCCGGTGCAGCACGGACAGTGGCCGCACGCGTACGGATACATCTTCCAATCCGCGGATCGGAAGATCGTCATCTCGGGCGACACGCATCCGACGGACGCCGTCGTGAACGCGTGCGACGGCTGCGACCTGCTGCTGCACGAGGTGTACTCCGCGGAGCGCCTGAAAGCGCGGCCGCCGGCGTGGCAGGCGTATCACAAGGCGTATCACACGTCGACCAGCGAGCTCGCGCAGATCGCGACGCGCGCGCACCCCAAGCTGCTCGTCCTCTATCACCAGCTGTACTGGGGCGACGACGACGCGGCGCTCGTCCGGCAAGTGAAGGCCGGGTACTCCGGCGCGGTGGTGTCGGCGCACGATCTGGGCGTGTACGAGTAGATTTCGCGGCGGATGTCGCACATTGCCCAGTTCGCCCTCGTCACGATCACGTCGGTCCTGTTCATCGTCGATCCCATCGCGGTGATCCCGACGTATCTCGTGATCACCGCCGACGAGACGCCGGCGCAGCGCGCGGTCACCGCGCGGCGCGCGTGCATCGCCGCCGCGCTCATCCTGATCGCCTTCGCGCTCGGCGGCACGCTGATCTTCGAGATGTTCGGCATCACGCTCGAGGCATTCCGCATCGCGGGCGGCCTGATTCTCTGGGTCGTGGCGATGGACATGCTTCACGGCGAGCGGCGCACGCAGGAGAGCCATCCGGAGATCGCCGAAGGGCGCATCAAGGAGGACGTGGCGATCACGCCGCTGGCGATGCCGATGCTCGCCGGCCCGGGCGCGATCTCGACGATCATGGTGCTCGCCGGGCAGGCGCGCACGATGCCGGAGAAGCTGGTCGTCTACGCGTCGATCCTGATCACGGCCCTCGCGTCGTGGATCACCCTGCGCGTGGGCACGGGCGTGGTGCGCGCCATGGGGCAGACGGGCATCCGCGTGATGACGCGCATCATGGGCCTCCTGCTCGCCGCGATCGCGGTGCAGTTCGTGATCACCGGCGGGCGGGACGCGCTCAAGGGCGTGTTCGGCTAGCTCACCGCGATACGTGCGATGCGCGCCTCCGGCTCGGCGGGCGGAGGCGTGATCGCGGGCAGCTCCTCGCGTGTGAGCGTTTCCTTATCGACCAGCCGACGCGCGCCGTCGTCGAGGGCGGCGCGATTGAGCGTGAGCACGGCCACCGCGCGATCGAGCGCCAACTGCAGGAGCGCGCGGACGGCGGTCTCGATCTCGCGCGCCGTCTGCTCGCTGTAGAGCCGCGACTCGGGCGCGAGCGGCTGCGTGGGCATGAACGCGCTCGAGTGATTGCCGTACACCACGTTCCCGACGGTCTCGTCCATCCCCTGCCGCATCACCATCTCGCGCGCGAGCTCGGTGGCGCGCACGAGGTCGTCCGCCGCGCCGGTGGACAGCTCGTGGAAGACGACGAGCTCCGCGGCGCGTCCGCCGAGGAGCACCGTCATCTTGCCGTTCAACTCGGCACGGGTGGCGATGTAGCGATCCTCTGTCGGGCGCTGCATGGTGAAGCCGAGTGCGCCGACGCTGCGCGGGATGATGGAGACTTTCTGCACGGGATCGGCGCCCGGCGTCGCCAGCGCTACGATCGCGTGCCCCATCTCGTGATACGCGGTGATCTCCTTCTCGCGCGGGGACAGCACGCGGCTCTTGCGCGCGAGCCCGGCGATGATGCGTTCGATCGCCACCGTGAAGTCGTCGAGCGAGACGGCGCTCGCCCCCCGCCGCGTGGCGGTGAGCGCAGCCTCGTTCACGAGGTTGGCGAGATCGGCGCCGGTGAATCCCGGTGTGAGCGCCGCGACCTGGTCGAGATCGAGATCGGGCGAGAGCCGGATCGCACGCGCGTGCACGGCGAGGATCTGCCGGCGGCCGAGCCTGTCCGGCCGATCGACGACCACCTGTCGATCGAACCGGCCGGCGCGCAGGAGCGCGGGATCGAGAATCTCCGGCCGATTCGTCGCGGCGAGGAGCACGATGCCGCGCTCGGGATCGAACCCGTCGAGCTCCGCGAGAAGCTGGTTGAGCGTCTGCTCTTTCTCGTCGCTGGCGCCCGTGAACACGCCCGCCCCGCGCGCGCGGCCCAGCGCGTCGAGCTCGTCAATGAAGATGATGCAGGGCGCATGCTGCCGCGCCTGCTCGAACAGGTCGCGTACGCGCGCCGCGCCTACCCCGACGAACAGCTCCACGAACTCCGAGCCGTTGATCGAGAAGAACGGCACGGCCGCCTCGCCGGCCACGGCGCGCGCCAGCAGCGTCTTCCCCGTGCCCGGCGGTCCGACGAGCAGAATCCCTTTCGGCATGCGGGCGCCGAGCCGGCCAAAGCTCGCGGGATCGCGAAGGAACGCGACGATCTCCTGCAGCTCGGCCTTCGCTTCGTCGACCCCCGCCACGTCGGTGAAGGTGACTTTGGTATCCTTTTCGGCGTACACGCGCGCGCCGCTGCGCGCGACGCTCATCAGCCCGGCCGCCTGCGTGCCGCCCATGCGCCGCGAGAGCCAGATCCAGATCGTGAAGAAGACGATCGTCGGCAGGATCCAGGTGAGGAGCACGCTCACGATCGGGCTCCCGGCCACGCCGGTGAACACGACGTGGTGTTGTCGGAGCTCATCGACGAGAGCCGGATGATCGACGCGCGTCGTCGTGAACACCGTATCGCCCGGATGTGCGGCGGGCGCGAGACGCAGCGTGCCGCGAATGACCGAGGAGCCGATGTCGACTCGGCTGACGAGCCCGGAGTCGACGAGGGCGACAAACCTGCTGTACGGGATCGCGTTCGCCTGTGGGCCCCCGCCGATCACCTCGGAGATGATGACGAGAACGATGGCGAGCGCAAGCAACACGGCCCAGTGAAAACGCGGCCGTTTCGGCGGAGCCTGAGCGCGGCGTGGAGGTGGAGCGGTCACACGTCCACCATGCCTGCGACTTCGTCAGCGCGCAGTCAGGAAACCAGCACGGCGGCGCGGGAGCTTGGCCCCGCGCCGCCGAGGTGAAACGGAAAGGTTACGGCGCGCGCGTCGATGTGCACCGCACGCCGGTGGTCTACTTCGAGAACAGCAGCCGGTCGGCGATCTTGTCCGCCAAACCCTTCGCGTTTGCGGCATCATCGTTCGTGAGCACGATGATCGTCGCGCCCTGGTCCGGATAGCGCACGAACGCGGCGCGCTTGCCGTCGGGTGTGTAGTACGCGCTGAGGCGCGCCGCGCCCTTGTACGTGTCGGCGGTCCAGCCGCGATTCACCTCGGCCGCCGCGCTCGCGTCGCTCCCGTCGGCCGCGGCGGAATCGCGGAAGAACGTCGGCGGGAAGGTGAGGCCGAGCGCGAAGCGGTACATCTCGTCGACGTCGGAGTGGATCATCCCGGTCGCGGTGTCCACGGTGGTGCGGTGCATGCCGACCGGCGTGAAGATCGAGCGGGCGTAGAGCTGGCGCATGTTGGGGCGCGTGCCGCTCCCGCGCGCCGCGAGCTCGCTCGCCAGGGTGTCGTACACGGCCGAGATGCCGCCGAGGTCGAACTGCGGCTCGGTCGTCCCCGGCACGAACTTGGGCCGCGGGGGCACGCCGTACGCGTTGCTGACGTACACGTTCCCGTCCTGCGCGACGAGCACGGTCGCCGCATGGCCGCTGTTATTATATTTTCTGAATAACGAATCAATAAACTTGCTGGTGAGCGCCGTGCTGGCGATCGCGCGGGAGATCACCCGCCGCGCGCCCAAGTCGTAGCGGTCGCCCGGGTGCAGCGTGAGGAACGGCTTGCCGGGGTCGGTGGCCTTGCCGCCGTAGGCGAAGGCGCGATTCCGGCCGACGATGAGCGCCGTATCGCCGCGCACGACCCACGCGGTGCCCTCGTCCTCGCTGATGCCGAGGAGCCCCCGATGCTTGGGCATGATCGAGTCGGCGAGGTCCGCCATGCGGGAGCGCGCGACCACGTGCTGGTCGATCCCGACGTTCCTCAGAAAGGCGAAGCCCTTCTCGTACCCGGGATAATCCATGATGTAGTTGTTGTTCGACGGCGCACCGCGCACGAGGAAGTCGCCGAGGATCGACGCGCCCGCCGAGCTGCCGCCCACCACCCCGCCGCGCGCGAGCACATCGTGAAACGCCTGCTCGGTCTTCGTCCCGGCGTACGAGTCGACGAGATGGAACTGCCGTCCCCCCTCGAACCACACGCCGCCCGCCCTGGCGATGATCGAGGGGAACGAATCCGTGTCCGCGACCTTGCGATCCGTGGTATGCAGCACGACCACGTTCCTCGCGCCCGCGCGACGCAGGCCCTTCGCGCCCGGCGCGTTCTGGTCGTACGTCGCGGCGCCGCCCGCCGTGGGTATGTCGACGATCAGCGCGTTCGGACCGCCAGCGGCCTGGATGAACCGGTCGGTGATCTCGGGCCCCATCGCGCCGCCCCCGACGACGATCACGGTTCCACGTTCGGGACCGACGCGAACGACGGCATGGTTCGCCCGTGGACGCGCCGCCTGCGTGGCGGACTGGGCGGCGGCGGTGGTAGACGCGACGAGAAGCGCGACGATAGCGCGGCGGATGGCGGTCATGGAATCCTCGAGGGAAAACCCGGACCGCAAGAATGCGCGCGGCGCGCGCTCAGCGCAACGCGGGGGTGGTCAGCAGCAGCGGGAGCGTACTCGATCGCAGGATCCGCTCGGCGACGCCGCCGACCGGCGAGCGGGAGACGCCGAGCCCGCGGGTGGTCATCGCGATGAGATCGACGCGATGCCGATTCGCGAATTCAACGATTGCCGTCGCGGGATGATCGGACGCCGCGACGCGTGGATCGACGTCGCAGGCCGAGCGCTCGGCCAGCTCGATCGCCGGCTCGGTGAGCTCGCGCGCGGCATCGGCGATCAACGCCTGCGTGGACTCCTGGTCGACCGGGCTCGAGATGTAGCCGTACGGGAATGTCGTGTCGACGACGGCCGGCACCGGAGCGACGACGCGCAGCAGCACGAACTCGGAGACGCCGGTTCTGGCGACCGCGCTCGCGATGCCGAACACGCGCCGCGACGCCGGCGAACCGTCGGTCGGAACGAGAATGCGCCGGAAGTCGAGCGCCGGGATGCGCGACGGGTCGCCGTGCATGTCGCGCAGCAGCAGCACGGGCGTCGTCGCGCGGCGCACGACGGCTTCGGCGACGCTGCCCAACCAGGCGCGGCTCAGCCCCGTGCGGCCGTGCGTCGTCATCACGATGAGATCGGCTTCCGATTCGCGGGCGCGGCGACAGACTTCCTCGGCGACGTCGCCGGCCACGAGCGTGTGGGCGACCGCCAACCCGCACGCGTCGCTCAACTGCTGCGCCTTGTCCGTGATGTAGCTGTCCTGCATGGAACGGCGCGCGCTGCTCCACGGCGTATCATCGAGGCCGTGGTAGGGATGGGGCTCGTGCACCAGCACCAACTCCAGGCGGCCGTGCCGCTCTTTCACGAGCGACACGGCCGTCGGAAGCGCCTGCTCTGCGAAGGTCGAGCCATCGAGTGGCACGAGCAACCGCGTCAACATCGCGCGCGGAACTCCGTTCAGCTCAGAACCAGGTCAGACCAACCACCAACGGGGTGTAACTGGTGTACGTCCCGATCCCGGCGACCGAGTGATACGGCAGATCGCTCTTCACCTGGATGAAACGTGCTTCGACGAACAGCTCGGTCGGGCCCCACGGCACCGCCAGTCCGCCGCCGGCGTTCCAGGCGAAGCTGGTCTTGGCGTCGGCGAAGCTCAGCGTGTTGCCGCGCAGCGTGGCATCCTGCCCGTACACGCCGCCCGTGACCTTGCCCGCACCCACACCGGCGAGCGCATACAGGTGCAGCCGCGTCGGCGTTCCCGGCGGGTTCAGGCGGAGCTTGAGATCCGCATTGATGTTGAAGACGTTGATCGACTTGCCCGGCAGGACCGTCTGTGCGGTCGTGCTCTCGAGCTTCGTGCCGCCCATGTTGTCATAGGTGAAATCGGCACGGAAGCCCCACGGGTTGTCGGTGGCGTCGAAGCCGACCGGCACCGTGAAGTTGTAGCCGCCGGTGTAGCCGTTGCGCGTCGAGCGCTGCGGCGCGTTCATGCCGCCGGCGAATCCGAGATACCAACCGCGGGCGAGATGCCGTTTGAGCGCCAGCGCCTCGCGATCCTTCTCTTCCTGCGCGAGGCGGGCCTGCTCGGCCATCCACTGATTCTTCGCCGCGTTCAGGCGGTTGGCTTCGTCCGCCTTGTACTGGTCGAGCATGTTCCGCTCGTGCATCGCGGCCGAGATCGAATCGAGTGTTTTCTGATCGGCGCGGATGGCGTCGGTGTCCGGCATGGTGGGGCACGCCTCCTGGACCACTTCGCCGCCGGCCTTGCTGATCTTGATCCGCTTCTGCGAGGCCGTCGTATCCTGCTTCGTCGGCTTGGTCGGCACCTGACTGCCGGCCAGGCCCGCCACGCCCATCAGCGCGATCGCGCTCGCGAGGAGCGAGACCCGCCAATGCATGCGACTCGTGCCTGCCATAATACCTCCCTGTGTGAAACTGCGTGAACGGTGCGCGCAGGACTCATAGTGACCGTTCGCGGGATGGTGGGCAGTCAGGCCGCAGGAGCGGCAGCGTGCGGCAAACGCCGTCGGGCCGGCCTCGACGGCGCAACGATCGTCGTCGATCGCTGCGCCGTCCATCAGAGATTCAGCATATCCTCGGTAGCTGATCGCCCGACAGGAGATCGACGACACGCGTGCCGCCGAGGGCGGTGCGCATCACGACCAGGCCGGGGTGCTCGTCGACGACGGTGCCGATGCGCCGCGCCTCGCGGCCGAGCGGATGCGCGTGCATCGCGTCGAGCGCGGCGGACGCCTGCGCCTCCGGCACGAACGCCACGAAGTTCCCTTCATTCGCGACGTAGAGCGGATCGAGGCCGAGCATCTCGCACGCGCCGGCCACGGCCGCCGGCACCGGGAGCACGTGCTCGTCGATGGCAATGCCGACGCGCGACGACGCGGCGATCTCGTTGAGCGCGCTGGCGACGCCGCCGCGCGTCGGATCGCGGAGCACGTGCACGGCATTGTCCGTGGCGATGCGCACGGCCTCGACGAGCGGGAAGAGGCAGGCGGTGTCGCTCGCGAGGTCGGCGTCGAAGCCGAGCCCTTCGCGCGTCGAGAGAATCGTCATGCCGTGGACGCCGATCGGGCCGGTGACGAGCACGGCGTCGCCCGGCGCGGCGCGATCGGGCGAGGGCGCGAACTCCGAGTTGGCGAGTCCGAGCCCACTCGTGTTGATGAACACGCCGTCGCCCTTCCCGTGCTCCACGACCTTGGTATCGCCGGCGACGAGCTGCACGCCGGCGATGCGCGCGGCGTCGGCCATCGCCGCGACGATGCGATCGAGGACGTCGAGCGAGAGGCCCTCTTCTATAATGAAGCCCGCGGTCACGAAGCACGGACGCGCGCCCATCATCGCGAGATCGTTCACGGTGCCGTTGATCGCCAGCGTGCCGATGTTGCCGCCCGAGAACTCGAGCGGGTTCACGACGAAGCTGTCGGTCGTGAGCACCACCGGCGTGCGCCCCGCGCTCACGACGGCGCCGTCACCCAGGAGGTGGAGCGCCGAGCTGCGGAAGTGCGGGAGAAAGTGCTCGCGCAGCAGCGCCGCGCTCAATTTGCCGCCCGAGCCATGGCCCAGCACGACGCGATCGCGCACCGGCATCGGCGCCGCGCACGTGAAGCCTTCCACGGTCATCACTGTCATACATCCTCCGCATCCGCGAGCGAGGGCCGCATCCGGCCGTAGCCGAAGTAGGCGGCGCATGCGCCTTCGGACGACACCATCGGCGCACCCATGGGATGCTCCGGCACGCAGGCGCCGCCGAACAGCGGACATTCATATGGTTTGATGCGGCCGCGCAGAACGTCGCCCGAGCGGCATTCCGTGGGCTCATTGGCGACGATCTCGCTGAGCGAGAAGCGACGCTCGGCGTCGAAGTCGGCGTACTCTTCGCGCAGGGCGAGCCCGCTCCGCGGGATCTCGCCGATGCCGCGCCACTTGCGATCGGTCACGCGAAAGATCTTGTCCACCAGCTCCTGTGCCGGCACGTTGCCTTCGCGCTGCACCGAGCGCGCGTACTGGTTCTCGACGAACGCCTGCCCCTGCTCGAGCTGCCGCACCGCGAACCAGATCCCCTCGAGGATGTCGACGGGCTCGAAGCCGGTGACGACGATCGGCACGTGGTATTTCGCCGCGATCGGCTCGTACTCCTCGTAGCCCATGACGGTGCACACGTGGCCGGCGGCGAGAAAGCCGTTCACCCGGTTCTCCGGCGCGTCCAGGATCGCGAGCATCGCCGGCGGCACCGTGACGTGTGACACGAGCATGCTGAAGTTCTTCACGCCGAGCTGCGCGGCGCGCCACACGGCCATGGCGTTGGCCGGCGCGGTGGTCTCGAAGCCGACCGCGAAGAAGACCACCTGCTTGTCCGGATACTTGATCGCGAGCGCGACGGCGTCGAGCGGCGAGTAGACGATGCGAATCGATCCGCCGCGCGCCTTCACCTGCAGCAGGTCGCAGTCGCTGCCCGGCACACGCAGCATGTCGCCGAACGAGGTGAAGATCACGTCGGAGCGCGACGCGAGATGCACCGCGCGGTCGATCTGCTCGAGCGGCGTGACGCAGACCGGACACCCCGGGCCGTGGATCATCTCCACTGCGCCGTCCAGCAGCTCGTCGATCCCCTGGCGCACGATGGTGTGCGTCTGTCCGCCGCACAGCTCCATCAACGTCCACGGCCGCGTGGCGGTCGCCCTGATCCGCTCGGCGAGCGCGCGCCCGATCGCCGCGTCGCGGTACTCGGTGAGGTATTTCATTTGTCGTCCCGAGTGGCGCTTCCGCTGTCATCCCGAGCGGCGCTTCCGCTGTCATCCCGAGCGGCAGCGAGGGATCTACTGTCCGGGTCGCGGACCAGGCCACGCGAACGGGATGCAAGATCCCTCGACTCCTCCTCGCTTCGCTCGGAGTCGCTCGGGATGACATCCGGCACCAGCTCCTTCATCCACTCCAACTCCTCGAGCTGACTCATCTCGCGCAGCGCGTCGAACGTGCGCTTCGCTTCGGCCTCGTCGACCTTCGACAGCGCGAAGCCGACGTGGACGATCGCGTAGTCGCCGACCGCAATGTCATCGGCGACGTAGGCGAGACACGCCTCGCGCCGCACGCCGCCGAAGTCGACGATCCCCATGGGCAGTCCGCGATCGGAGTGGATCTGGACGATTCGGCCCGGGATTCCCAAACACATCGTGCCCTCCTTCAGTCCATCTGCAACCGTGCGGCGGCGACGACGGCTTGGCCGTAGCTCAGCCCTCCGTCGTTCGCCGGGAGGTGGATCGGCGACAGCACCGTGAGGCCGCGCGACGCGAGTCGGTCGCGCAGCGACGCGTGCAGCCGCGCATTCTGAAACGAGCCGCCGCCGAGTGCGACGACGGCGACACCGGCTTCGGTGCAGAGCTCTTCGGTGAGCTCAGCCGTCGCGGACGCCACGGCTTCGTGAAAGCCGGCGGCGAGCGCCTCGAGCGATTCGCCGCGCGCGCGACGCTCGGCGAGTGCCGCGAAGAGCGGCAGCGGATCGAGCTGCGCGAGACCATGCGCATCATAGCCGCGCGGGAACGGCAGCGGCTCGGCGGCGCGCGTGCCGGCGAGCGCCTCGAGCCGCATCGCCGCGTCGCCCTCGAAGCGCGAGTGGCGGCAGACCCCGAGGACGGCTGCCGCCGCGTCGAACAAGCGGCCCATGGAGGATGCGAGCGGCGCGTTGATGTGCAGCGCGATCTGGCGTTCGGCCGCCTGACGTTCACGCTCGTCGACGCCCGCGAAGGCGTCCGTGAACGTCGCTGCCATGCTTGGCTCGAGGGAGAGGTAGCCAAGCGCCGAACGCCATGGTGATCGTACCGCGAGATCGCCGCCGGGGAGCGGTGCGCAGCGGAGATGCGCGACGCGCGTGTAGCTCGCCTGGTCGGCGAGCAGGAATTCCGCGCCCCACACCGTACCGTCGTCGCCCTGCCCGGTGCCGTCGAACGCCACGCCGATCACGCGGCCGGCGTGCGCATGCTCGCCGAGGACCGCGGCGACGTGCGCGTGGTGATGTTGCACCACGACGCGGTCGAGCGCGTCGAGCTCGTCGGCGAGGCGCGTGCTCAGGTAGCCGCCGTGGAGATCGCGCACGACCACGTCGGGCACGATCCGGAACAGCCGCAAGTAGCGATCGACCGTGCGCCTGAAGTGCTCGAGCGTCTCGAGGCTGTCGAGATCCCCGAGGTGCGGACTGACGAACGCTTCACTGCCCGTCGCCAGCGTGAACGTGCTCTTGAGGTGACCGCCGACGGCGAGGATCGCGCGATCGGTGCCGCGCGGCAGCTTGACCGGAATGGGCGCGTAGCCGCGCGCGCGGCGCAGCATCGTCGTGCCCGCCGGCGTCACGCGCGCCACGCTGTCGTCGACCGGCGACTCGATCTCCCGGTCGTGCAGCAGGAAGACGTCGGCGATGTCATCGAGACGCGCGGCCGCATCGGCGATGCTCGCCGCGATCGGCTCCTCGCTGCGGTTGCCGCTCGTCATCACCAGCGGGCGGCGCACGGCGTCGAGCAGCAGGTGATGGAGCGGCGTGTAGGCGAGCATCACGCCGATCGTCGTGAGGCCCGGCGCGACCGACGCGGCGATGCACGACGGCTGGCGCGCGCGGAGCAGGACGATCGGCCGCTCGCGGCTCACGAGCAGCGCGGCTTCGTTCTCCTCGACCGCCGCGATCGCGCGCGCGTCGTCGAGCGTGCGGACCATCACGGCGAGCGGCTTCGCGTCGCGATGTTTGCGCTCGCGCAGGCGCTGCACGGCGCGCTCGTTGGTCGCGTCGACGGCGAGGTGGAACCCGCCGATGCCGCGAATGGCGACGACGCCGCCCCCGCGCAGGAACGACTCGGCGAGCGACCCCGCGAGGCGCGCGGACGGGTCGCTGCGCGCGGGCGGATCGAGCGATTCGCCGGGGAGCCGCGCCCAGAGCATCGGGCCGCAGGTGGGACAAGAATTTGTCTCACTGTGGTGCCGGCGGTCGCCCGGCGTCTGGTACTCGCGCAGGCACGTGGGGCACTGCGGGAAGCGCCGCATCGTCGTGCGCTCGCGGTCGTACGGGAGCGACTCGATCACGGTATAACGTGGGCCGCAGTCCGTGCACGTGATGAACGGATAGCGGTACCGGCGATTGGCGGGATCGAACAGCTCGCGCTCGCAGGCGGGGCACAGGCCGACGTCGGCTGGCACGGGCTGCCGCCGGCCCTCCACGCTCACACTTTCCAGAATTCTAAATGCCTCGTCGACGGCGAGCGTGTCCTCGGCATCGGCCGATTCGGCGGCGAGGTCGTCGATGCGCGCCAGGGGCGGCGCCTCGTCGCGCAGGTCGGCGACGAAGCGGTCGATCGCGTCCGGCGCGCCGGCGACCGAGATCTCGACATTGCCGGACTCGTTGCGCACCCAGCCGGCGAGGCCGTGCCGCTCGGCGAGCCGGTACACGAACGGACGGAAGCCGACGCCCTGCACCACGCCGGTGACGTGGATCCGGCAGGTGCGGCGTTCCGCCAGCGTGGTCACCAGACCAGCTCCGGCGCATTGCGCGCGGCGGCGTTCACGTGCTGGCGCAGCAGATCGTACCACTGGTTCAGGCCATAGCCCGTCTTCGACGACGTGAGGATGTACTCGATGTTCGGGTTCACGTCGCGCATGTAGCCGATCGCCCGGTCGATGTTGAAGTCGAGGTGCGGGAGGAGATCGACCTTGGTGATCACCGCGTACCGCGCCGACTTGAACATCTTGGGATACTTGAGCGGCTTGTCCTCGCCCTCGGTCACGGAGAAGAGCACGACCTTGGCGTCCTCGCCCAGATCCCAGCTCGCCGGGCACACGAGGTTGCCGACGTTCTCGATGAACACGAGATCCGTCTGTCCGAGATCGATCGCGTTGAGCGCTTCGTCGATCTGACGCGCGTCCAGATGGCAGGCGCCCCCGGTGACGACGGCCTGCACGAGCCGCGACGTGTGGCGCGCGAGGCGGTCGGCGTCGTTCTGCGTCTGGACGTCGCCGACGACGACCGCGATGCGCAGCAGGTCGCGCAGGTCGGCGAGCGTGCGCTCGAGGAGCAGCGTCTTGCCCGCGCCCGGCGACGACACGAGGTTGAGCGAGGCGACGCCCGCGTCCTCGAATCGCGACCGGACGGTCTTCGCGATCTCGTCGTTCTGCGCCATCACGCGTTCGCGGACGTCAATAACTCGGACAGCCATCGTCCACCTCCAGGTAGTCGACCCGGAGCTCGTCCCCGGTGCCGCGGATGATCTCGGCCACGGCACCGGCGAACGGCGCCTGCGCGAGCAATGCCTCCAGGCAGAAGCTCAGACTCGACGGCTCCACTCCGGCGTCGTCGCCCACGACCACCGCGATGCGCGTGAGCTTCGAGGCCAGGGCCCCGACCTTCTGCTCCGCGATGCGCGCGATTTCCAGGGCGACGCCCATCTCATGCATGAACAGCACGTTGCTCCAGCGTGTGACCCCAGCTCGTGAGCTGGTCTTGGATGTCTGCGAGCAGACCGGGCAGCTTGGCCGCCACGGTCGGGGAAAGATCCAGCGAGAGCTCGATCATCTCGGGTTGCACGCCGATGGCGAGCGTCTCCTCGGGCAAGGTCCCGCGCAGCTCGGCCAGCGCGAGGACCTCGCGCAGGTCGAGCTGGTGCGGGGAGAGCTTGAGCGCGAAGTACTTCGGGATTTCTCCGCGCTCGAGCTCGATGCGCGACCCGGGTGGCAGGCCGCGGTCGATCGCGTCGACGATCAGCAGCCGGCGCGCGCCCTCGATGAGCGGCATGAGGTTCATGCCCCACGTGCCGCCATCCACGAACACGAGGTCGTCGGCTTCCTTCCACTTCCCGCGCAGGAGCGCGATGGCCGTGATGCCGAGGCCATCGTCGCCCATGAGCGTGTTGCCGACGCCGAGGACGACGTCCTGGTGCTGATGCATCGGGTCAACCATCGGTGAAGCGCTCCTCGACCGGCACGAACCGGCCGCCGGAGATCATCGACGACATGCTGCCGCTGCGCTCGAGCAGGTCGGCGCGCACGGCGAGATACACGTGGAACACGACGAAGAACGGGAAGTACCACGCGGCCACGTGATGGATCACGCGCACCATCTGCATGCCGCCCAGCATCGGCGCCAGCCGGCCGAACGTGTTCATCATCCAGCCGCTCGGATTCGCTTCGCCGAACATGATGAACCCGGTCACGGTGAGCACCGCGGCGAACGCGTAGGTGATCGTGTAGAACATCTGCTGCAGCGGATTGTGGCCCAGGTAGCGCGGCGCACGCTCCGGATGAATCAGCAGGTAGTACTTGATCATCTTCCACAGGTTCTTCCAATCGCGGCCGCGCACCGGGAAGAGCGCGGGCAGCCGCTCGAAGCGGTTGCCCTTGAACAGCCAGTACGCGCGGACGATCGCAGTCATCACGAGCGCGCCGGCGGCGATGAAGTGCGCGAGCCGGAACCACTGCGTCGTGAACGGCGACTGGGCGCTGGTCGACATGAAGTACGGCCGGCCGATGTAGAAGCCGGTGACGCCCAGTGTGAGAATGCTGAATACCGCGATCCAGTGCATGGCGCGGATCGGCCAGTGCCACAGGTACACCCATCGGTGCTCGGGAAGCCCCGAGGGCACCGCCTGCTCGTAGGTCGTCGTCAGGGCGCGTTCGTCGATCGACGGCCAATGCGGCTCATTCGTCCGCTCGACCTCGAGGGTTTTCATTGCACCTTCACCTCCGTCACCTCTTTGCCTTCCGCGTCGAGCACGTGCACGCCGCAGGCGATGCACGGATCGAACGAGTGGATGGTGCGGAGGATCTCGAGTGGCTGGTCGGGCTTGACGAGCGGATGGTTGTCGGTGAGCGCGGCCTCGTACGGGCCGATCTTGCCGGCCGAGTCACGCGGCGACGCGTTCCACGTGGTGGGAACGACCGCCTGATACCGCGCGATCTTGCCGTCCTGGATCTCGACCCAGTGCCCGAGCGCGCCGCGCGGCGCGTCGAGCGCGCCGAATCCTTTGGCGCTCGCCGGCCACGTGGACGGATCGAACTTATTGGGAGTGAACGTGGCGACGTCACCGGCCTTGATGCGGGCCTGGAGCGAGTCGTACCACGTGCTGAGCCGCCGCGCGATGAGCACGGTCTCGATGCCGCGCGCCGCGGTGCGGCCGAGCGTCGAGAACAGCGCCGTCGGCGGCGCGTTGAGCGCCTTGAGCGTATCGCCGACCATCCCCTGCACTTCCTTGTGGCCGCTGGCGTAGGCGACGAGCATGCGCGCGAGCGGGCCGACTTCCATCGGCGCGCCCTTGTAGCGCGGCGCCTTCATCCACGTGTACTTGCTCTCGTCCTGCAGGTACGTCCATGGCGCCTGCGGGCCGGTGTACTTCGGGATCGTCTCGCCGTCGTACGGGTGCAGCGCGACGTCGCCCTTGCTGTACTCGTACCAGGAGCTGTGCACGTCTTCCGCGATCGCGTTCTGATCGAACGGGATGACCTTGGACAGGTCCTTGTTCATGATGATGCCGCGCGGGAGGTACAGCGAATTGAGATCGCGAATGTCGGTCTCGGGGAACTCGCCGTACGCGAGGTAGTTGCCCACGCCCCCGCCGATCGCCGCCCAATCCTTGTAGTAGCCCGCGATCGCGACGAGATCCGGCCAGTACACCTGCTCCACGAACGCCTGGGCGCGCTTGATCATCCCCGCCACGTCGGAGAGCCGCGCGGCGTTGATCGTCGAGTCTTCCTCGATGTTGATCGCCGAGGCCATGCCGCCCACGAGGAAATTCGGATGCGGGTTCTTGCCGCCGAAGATCGTGTGCAGGCGAATGACGTCGCGCTGCCAATCGAGCGCCTCGAGATAGTGCGCGACGGCGATGAGGTTCACTTCCGGCGGCAGCTTGTACGCCGGGTGGCCCCAGTAGCCGTTGGTGAAGATGCCGAGCTGCCCCGAGCCGACGAACTTCTTCACGCGGTCCTGCACTTCCTTGAAGTGCGTCGCGGAATTGTTCGGCCACGGCGAGATCGACGCGGCGATCTGCGCGGCCTTGTTGGGATCGGCCGAGAGCGCGCTCACGACATCGACCCAGTCGAGCGCGTGCAGGTGGTAGAAGTGGATCACGTGGTCCTGCACGAACTGCATGCCGAGCACGAGATTGCGGATCGTGTTGGCGTTCGCGGGGATCGTGATGTCGAGCGCGTCCTCGACGGCGCGGCACGAGGCGACGGCGTGCACGACGGTGCACACGCCGCAGATGCGCTGCGTGAACGCCCAGGCGTCGCGCGGATCGCGCCCCTGGAGAATCGTCTCGATGCCGCGGAACTGCGTGGCCGAGGCCCAGGCGCTCGCGATCTTGCCGTTTTCCGTCTGCGCCTCGATGCGCAGATGGCCTTCAATGCGCGTGATCGGATCGACCACGATTTTCGTTCTGGCCATCGGTCATTCCTCCCGCGCCCCTGCGGGCGCCTTGGGAGTGGGGGTGTAGCCCGTGGGCGGTCCTTCCTTCCGCTCGGCGGACTTCTTCGACTGGATCTGGTAGAAGCCCGTGGCGATCGCGTGCGCGGCGACGCCGGCGACGGCCCCCGCGGCGAGCGACGCGCCGACGATGTCGGCGGTGTGCTCGACCGCCACACCGGCGACGTTGGGCAGCCGGTTGTAGAACGGCGTCATCGTGTCCCAGAAGCCGACTTCGGTGCAGCCGATGCACGGGTGCCCGGCGCCGATCGGCCAGCTCGTGCGCGAGTTCCACATGAAGATCGGGCAGGGCGAGAACGTCTCCGGTCCCTTGCAGCCGACCTCGTACAGGCAGTAGCCCTTGCGTGCGCCTTCGTCATCGAACGCGCGGACGAACTGGCCGGCGTCGTAGTGGGCGCGCTTGGGGCACTGGTCGTGAATGCGATTCTGATACGCGAACTTCGGACGGCCTTCCGGATCCAGCGCCGGCAGGCGGCCGTACGTGAGGTAGTGCACGACCGTCGCCGTGACCACGTCGGCGATCGGCGGGCAGCCGGCGATGTTCACCACCGGCTTGTCTTTCACGATCTCTGAAACGCCCACCGCCCCGGTGGGATTCGGCTTGGCGGCCTGCACGCTGCCCCAGTGTGCGCACGCGCCGAGCGCGATCACGGCGGCGGCGCCCTTGGCGGTGTCCTCGAGCACGGAGCGGGCGGTCTTGCCGCCGATCATCGTGTAGATGCCGTTCTCCTTCGTCGGCACGGAGCCGGTGACGACGAGGAGGTACTTGCCGGTGTTCTTCCGGGCATCCTCCAGCGCCTTCTCGGCCGCCGAGCCCGCGGCGGCCATGAGCGTATGCTGATAGTCCAGCGAGAGCACGTCGAGGACGAGATCGCCGATCGCGGGTTCGGTGGATCGGATCACGGACTCGACGCAGCCGGTGCACTCTTGCAGCTGCAGCCAGATGACGCTCGGGCGCCGGACGGCTTCCATCGCCTCGGCGATCTTGGGGATCGCCACGGTGGAGAGCCCCAGCACCGCGGCCATCTGCCCACAGAACTCCAGGAAGTCACGTCGACTGTAGCCGCGGCGCTCGAGGTGCTCGCTCAGCGGCTCGTCGCCGGACCACGCGACCGGATGTGGTGATAGCACGGGGACGACTCCTTGGGTGTACGTGGAAGGTGCCGGAGCGGCGGAGTCGTTCGGTCGGCGGCCGCTTCGGATGGGGGGTGCAAATGTGCCGTGAACAATCGAGGCGGTTGACTCGCCGCAGTAGACGCGAAGTGCTGATTCTTGTATGGCCTTCGTCCGACCCGGAGGTGAGGAATCTCCCGACGCACGAGCGGGCGATCGGACGATTGTTGCCGCACCCCGCGGACCGGATACTGCGGTCGTTGCTGCACCGGTATTTCTCCGACCACGAGGGTCCCATGTCATCGCTTTCCCCGCGCGTCCTCTCGCTCGCCATCGCCGCGCTGTTCGCCGCCCAAGCCTGCTCGTCGAGCAAGCCCGCCGAGAAGCAGCCGCTCGCGGCGCAGTCCGGCGGCGACACGTCGGCGCGCTCCTCGCTGCCGCCCGAAACGCGTGCGGCGCTCGATTCCGGCAACTCGGCGTATCGCGCAGGTCAGTACGAGAAGGCGCTCGCGTCGTACCGCAGCGCGGCCAAGAGCGCGCCGGACAACGCGGCGCCCTACTTCGGCATCTACATGGCGGCGGGCAAGCTGAACAACAAAGCCCTGGCCGACAGCGCGACCGCGGCGATCAACGCGCGCAGCGGCGGCCAGCCCGGTCTCTCGGACAGCGCGATGAAGGCGATGCACTCGTCGACCATGCCGGCGGCCCAGCCGCACGGCTGAGATCCGGCGAGGCAACTGCGAACACGGAGAACGGCCGGAGCTCGCGGATCGTTCGGATAAGCGCAAACGGCAGCTGCTGGTGAGCTATTTAGAAACCCTCGGGACGCGCTCAACGCGTCCCGAGGGTTTTGTCAAAGCGTCACTGGTCATCGCTGTTCCCGCTCATCCGACGAACCCGCGGCCTCCGGCCGTGCTCCGCGTCCAATGCAGTCGCCGTCCCGATCGCGGCTCCAGATCCCCGCGAGGCCCGCCCCTACAGAGGATCAAGAGTTCTCTTATACCCGCCGATCCCGTCGCAGGCTTACTTCGCTACGCGATGGTCGCAGGGACGCCACACCGGCGTCCCGCCGCGAGAGTGGAGTTGCCGCCGCCTAAGTGCGGCGCTCCACCACGCTCTCCCTCCCACCAGGCGGGTAGGATTGTGACACGTTCATCTTCGCGAGCACGCGCGAGAGGCGTCGTAGGAATCGCCTCGTCGCTCGTGCTCGCATCCCTCTTCGGGGCGCTGGCGCTGGCGGCCCCGCTCGCGGCGCAGGGGCCGCACGTCGCGCCGCCCGCGCCGCGCGGGGTCGTGCAGTGCCAGAAGTGCCACGCCGACCGCGCCTTCCTCACCGGCAAGGCCAAGACGCTGGCGGGCGACTCCGCGCTCTACGTGCCCGACTCGCTCCTGCACGACTCTCGTCACGCCAAGCTGAGTTGCGGCGACTGTCACCCCGGTTTTGGCGCGGGCTATCCGCACAACGTCGCGAGCAAAGCGGTCGCGTGCGAGAAGTGCCACGCGAAGGAGGGCGCCGACTGGAACGCATCGGTCCACGCGCCCAACGCAAAGACCAAGGGCGATGCGCCGACGTGCGTGAGCTGCCATGGCAATCACCACGTGCTCGGCAAGGACGACCCCCGCTCGCCGATCTATCCGCTCAACGTCTCCAGGCTCTGCGCCGACTGCCACAACAACAAGCGCATCATCGGCAAGTACTTCGACACGGCGAAGGACGGCCCCGCGCGCACCGCGGTCGTCGAGTACGAGAAGACGGTGCACAACATGGCGATGGTGAAGTCCGGCCTCACCGTGTCAGCAACGTGCAACGACTGCCACGGCGCGCACCTGATCCTGCCCAAGGACTCGGCGCGTTCCACGATCAGCCGCGCCAACATCGCGCAGACGTGCGGTACGTGCCACGCCGGCGTGCTCGCGACCTTCGATTCGTCGGCGCACGGCCTGGCGCTCGTCAACCACAAGAAGACCGACACGGGCCACGAGGCGCCGGTCTGCATCGACTGCCACAAGGGCCACCAGGTGGTCGCCGCGAACGACTCCGTCTGGTTCCGCGGCGTGGTGAAGGAATGCGGGTCCTGCCACGAGAAGCTCGTCGAGAGCTACGGCGAGACGTACCACGGCCAGGTGACCGCGCTCGGCTTCGGCTGGACGGCCAAGTGCAGCGACTGCCACACGGCGCACGCGATGCTGCCGGCGAACGATCCGCGCTCCTCCGTGAATCAGGCGAACCTCGTCGCGACCTGCGGCAAGTGCCACCCGGGCGCCAACGCGAAGTTCGTGCAATACGACCCGCACGCCGAGCCGAATCACAAGGCGAAGAACCCCGGGCTGTTCTACGTCTGGGCCTTCATGACGGCGCTGCTCGTGGGCGTGTTCCTCTTCTTCGGCTCGCACTCCGTGCTGTGGCTCGTCCGGCTCGCGATCAACCGCGCGCGCACGGGCAGCATCCATGGCGCGCACGCAATGGAGGATAGATGACGAACGAAACAGTCGCCCGCGCGACGGCCGCCGCCCCGCTCACGCCGGACGTCGTGCTCGGACCCGTAGCCGAGGGCAAGCCGCTGGCGGTGTCCGATCAGGGCGTCGGGCCGTACATCCAGCGCTTCGGGGGCATCGAGCGCACGACGCACGCGCTCGTGATGTTCTCCTTCTTCGGCCTCGTGATCACGGGCGTGCCGCTCCGCTTCTCCGCCGCGCCGTGGGCCGCGCCGCTCATGCACGCGCTCGGCGGGCCGGTCGCCGCCGCGACGATGCACCGCATCTGCGCCGTGATCACGTTCGGCTACTTCGCGCTGCACCTGGTTCAGGTCATTAGAAATTTCATAAAGGCCGACAACAAGCTGTCGATCTTCTGGGGCCCGCGGTCGATGATGCCGCAGCCCAAGGACGTGAAAGACATCATCGGCCAGTTCAAGTGGTTCCTCGGGCTCGGCCCCCGGCCGAAATTCGACCGGTTCAGCTACATGGAGAAGTTCGACTACCTCGCCGTGTTCTGGGGCGTGGCGATGATCGGCGGCACCGGCCTGCTGCTCTGGTTCCCGACCTTCTTCTCGCGTTTCCTGCCCGGCTGGATGTTCAACGTCGCGACGATCATCCACGGGGACGAGGCGCTGCTCGCACTCGGGTTCATCTTCACGATCCACTTCTTCAACGTGCACTTCCGGCCGGAGAAGTTTCCGATCGATCTCGTGATCTTCACCGGTCGCGCCCGCGAGGAGTACTTCAAGGAAGAGCACCCGCTCGAGTACGAGCGCGATCTGGCGGCCGGGACGCTCAGGATCGTGCCGGCGCCATCGCGGCTCGCCTACATGTGGTCGATGTTCTTCGGCTTCGTGTCGATGACCATCGGTGTCGTGCTGGTGCTGTTGGTCATCTACGCGGTGATCCGGGGATGATCGCGCTCGGGCGTCGTGCGGTTGGCGGCCTGGTCACTCGGCTCGCCAGCGCCGTCGCCGCCGGCACGCTCGCCGGCGTCCTCGGGAGCACGATCACGAGCTGTTCGACCGGTACGCCCGCCGTCGCCTCCGCCGACACCGGGCAGCGGGTCGCGGTGGTGGAAGCCAGCGCCGGTGAGGCCAGCGGCGGCGCCATGCGCAACGACTGCCTGAGCTGCCACACGGCGGCGCACCAGTCGGTGCTCGGTCGTGGGCCCGCGGCGCTGGTGCGGTGCGAGGAGTGCCACGCGAAGGTGCACGCGGGCTACAGGAACATCGAAGCGCTATATGCGGGCACGACGCGCGACAGCGCCGTACACGCGGACGTGATGTACCAGGCGCACGTCGCGTGCGTGCAGTGTCACGCCGAGGGGACGCTCGCCAAGGCACCGGCCGCGCGCTCCGCGGATCTCGATGCGGCGTGCACGAGCTGTCACGGCCCGAAGTTCGCCGGCATGGTCGCGCGCTGGATCGCCGGGGCGGACTGGCGGACGCACGACGTGTCGGGCTTCGTGAATCGCGCGGCCGCGGACGCGCGACTCGGTGGGAGCGCCGCGCGCGCGAAGATCCAGTTCGCGCGCCAGGCCGCGGCATTCGTCGCGAGCGGCGGCGCGGTGCACAACATCAAGGGGTCGGATGCCCTGCTCCGCGACGCGCTCGACAGCGTGTCGGTGGCGTACAAGCTGGCTGGAGTCGAGATGCCGGCGGCGCCCGCGCTCGGGCCGGATCCGGCGCGCGTGTCGTGCGTCGGCTGCCACTACGGGATCGAGTCGGCGCGCGACTCCGCGTTCGGGCTGCGCTTCGATCACGGCGCACACGTGCTGACCGCGAACGTGGCGTGTACCAAGTGCCACAGCGGCGCGGACTATCTCGTGCCGAGCAAGCGCGACTCGACGAAGGATCTCGTCGATCCGCGGCACGGCAAGACGTTCGTCACCGCGTCGACGTGCGAGACTTGTCATCACGCCGCGACGAATGCCGCCGCGTGCACGGCATGTCACTCGCCGGTCACGCGTACGATCGCCGTGAGCATGCCGCTGAAGCTCACGCAGCGCGGCGCCCCCGCCTCGCGCACGGTCGCGTTCGATCATGCCCGCCACGCGAGCGTCGATTGCGCCAACTGCCACACGTCCCGGCCGGCGGTGCGGAACGTCGCCAGCTGCGACAACTGTCACCAGAATCACCACGAGCAGGCGACGCAGTGTTCCGCATGCCACGGCACGACGACGCACGACGCGCACAAGGCGGCGGACCACCTGAATTGCACCGCGTGTCACGCGCGGCAGACGGTCGCCATGCTGACGCCGAATCGTGCGTTCTGCGTCACCTGTCACGCCGATCACGTGAACCACAAGCCTGGCCGCGAGTGCTCGAGCTGTCACATGCAGAGCACACCGGCGGAGCTCAAGCAGCGCATCCTGAGCGGCAGCGGCACACACTGACAAGGGACGTATGGGTCTCTTCTCGAAGGACCTCGTTCTGCTCCATCCGCCGGCGGTCTACGACTTCCGGCGGAGCGGGGCGCTCTTCGGCCCGATCAGCGACGTGATTCCGTCGACGCCCGTGTTCGAGATGTACCCGATGGGCCTCACGAGCATCGCGGACCATCTCGAGCATGCCGGCTTCAACGTCACGATCGTCAACATCGCGTACCGCATGCTCTCCGATCCGGCGTACGACGCCGAGGCGGAGATCGCGGCGCTCAATCCGCGCATCTTCGGAATCGATCTGCACTGGCTGCCCCACGCCCACGGCGCGCTCGAGCTCGCGCGGATCGTGAAGGAGAAGCACCCGAACACGCCGGTCATCATGGGCGGGCTCTCGTCATCGTACTTCCACGAGGAGCTCATCCTGTACCCCCAGGTCGACTTCGTGATGCGCGGCGACTCGACCGAAGGGCCGATGCTGCAACTCATGAACGCGCTGCGCACCGGCGGCTCGCTCGCCGAGATCCCGAACCTCACGTGGAAGGACGCGACCGGCGCGGTGACGGTGAACCCGCTCAGCAACGTGCCGCATGACATCGACGACGTGTCGCTGCCGAACTACCGGTACGTGATGCGGTCGGTGTTCAAGTACGGCAGCCTGGCGAACGTCATTCCTTATATCGACTGGCTGAGCTACCCGATCACCGGGCTGCTCACCTCGCGCGGCTGCACGCAAGACTGCTCGATCTGCGGCGGCTCGCGCTCGGCGTACCGCAAGATCGGCAACCGCAAGCGGCCGGCGTTCCGTTCGCCCGAGGCGCTCGTGCGCGACATCCGCCAGATCCACGAGTTCAGCGGCGCGCCGATCATGCTGCTGAACGACATTCGCCAGGCGGGGCGCGCGTTCACCGAGCGGTTCTTCGATCTGCTGGAGCAGGACCCCGTTCCAAACGAGTTGATCTTCGAGCTCTTCTTCCCGGCCGATGACGCGTTCTTCGAGCGCGTGCAGCGTGCGTCGCCGCGCTACAGCCTCGAGATCACGCTCGAGAGCCCGGACGAGCAGCTCCGCAAGATCAACGGCAAGCTCGCCTGCTCGAACGCCGAGATCGAGGAGACGATGGCCTCGGCGCTGCGCCACGGCGTGAATCGTCTCGACGTGTTCTTCATGGTCGGCATCCCGCGGCAGACGTACGTGCAGGCGGTACAGGCCGTGGACTATTGCCGCGAGATCCTCGAGAAGTTCGATCGTGACAAGCGGCTCGCGTTCTTCATCGCGCCGCTCGGGCCGTTCCTCGATCCGGGGAGCCGCGCGTTCGAGCATCCGGAGGAGTTCGGGTACCGCATCATTCACCGCACGCTCGAGGAGCACCGGAGAGCGCTCACGTCACCGAGCTGGAAGTATCTGCTCAACTACGAGACGGAGACGATGAGCCGCGACGACATCGTGGACGCGACGTACGAGACGGCGCTGCGGCTCGCGCGGCTCAAGCGCGACTACGGCTACATGAGCGCGACCGACGCGGCGGAGCTTTCGGCGCGGATCGAGGCGTCGCGACACGCGATCGCGGAAGTCGATCTCATTCTGCAGATGCCCGAAGGCAGGGAACGCGAGGAGCGGCTGGCGGATGTGCGGGCGCGTTTCCGGGATCTGCCGCAGCAGACGGTGTCGGTGAAGACGGAGCTGCTGCGGTGGCCCGGGCCTAACCGGTTCGCGAACGTGTTCCGGATGGGACGGCTCGGACTGCAGCTGCTCGGGACGGAGATGTATCTGTTCTCGAAGCGGGTGCGGTTGAAGCTGGCGGGGACGTAGTCACCTCCGCTCGGCATCCGTCGCCTCACTCCGCGGCGCAACTGCGCACGCGGGAGTTATCCGCGGAATGATCGGTGCTCACCGGGAGCGCAGCACGGCGAGCAGCAACCCCGCGAGCATCAGCGTGTTCGTCGTCCAGAACGCGAACATCCAGCGCACCAACTCGGTCCGCAGCCCAGCCGCGGTCGTCTCGATCCTGGATTCCAGTTCCGCGAAGCGGCGCTCCCATTTCGCGTCCTGCTCCGCGAAGCGGCGGTCCCATTTGGCGTCCTGCTCCGCGAAGCGGTGCTCCCATTTCGCGTCCTGCTGCGCGAAGCGCCGCTCCCACCTGGCGTCCTGCTCGGCAAAACGCTGCTCCAGCTTGGCGTCGAAGCGGCTGAAGTTGAGCTCGTTGATCTCTCGGAGATCTGATCGATACGTGGCGTCCACGGCATTGAACCAGTCGACGAGCTCCGCAACGATCTCGTCGCCGAATTGTTCGTAGAAGCGCCGCGAGAGCTTCGCGGTGATGGGCACGGCGTCCTCGTGTCGAGAGTCGCGCCACGGTAACGATACGCACGCGAGCGGCCGACATCAATTGATTGCGCCGAGGATCAGGGTGTGCCGCTGAGAGCCGCCCGATTCGCCCCTACGGCTTCGGCTTCGGCACGTCCACCGCTTTCGCCTTCCCCATCGCCGGCACCGTGTGGCACGCCTCGCACGCCCGCCCCGGCTTGTGATTCACCTGCGCCGTGTGGCACACCGTGCACACCTGCCGCGACCACCGGTTCACGTTCGGAACGGTCTTGTGGCACTCCGCGCAGAGCACGTGGTTGGTCACCTTGTGCTTGGCGAGCGTGCCCGTCTTGTGGCAGCTCACGCACGTGACGTCCGGTGCGTGATGCCGCGTGTGACAGTTGTCGCAGTTGATCGTGCGCGCGGTCATCGCCGGCGCGGTGTGGCAGGCGGTGCACTCGAGCTTCGCCGTCACCACGTGCGGCTTGTGCGTGAAGTCGCCCTGTACTTCGTGCAGCGTGTCCGCCGGCGCGCCGCCCGGGCCCGCCTTGTGGCACGACGCGCATGCGCTCGGCTTGGCGCGCTCCGGCGAGTGGTGGCAGTTGTCGCAGTTGATCGCGCTCGCGTTCATCGCGGGCGCGGTGTGGCACGACGTGCACGAGACCTTCGCCGCGAGGTGCGGCGCGTGGTTGAACGCGCGGTTCGCCACGCGGAACGTGTCGGCCGGCATGCCGCCTGCGCCCTTGTGGCACGTCGCGCAGTTCGCGCCGGCCGCCGGCACCTGCTGGTGGTGGCACTCGTTGCAGCTCGCGGCCGACTTGAGCGTCGTCTTGCCGTGATCGGCGAGCGGTGAGTGGCACGAGCTGCACTGCACCGCGCCCGTTGAGATGTGCGGCGAGTGCGCGAACGCCTTGCCGTCGAACGTGCCCTGCTGCTGCTCGATGCCGGTGTGGCATTGCAGGCACTCATTGTCGCTGATCGGCGGCCCGAGATTCACGTCGGGCACGCGGTAGTCGAGCTTCGCCTGGCGGTTCGCGTCCTGCACCAGCGTGAGCGCGCCGCGAATGAGCTGGTCCGCGTACGCGATGTTGTGCACGCCCTTCCCCGCCTTCACGAGGGCGATGTTGTCCGCCGCGAGCGCGAGCAGGCTGTCGGCGACGCGCCGCTGGCGGAGCGGCAAGCCGGCCGACGCATCCTGCGCCGCCTGCACGATCGGGCCGACCGTCGCGAGCTTGCGATCCATGTCCTTCTGCCAGCGCGGCAACATGTTCGCGAAGCGCACGCCGTGACAGGAGAGACAGGCCGACTCGTTCGCCACCGAGATCGTGTCGTGCCCCGGCTTCACCTTGGAATCGTTGTGGCAGCCCACGCACGATACGCGCGCCTGGTACATCGAGCTCGGATTCCTCGGCACGCCATGGCCGCCGATGCCGGCGAACAACTTCTGCTGCGCAAGGTGCGTGTTCTTGTGGCAGCTCTTGCAGTCGAGCTCCGGCGTCGCCGTGATCGCGACGATCCGGTGGTCCATGGTCGTGTGACACTGCACGCAAGCGATGTTCTCCTGGCCCACGTGCGTCTTGTGCAGCATCTGCGAATCGTTGAACTTCGCCAGCTTCGCCGTCTCGTTGTGGCAGCTCACGCAGCGCGCCTGGTCCGCGTCGCCCGTCCCTTGCGTGACCGTGTTGTGGCACGACAGGCAGTCGATGCGATCCTTCACGTACTGCGGGTGGTCGACGACGTAGCCTTCCTTGGACGTGACACGCGGCGGCGACGGATGGCATCCCGTGCACGTCGCGAGCGGCTTCGCCGCGGGGCGGCCCTTGAAGTGGCAGAGGACGCACGTGTTCTCCGTCACGGCGATGTGCGAGCCCTGCACGATCTGCGAGTGGCAGCTCGTGCAATGCAGCTGGATCCCGCGCCGCACCTGGCCCAGGTGCTTCGTGTGGTCGAACACCACGCCCTTGTAGTCGACCTGGCCCTCGATCAGCCGCGTCGAGTGACAGCCCGAGCGCAGGCACGACGCGTCCTCGATCTTGGCCCAGGGGCGCGTCGTCGCCGTGCCGGTGAAGTACTTCACCACCATGTTCGCGGCCTGCACCTTGGTCATCGCTTCGGCCTTCACGCCGGGCGCGATGTGACACTTGATGCACGGCACGTTGCGGTGGTTCGACTTCGTCCACGAGTCGTGGTACGGCTTCATGATGTGACAGCTGCCGCAGAACCACGGCTGGCTGGACACCTGCACGAACGCCGTCGTGCCGACCGCGAGGAGAATGACCCCGAGGATCAGCACCGGAATGGCGACGCGCGCGGCGCGTGAGACGCGCTTGCGGGCTGCTGGTGACATCGCGCGGCGGCCTCAGCCCTCGTCGGTGCGGCGGAGCGCGCGCAGGCCGAGCAGCGCTAGCACGACCGCCGAGAGCGACAGGAACCACACGGGGATCAGAATCAGCTTGTGCTCCCACCGCGTGTCCTCGGCGCTGCCGGCCATCTGCTCCAGCTCGATCGAGCCGGCACTCACGCGGCCCTCGAGCGTCTCGAGGCGGTCCGGGTCGAGGCTGTGCTGCGCCTGCGCGATCTGCAGGTAGTTCGTGAGCATCGACTGATAGCGGAACTGCGCGTCTTCGGTGCGCTGCCCCGTCGCGCGCAGCCGCTCGACCGCCTGCTGCGCGTTCTTCAGATCCGTCGTCGCCTGCGTCATGCGGCGCTGCAGGTCCACGCCCATCTGGTGCAGCCGCGAGTCGTTCGCGTGGCAGCGGTCGCACTGCGCCGCGATGCTGTCGTCCGCCAACCGTTGCGTATCGTGATTGCCGTGGCAGCCGAGGCAGCCTTTCAGCTTGCCCGCGGTGACGGCGGCGCCATGCGGACCGGTGTTGAACGCCTGCGCCACGAGCTGGTGGCAGCTTCCGCACACGCTCGATATCTCCGTACGCGTGGGCGGCAGCGCGGAGTGCGCGCCGTGGCAGGCGATGCACGTCGGCGCGGCGAAGTTCTGCTTCTCGTACAGCGCCACCCCGTGCGCACTCGCGCGGTACTGGTCGTACTGATTGGTGCGCAGGTCGTACTTCGCCATCAACTTGTCGTCGTTGTGGCAGTGCGCGCAGGTCGTCGGGATGTTGGGCGCGTACACCTTGCTCCGCGCGTCGTACGGCGGATAGATGATGTGCGTGCCGTGGCAGTCCGTACACGTGGGCGCATCGTCATCGTGCTTCTCGAACAGCAGCTGCCCGTGCTTGCTCGTGCGGAACTCGGCGAGCTGGCCCGTGGCGAGCCCGTACTCGCGCATCTTGTTCGGATCGGAGTGGCACGAGCCGCAGAGCTGCGCGACGGCCTGCTTCCCGAGCTTGCCGGTCATGCCGTTGTGCGCCGCGGGCAGCGCGCGCTCGAGCGGATTGCCGCCGTGACAATCGACGCAGCGCACGCCGTGGTCCGAGTGCACCCCGACGTTCGCCGCCTCGCGCTGCTCGGCGTGACAGACGAGACACTGGTTGGTCTGCGTCGACTGCGAGGGCTGCCAGGCGGTGGCGGCCGTCGCGGCGGAGGGAGGCGCGGCCCGCGGCGTGGGCGCCGGCGCCGCCTGCGCGTGCGCGTGCGCGGCACGCGCGCTCAGAATCAGCGCGGCCGCGCTGGCGAGTCGAATCAACGGTGCGCGCGTCATGGCAGCTTCGCGACCGACGTGGTGGTGTCGCGCGGCGCGACCGAGGTGCGCCTGGGAACGAGCTCCTCGGAGCTCGGGGTGGAGCGCAGGTGTCGGCCGGCGAGCCACGCGACGGTGAAGAGCAGGAAGAAGGCGAGGCCGAGCCCCGCGACGAGCGGCCGCCGGCGCAGGCGGCGCTCCTGCGATCGATCGAACAGCGGCAGCACGGCGAGCGCGATGCCGAGGGCGATGAAGAGCACGAAGCCGAACGCCCCCAGGTAGTGCGCCAGCGCGCGCGAGACGTCGGCGACGAGCCACGTGGATTGCAGCGACGTGGGCGGGTGCGCGGGATCCGCCGGCGCGGCGACCGCCCGCGGCCAGAGCACCGCGGCCGTCATCGCGAACGCGATCACCAGGACGCCGACGACCACCGTCCGCAGCAGGTGATTCGGATAGAACGGCACGCCCTCGCGCGCCTCGTCGGGCACGGTGGCCGCGTGCTTTCGGAGCAGCGTGAAGTGCAGCATCAGCAGGCCGAGCGCGATCCACGGCAGCAGGATGACGTGCACGGCGAAGAAGCGGCTCAGCGTCGCGCCGGAGACGATCGGGTCGCCCCGGAACATGTCGGCAACGAAGCCGCCGAAGAGCGGCACGCGCGACATGGCGTCGATCCCCTGCGTGGTGGTCCAGTAGGCCCACTGGTCCCACGGCAGCAGGTAGCCCGTCGCGCCGAATAAGAGAATCGTGAACAGCAGGAAGAGGCCGACGAGCCAGTTCGTCTCGCGCGGCGGCTTGTACGCGCCGCTGAAGAAGACGCGCGCCATGTGTACGAGCACGGCGACGACGATCAGGTTCGCGCACCAGCGGTGCATGTCGCGCATCAGCCAGCCGAGCGTGATCCCGCCCACGATGTGCTGCACGCTCTGATATGCTTCCTCGGCAGACGGCCGGTAGTAGAACGACAGCAGCACGCCCGTCGCGACGAGGATGATGAACAGCAGATAGGTGATGCCGCCGAATGCGCGCCGCCAGTCGGCGTTGCGCGGCAGGCGGTTTCTCAGCGCCTTGCGAAACGCCTGGTCGATCGGGAGCTGCGTGTCGATCGGCCCGTAGAGCAGGCCGAGAAAGCGCAGGAGCCCGAGCAGGCTCGCGTCGGTGCTCGCCTTGATGTCGGCCCACACGCGGCCGAGCCACACGCGCACCATGCCGGCTTCGGAGTCGGCCATCTCACGGTCTCCCGACGTAGACGACGTCATCGCGCACGAACGTCGGATAGGTCTTCAACGGCACGGTGGTCACGCCCTTCACCACGTTGCCGTGCAGGTCGTAGACGATGTACTCGCAGCCCGACGCCACACGCATCGCGGTCGGGTCCCAGTGCAGGATGCAGCCGTCGGTGGGCGACGTGCCCTCGAGGGCCGCGAAGTGCTCGGTATCCGCGCGCACGACGAGCACGATCTTGTCGCCCCAGCGCACGACGCGGCTGCCATTCACGGGAATGCTCGCGGCGGGCGCGACGCGAAACGCGGGCTGGAGCTCGGGGAGCTGCAGTTGCGCGGGCGGCAGGAGATACAGCACCACCGCGAGCAGCGCGCCGACGACCATCAGGGCGACGATGCCAGCGAGTAAGTATTCACTGAACCCGGGCGTCCACTCGTCCGTGTCGGCGATGGTGTGCGTGGTGTCGGGCATTGCCACCGGGTGAGCCTCCGTGATCGCTGAGTCGGCTGTCGGATGGCTGCAACATCACCGGGGCGCGCGGCGAGTTCTGTGGGGCGAAACCCGAAGTTGTGTCGGGGTTGGGCGGGCGGACGTACCGAGGAGCGTCCCGAGGCCGTTCCCAACTTCAGTCACGGCTCGTTGCGTCACGAGCCTTTCCGGCGCGCGATCCCCTCTGCGTCCCCCGCGCCCTCCGCGGTAAATACGAAAAGACCGGCGCGCAGACCTCACGCGCCGGTCGTCTCTCCATTCTCCAATGCTACTTCTTCAACGGATCCGTCACGTGGCACGTCGCGCACATCTGCTTGTAGCGCGAGTACATGCCTTGCGCGTCGAAGTTGGATCCGTGCGGATTCACGTGCAGCCCGGTGCTGCTGTGGCAGCGCAGGCAGTCGCGCTGCTGGTGGCAGCTCGTGCAGCCGGTGAGGTTGATCCGCGCCGCCTGGCTGTGTTGCAGCAGCCAGTTGGGTTGCCCGGTGTGCGCCGCGCCCGTCCGCGCGCCCTTCGCCGTGATGTTGCTCTGCAAATGGCACGACCGACAGAACGTCTCGGTGCGGTGACACGACGAGCATTCCTGATCTTGCGCGTAGGCCGCCGGTGCGTGCCGCGCCACGAAGTCACGCGGATGATACCGCCGCGACGATGAGCCTTCGTGACAGCTCGAGCACTCGCGTTCCTGGTGACACTGCGTGCAATCCATGCGGCCGCTCGCGGCGGTCGTCTTGTGCTGCGCCAGGAAGTCCGGCGGGTGCACGCGCGCGTTCACGAGCGTGACACCCGGGGCGCCATCCTTCACCGGATTCGGCAGCGCCGCGATGAGCCTCTGCGCCTTGGTGCCCGACGGCGTGCCGCCCGCGTGACACGATTTGCACGCCGGCTGCGTGTGACAGTTCGCGCATTGCTGAATCGATGCTGCGGCCGCGCTGCCGTGCCCGCCCGAAGCCCAGCCATCGGCCTTGTGCGTGTCCGGCGTGGGATACGCCGCGGCCACGCCGCGCGTCAGCTCCTTCACGCGTGCGTCGCTCCCGAGCTGGTTGATCGCCGCGATGCTGCCGGCGTTCGCGTGGCACCGCTGACAGCTCTCGCGCGCATGGCAGGTCGCACACTGCGCGAGCGCGGCGCTCGTCTTCGGCGCATGCGTCGAGAGAAAGTCCGCGCGGGCGTGCGACGCCGGCTTGGGAAACGCGGCGATCTGCTGCTTGGTGAGCGCCATCGACTGCACCAGCGGCGTGTGGCACGTCGTGCAGACCGCGTCCGACGCGAGGTGCACGCCCTCCTGGTTCGCGTGGCACGCCACGCAGAACGACCCGGACGCCGGCCGCACGTGCATCCAGCTCGTGTCCGCCTGCTCGGCGTGGCAGCTCACGCACGTGGCCGGCGCGCCCATCTCCGCCGACTTCACCGCGTGGTCGGCATGAGCAAACTTTAAATTGTTCCCGCGGAGCGCCGGCCCGGTCCACGACACGCGCTTCTGATCGGTGCCGTTGTGGCACTGCGCACACACCGCGGGGCCCGGGATCATCGTCTCGGCGTCGCCCGAGAGCACGCCGGCGTGACAGCCGGTGCACGTCGGGAAGAGCTTCGCGTGCCTGGCGTGCGGGAAGCCGCTCGGCGCCGGCTGCTGGCCGCCGGCGAGGATCGCGCCGATCGCGATCGCGGCGCCGATCGCCACCGTCTTGTAGACTCTCATGGCACGCTCCCCGCGCTGCCGCGCGCCTTGCCGATCGCGCCGCCCCACGTGGGCTGGCTGCCGAGCGTCCACTCGAGCCGGAGGCTCGCGCGCCGCTGGTTCCAGTTCACCGTGTTCGGCTTGTCGTGCGAGAGATGGCGGTAGAAGAACACGTCGCCCACGAGCTGCACCTCCGGCGTGAGCCGGATCCCCGTTTCGCCGCCCATGCCGTAGACCGTGCCGTCGCCGATCGCGTACTCGCCGACGTTCTGGAACGCCGTGCTGTTGAGCGCGAAGTGCAGCGCGTCGGACGTGATCCACTGCAGCGAGAGATCGCCGCTGCTGCTCGACGCGCCGGGCCCGATGTCGCGATTGTAGTCGCCGGCCAGCGACAGCGCGTTCGTCACGCGGACCGACCCGGTCCCGCCGAGCCGCCAGCCGTTGGTGCGGAGCGGCAGCGAGGCGACGCCCGTCTGCGTGTCGTCGTAGTTGCGCCACCCGGCGTCACCGCCGAGGGTCACCCGGCCCTCGGGCGACGCCCAGCGCATGTGGCTCGTGAACTCGTCGTAGCCCACTGGCGAGAACGCGCCCCAGATCGTCCAGAGGTCGAAGTACGGCGCGTAGTGCCGGAGCGTGAACGTGCCGTCGAGCGTGCGCAGGATCGGCACGCGCAGCGTCGCCGACATCTCGTTGTTCACGCTCGTCGCCAGATCGCGCGACAGGACGCCGCTCAGCGTCGTGATGCCGACGCGGAACTCGCCGGTCGCCGCGAAGCGCTCGGAGTAGAGGCCGTTCCGGTCGCGCCGGAGCTCGCGCTGGTACTGCGCCGTGATCGCGCCCGTGCTCGACGGCCGAAACTCGAGCTGCGTACCGACGAGGTAGGCGTGGTCCGCCGGCGGAACGTCTTCGACGGGCGTGAGCTCATCGGCTGAGAGCGGGCGATTCAGTCCCTCGACGAGCGCGCCGCCGCCGTACACCTCGCCGCTCAGCCACGAGAGCGGGTGCAGCGACACCATGCCGCCGTCGAAGTTGAACACGCCGAGCGTCGAGCGAATCCACTGTCGCCCCAGCCGCGCGCGGCCGAAGGCGCGGTCGATGTCGACGTACGCCGCCAGCGCGTCGAAGTGCTGCGTCGCCTGCGGCCAGAGGTCGCTCGCCGTGCCCGTCGCGGTGCGCGCGCGCAGCTCGGCGTGCGCGCTGATGCCCTGCCCCAGTCCCCAGGCGGTGACGTCGAGATCCTGCATCATCGCCGTCAGACTTTGTTGATTCGACGAACGAAAGAACGTGCAATACGCGTTCGTGCCCTGGCACGTGGACGGGATGCCGGTCGGCGTGAGGCGATAATAGCTCCAGCCGGCGGTCGTGCTATCGTACAGAACGCTGTCGAGCACGAGCGGCCGCAGCTCGACGTACTGCGCCGAGCTCGCGCCGCTGATGACGACGCCCTGCGCCTGGAGCCGCAGCGGAAGCATCGCGGCGGCCGTCGCAAGCAGCGTGGCTGCGATCGAGCGTTCGAACATGGAACCTCCCTTCCCTCCTGTGAACGCGGGCCGGGAGCGAATACCCCCGGCCCGCGAGACCCAGCGTCAGTTCACCTGCCTGTCCTGCGCCCTACCGCATCGCCTTGCCCAGGATGTTCGTGAGCGTGATGTTCGCGCTCGGCGCGATGCCGTACTGCGTCTGCACCTTGGTGATCGAGGACGTCAGCAGCGTTTCGATCAGGAAGGGGTTGTGCACCCAGGCGCCCTTCTTCTGCGAGAGCCAGAGGTTGTACGTCGCGCCCTTGGCGGTCGTCAGCACGGTGCTCGAGTAGTTCAACTCGGACGCGGGCACCTTCTTCAGCATCGCCGACAGCGTATTCTGCAACGACAGGATGCGGAGGCTGTCGGTCATGTACGCCGACTGGGCGGCGGCCGGCGTCGAGTGACAGCCGCTGCCGGTGCACGCCGTGAAGTCGCGCTCCGGCACTGCGCACTCGCCGTCTGCTTCGGGCCGTCCGAGCGAGTCCGAGCACGGAATCGCCGCGAACGTGTGGCCGGTCGTGTAGACGGTGCCCTTCGGGCCGTTGATGGTCTTGTTCACGACGTGACAGGTCGCGCAGGCGCGGGTGTTGCCCGCGGAGCCGTGCGAGGCGACGATCGGCGTCGTCGGCTGCGGCCAGCCCGCCTTGCCCAACAGCGTCGCGGTCTCGGGCGTCATCGGCGCGTGCGTCGACGTCGCGCTGGCGATCGAGTCGCGGTTGTGGCACTGCATGCACAGGTTGGTCTTCGGATCGAGCGAGTTCACCGCGGCGCGGAGCTGCGCCGTGTTCTGCGCCTTGTGCGGATCGTGGCAGACCACGCAGGTGATCGCCATCGGGTTGGTCGTCTGGTTCGCCTCGACGTAGTTCGTGTTCACCTTGAAGATCGAGGTGAGCGCGTTCTGCCCGATGTGACACGTCACGCACGTTGCACTGGTGGCGTGCGACTGGTTCGGCACGAGGCCGTGTCCCGACGTCTTCCACTCGTCGTAGAACGGATCGTGCGAGCCGGCGTGGCACTCGCCGCAGCCGTCGGTCGGCGTCTTGTCCGTCGGCACGTCGATCGACGCGAGCGGCCGGTTGCCGAGCGTCGGATTGCTGACGTGCGTCAGCCCGGCGCCGTGGCAGCTCTCGCACTGCACGTCCTGGTACCGCGCATCCTTCGTCGCCGCCCACGCGACGTTCGAGTCCGCGCCGGCGTTGCCGTAGGACCCCACCGTGTGGCACGGCTCGCACGACGCCGACGAGTGGCCACTCGCCTTCATGTCGGCATACGCATTCGCGTGCTTCGTTTGCACCCATGCGGACTGCTGGTCGACGTGACAGCTCCCGCACACTGTTGCCTTGGTCGTCGTATCGCTGTACCCAACGAAATTCGCCCCCGCCGCCGGTGGCTGCGTGGGCAAGACGCGATCGCGATAGACGATGTGGTCGTTGGTACAGGCCGCGAATGCCATCGCGGTGGCGACGACGGCGACGGCCTGTGCAACTTTTACGTGTACCCCGCGTGGCATATGTTGCCCTCCAGAGATCTCGGAACCGGGTCGCGATCGATCAGTCGTCAACGAATCCCGTTCTGCTGCTGAGCACTGCTGCTCTTGCGCGTTGATTATGGGCCGTCGTCGCTCGCTGCTAAGTCGGCCCGGTTCCGGGACTTTGTGGGGTGCGCACCTACAGGACGGTGCGCGTTCCTCCCGATTGCGACGCTTTCTGGTCGGACGGGTCCGCCGCGGTCCATCGCTTCAGCGCGACGATCAGCACCCACGCGCCGCCGATGAGCACGAGGAACGGGAGGAAGTACACGACCCAGTTGAAGCCGTGCTTCTCCGGCGCCATGAGAATCCACTCACCATAGCGCGTCACGAAATACTGCTTCACTTCGTCCTGCGACTTGCCCTCGGCGAGCTGCTCGCGTACGAGAGTTCTCATTTGCTGCGCCAGCTCGGACGGTGAATCCTGGAGCGACAGCCCCTGGCACACAGGACACCGCAATTGCGACGCGACCGCGCGCGTGTTCGCGTCGAGTGTCGATTCCGCCGCAGTGGACAGCGGCGCCGCGGCGGACGGCGGTGCCGCACTCTGCGCCGCACTCTGCGCGTCGCTCTGTGCCGCGGCCGGCGCGCTGCAATACGTCACGAGCGCGAGCGCGACCACCACGCCACTCAACAGACGTCTCATGGCTGGCCTCCCGTGGCCGCGCCCGATGTGCCCGACGTGCCGGACGCCGGCTGCGCGCGCAGCGCCTCGATCTGCGCCACGAGCATGCTTTCCGTCACCGGACCGACTTGCTTGTATGCCACGCGCCCGTTGCGATCGATGAAGAACGTCTCGGGCACGCCGTACAAGCCGTAGTCGATCGCGGTCGCCGTCTGCGGATCCGCGAGCTGCGGATAGGGGAACCAGCCGAAATCACTGAACCACTTGAGCGCGGCGGACGGGATGTCCTGGTACAGCACGCCCTCGAACTTCACGTCCGTGCCCACGTAGCGCGATGCGACGTCCTGCAGCACGTGGTGCTCCTCGCGGCACGCCACGCACCACGACGCGTAGAAGTTCAGCACGACCACCTGCCCCTTGAGCGAGGCGAGGCTCACCGTGTCCACCTGCGGGATCGCCCCGGGATGCTGCGGTGTCGGCTCGCCGCTCGTGAACGCCGCGAGCGTGAAGTCCGGCGCCACGTGCCCGGGCAGCGGCGACTTGATCTCGCCGGGATCCTGGGTGAGCCCGTAGCCGAGCAATCCGATCGCCGGGATCGCGAACGCGCCGGCGATCAATGCGAATTTCCATCTCATGTCGTCACCTCCGCCGGCGCACCGGCGCGAGCGCTCGCGGTCGCGACGCTCGGTACCACGACCACCGCGGCACGCCTCCGCCGCGGCACCCACCCCACGATCGCGCCGAGGCACACGATGCCTCCGCCGATCCAGATCCAGATCACCAGCGGCTCGACGAGCACGTGGACCGTCGCCGACGAGCCGTCCTGCGCGAACGCCATCAGGTTGATGTAGATGTCGCGCCTCGGGCTGCTGAGCACCGACGGCGTCGGAATCGGTTGATCCGACGAGTCGAAGAAGTGCTGCTGCGGCTCGAGCTGTCCGACCACGCGCGACCCATCGAGCAGCGACATGTCCGCGCCAATCGCGGTGCGCCCCTGCTCGTCCCGGCCCCACACTTCATCGAGTCGCACCGTCTGCCCGGCGACGGTCACCGTCTGGCCCGGCGTGAGCGTGATCTCGCGCTCCGCCTTGAACGCCGACGATCCCGCGATGCCCATCGCCGCCGTGAGCAGGCCGAGGTGCGCGAGATAGCCGCCGTACCGGTGGCGATTGGCGCGCACCAGCCGCCCGAGCGCCGCCGCCGCGTTCTCCTGGTGCGCCCTGACCCGCGCGCGGACGCCGATCACGAACTCCTGCACGTTGCTGGCGATCGCGAAGCCGCCGAACGCGAACGCGAGCAGCGCGTACGGATCGCGCACGCCGACCACCAGCGAGATCACCACCATCGCCCCCAGCGCCACCGCCGGCGCCCGGAGCTGCTTCTTGAGCGCCGCGCGATCGGTGCGCCGCCACGGTAGCGCCGGCCCGATCCCGATCAGGAAGAGGACGACGACGATCACCGGCATCGTCATGCTGTTGAAGAACGGCCGCCCCACCGAGACCTTCACGCCGCGCACCGCTTCGGCCACGAGCGGGAAGAGCGTGCCGAGCAACACCGTGAAGCAGATCACGCTCAGCAGCAGGTTGCTCACGAGGAACGTCGTCTCGCGCGACATCGGATCGTCGAGCTTGCCCTGGCTCTTGAGCTCCGGCGCGTACCCGGCGACGAGCATCAGCGACGCGACGAGCGTGATCGCGATGAACCCGAGGAAGTAGTAGCCGATCGTCCCCTGCGTGAATGCGTGCACCGACGAGAGGATGCCGCTGCGCGTGAGGAACGTGCCGAGCACCGTGAGCACGAACGTCACGACGATCAGATTGAGATTCCACACGCGGAGCATCGCCCGCCGCTCCTGCACCATGATCGAGTGCATGAACGCCGTGGCCGTGAGCCAGGGCATCAGCGACGCGTTCTCCACCGGATCCCACGCCCAGTAGCCGCCCCACCCCAGCACTTCGTACGACCACCACATGCCGGCGATGATCGCCGCCGTGAGGAAGGCCCACGCCGCGATCGTCCACGTGCGCGCGCTCTTGATCCACCGGTCCTCCGCCACCTCGCCGCTCACCATCGCGCCCACCGCGAACGCGAACGGCACCGAGAATCCGACGTAGCCGAGGTAGAGCAGCGGCGGGTGCACCGCCATCAGGATGTGGTTCTGGAGCAGCGGATTCGGCCCGGGGCCGTCGTCCGGCACGGGGCTCACCGCGTGAAACGGATTCGCCGGCCCGATCAGCAGGATCAGGAAGAACACGCCGATGATCAGCAGCGTCGCCGCCGCGTACTCGAGCGTCTTCCCCTCGTCGTTGCGGTGCGTGTACACGGCGAGCGCCGCGAACACGTACAGCAGGAACGCCCAGAAGAGGATCGACCCCTCGAGCGCGCCCCAGAGCGAGATGATCGTGAAGAGGAGCGGCGTCTCGCGGCTCCCCACCTGCGCCACGTACGAGATGCTGAAGTCGTGCGTGACGAGCGCGTACACCATGGCGAGGGTCGACAGCGTCACGAGCCCGAAGGCCGTGAACAGCGCCCCGTAGCCGATGGTGCGCGCCTGGAGCGAGCCCCGCTTGCCACCGTAGATCAGCGCGACGGCGCCGACGATCGAGATCGCCAGCGCGACCTGGATCGCACTGATCGCGATGAGGCCGGTCACGATTGGCCTCCTTTAATGAGTGTTTTGTATGCCTCTTCCGGGCTGTGCCCCGGCGCTGGCGGGTGGTACTCGTTCGAGTGCCGCACCATCAGGTTCGTCGCCTGGAACACACCCGCCTTGTCGTACTTCCCTTCCACGATCACGCCGATGTTCGGCCGGAACATCTCCGGCGGCGCGTTGGTCGAATGCACGGCCACCTGCTTCTGCCCATCGGTCACGGTGAAGCGCAGGTCGAGCTTGGCCGCGTCCCACTTCACCGAGCCGGGTACGATCATGCCGCCCAGCCGCACGGGCACGTCCACCGCCTCCGCTCCCTTCGCCAGCAGCTCGCCCGGCGTGAGGAAGTACACGAGGTTGTTGCCGATCCCGCCGTACAGCAGGTAGCCGAACGTGCCGAGGATCACGACCACCGCGCCGATCAGCGCCCAGCGCTTGCGCGAGCTCTTGATGGCCATCGCTCACCCCTCCGCGCTGTGCGCCCGGAACGCGCGGCGCGCCGCGCCGTCGCGGGTCGCGAGATACAACGCGGTGCCGAGCAGCACGATCCACGTGACGCCGTAGGCCGCGATGATGTAGGACCATTCAGACATTGACGACCTCCAGCGTTTCCACTTCGGTGACCGCCAGCGCGTTCGCGTCGGCGAGCTGCTCGGTCGCGCGCTCGATGCGCGCCGTGTAGTAGCGCTGCGCGACGAAGTAGATCACCACGAGCATCACGGTGATCGCATTCGCCCAGAGCGCGATCTGGTACTGCGGCGCGAGCGTCGTGGGCGACGACTGCACCTGGTGCAGCGTCCGCCACCAGCGCACCGACATGAACACGATCGGCATGTTGAGCGCGCCGAAGATCCCGATCGCCGCGCTCCACTTCGCGCGCCGCTCGGCGTCCTCGGTGAACGCGCGCAGCACGAGATAGCCGACGAAGATCACGAGCAGCACCGCGGTCGACGTCAGCCGCGCGTCCCAGGTCCACCACACGCCCCACGTGGGGCGGCCCCAGATCGAGCCGAGCATCAGCGTGAGCGCGTTGAGCACCGCCCCCACTTCCGCCGCCGCGGCCGCGATCAGGTCGTACCGCTCGGCGCGCTTCCACAGATAGAGCGCGCTCGCCACGAACACGACCGTGTAGCAGAGAAACGCCATCTGCGCCGCCGGCACGTGCACGTACATGATCTTCTCGAGATCGCCCATGTCGCGGTCCGGCGGCGACGCCAGCATTCCATAGAGCTGCGCGACCGCGACGGCGAGGAACGATCCGATGCCGAACGGCGCCAGCCATCGCGGCGTCGCGACGGGCCTCGTCTCGCCCTCGAGTTGAATGTCGATCGATGATGCCATGGATCCCTCCCCTGTGTTAGCCGGCGATCACGACGTCGTAGACCGCGAGCGACGCCGTGAAGAAGATCAGGTCGAACGCGAGCAGCAGCCGCACCCACGCGCCGGTGTCGCCCATCACGTCGCCCATCGTCAGTGCGCTCGTCGCCTTCGCGGCGGCGATCAGCACCGGCACGAGCATCGGGAGCAGCAGCAGTGGCAGCAGCACCTCGCGCACGCGCGTGCGGCTCGCCACCGCGGCGTAGAACGTGCCGAGCGTCACGAAGCCGAGCGTCCCGAGAAAGAGCACCGCGCTCAACCCGAACAGGGAGCGCGTGAGATTCACGTGGAACAGAACGCCCGCGAGCGGCACGACGATCAGCTCCACCGCGAGCACGAACGTCAGATTCGCGAGCAGCTTGCCGAGGAAGATCGGCCAGCGCGCGCCGGGATAGAGCAGCAGCGTCTCGAACGCGCCGTCGTCCAGCTCCACCTGATACGAGCGGTTGAACGCGACGACGCCGCTGAACAGCACCGCGAGCCAGATCACGCCCGACGCCGCGTCGCGCAGCCCCTGCGCGTCGGGCCCGAGCGCGAAGCCGAACATCAGCAGCATCAGCAGCGCGAGAAACAGCACCGCGCTGAAGTTCGCCGCCGACCGCCGCTCCGTGCGCAGGTCCTTCCAGGCCATCGCCCGTGCGCGGCCGAATTCCGTCGCCAGTGCCATGTCAGACTCCCGCCGCCGCCGTGGCGCGCTGGCAGAACGGCTTCGGCGCGCGGCGCTCCACGCGCACGATGCGACCGTCGCGCATCTCCACGAGGCGATCGAAGTTCACGCCGCTCCGATCGAGGTCGTGCAGCACCACGAGCGCCGAGCCGCCCCGCGCGCGCGCCTCGAGCAGCAGCTCGTCCACGAGCTGCCCGCCGAGCGGATCCAGGCTGTTGTAGGGCTCGTCCAGCAGCAGCAAGCGCGCGGAGCGCAGAAACAGCCGCGCTAACGACGCGCGCCGCTGCATGCCGGACGAATACGTGCGCACCCGCTCGTTGGCGGCGCGCGTGAGACCAACACGCTCGAGCACGAGCGCGATGGCGGCGTCGTTCTGCGGCTGCCCCGCCATGCGCTGCGCGAACTGCAGATTTTCCGTCGCCGTGAGATCACCGTACAAGCCCGCGCCGTGCGTCAGCATCGCGAGCTCGGCGCGCACCTGATCGGGCTGGCGCTTGAGATCCGCGCCGAACACGCTGCCGTCGCCACGCGTCGCGCGAAGCACCGTCGCGATCACGCGGAGCAGCGTCGTCTTCCCGCTGCCGTTGTGCCCGACGATCGCCACCAGCTCGCCGGCCGGCACGCGCAGCGACACGCCGCGCAACGCCCACGAACGGCCCAACCGTTGTGCGATCCCGTTCAGCGCCACTGCGTCGGCGGGCGCTGAAGCGTTCTGAGATGTCGAAAACCGCTGAACGGAATTCATAAAATGCCGCAGGTCGGTGTGCTGAATCTCCGTGCACGCGAACCTACGGCAGCGCGAAACGGGAATCTGTCAGGACCCAACAGTGGGACTGTCGGGGATTCCCCCGCCGTGCGACGACCGATCGCGCCGACCCTCGTCGCGTGAGTCACCCGGCGGTCCCGGCATCCGCCATCGGATAGAGTGTGATCACGGGCGGGAGCCGTCCCGCCGCCACCGCAGTCCACGCGGACACTCACATGACCAGCGCAACGGCCGCACGGGAAGCACACGGCGGTGTCGCTCGGCTCGTCGAAGCCGAGCGTCGTTGGGAGAGTGCGCTCGCCGACGCGCGCCGGCGCGCCGCTTCCATAGTATCCGACGCCGAGTCGGCCGCCGCCGCGGCCACCGCCCAGGCGCACACCGATCTCGGGACCACCGTGGAAGCGCGCCGGCGGGAGCTGGAGGCGTCGCTCGCCGGATGCGCCCAGGCCGCGCGCGATGAGCTCGCGGCCCGCACACGCCGGTACACCGATGCGGACGACGCGACGGTCGCGCGCATCGCAGCCGGCATCGTCGAGCGTGCGCCCTGGTTCGCGCAGCCGGAGGCCCGGTGATCCTGCCCATGGCTCGCGTGCGACTCATCGGTCCGCGCGAGCGGCTCACCGAGACGCTCGAGGTCGTGCAGGACTTTGGCCGCGTGCAGTTCGACCGCGTGCCCGCGACCGCCGGCCTCGCGCCCGCGGCTCGGGGCGCCACCGAGGATCGCGAGCTGCGCTACGTGCAGCGCCTGCTCGACGACGCCGAGGCGGCGATCGCGCTGCTCGGCGTCACGGGCGAGGCCGAGGCGGGCGCGCCGCCCGCGCACGAGGAGCTCGCGCGCTGGGCGCGCCAGGCGTATCACCTGCGCCGCGAGGGCGACCGGCTCCGCGCCGCGCGCCAGTCGCTCGACGACGAGCGCGTGCTGCTCACCCGGTATCGCGACTTCCTCGAGGCGTTCAACGTACTACTTGTTCAATTACAGGACGCGAAACACCTCTTCGTCTACGGCGTGACGCTCCCCTCCGGCGAGCGCGGCCGCGTCGAGGGGCTCGCCGATCAGTTGCGCGCCGAGCTCGGCGTCGAGGTCGTCGTCATGGCCCGCACGCTGCCGAGCGGCGACATGGCCGTGCTCATCGCCGTCCCGTCCGCGGGACGCGAGCGGATGGAGCGCGCCCTCGGCGCCGCGAAGATCGCCGAGGTTCCGCTGCCGGCGGGCTACGAGGATCAGTCGCTCACCCAGGCCGGCCCGCGCATCCTCGCGCGGCTCGACGCCGTCCCGCGCGAGATCGCGAAGCTCGACGAGAGCCGGGCGTCGATCGCGGCGGTGGACGGGCCGACGCTCCTGCGCATGCGCACCGCCGCGCGCGACCGTCTCGACGAAGCGCGCGCCGCCGCGATGGCCGCCGGCACCGTGCACGCGTTCACGCTCGAGGGCTGGCTACCCGAAGCGGACGTCGAGCCGCTGCGCAAGATCGTCGACGAGCGCCTCCGCGGCGACATCGTGCTCGAGCAGATCGCGCGCGAGGAGTGGCACAGCAGCGATGCCCCCGTCGTGCTGCGGAATCCCCCGCTCTTCAAGCCGTTCGAAGTGCTCACGTCGATCATGCCGCTGCCCCGCTACGGCTCGATCGACCCCACGCCGTTCGTCGCCGTCGGCTTCCCGATGCTCTTCGGCATGATCCTCGGCGACATCGGCTACGGCGCGGTGCTGGGCGGCGTCGGCGCGCTGCTGCTCTGGCGCACCACGCCCGCGACGACCTGGCACAAGGTGGGCAGCATTGCGCTCGCCTGCGCGGCATTCAGCATCATCTTCGGCGTGCTGTTCGGGGAGCTGTTCGGGCCGATGGGCAAGGCGTGGTTCGGCCTGCGTCCCGTGCTGTTCGACCGCGAGAGCGCCATCACCACGGCCATCCTGCTCGCCGTCGGCGTCGGATTGGTGCACGTGATGCTCGGCCTCGTGCTCGGCATGGTGCAGGCGCGACACGAGCCGCGCGTCGCGGCGAGCCGCGGCGTGCAGCTCGTGATGATGGTCCTGATCGTGCTCGCGATTCTCTCGGCGGTCGAGGTGCTCCCGTCCAATCTCTTCGGCACGCTCGGCCTCGTCGTGCTGATCGGCTTCCCCGTGCTCCTCTTCCTCGAGGGGATCGTCGCGCCGATCGAGTTCTTCTCCACCCTGTCGAGCGTGCTCTCCTACGTCCGCATCATGGCGCTCGGCACCGCCTCCGTGCTGCTCGCCAGCGTCGCCAGCCAGATGGTCGGGATGTTCGGGGGCGCCCTCGTCGGCGTCCTGCTCGCCCTGCTGTTCCACCTCGTGAACTTCGCGATTGGCGTGTTCAGTCCGACGATTCACGCGCTGCGCCTGCACTACGTCGAGTTCTTTAGAGAATTCTATAGCCCGGGCGGGCGCCCGTACGAGCCGTTCCGGCACGAGCGCGGGCATCACCCCCCGACTCCGCGAGGTACCGCATGACCGTCCTGTGGATTCCCATCAGCGCGGCGCTCGTGATGAGCGTCGCCGCCATCGCCACCGCCTGGGCGCAGTCGCGCATCGGAGCGGCCGGTGCCGCCGCGCTCGCCGAGAAGCCGGAGATCAGCACCACCGTCGTGATCATGATCGCCATTCCCGAAACGGTGGCCATCCTCGGGTTCGTCGTCGCGATCATGATCGTGCTGCGCGGCGGGGCAGGATGAGCGGGACGCCCGACGTCCACATGAACCGCTTGCTCGACGAGCTCGAGACCCGCGCGCGCGCGGAGATCGAGCAAGTCGAGCGCGACGCGCGTGACCGCGCCGATGCGCTCGCCGTCGGCGTGCACGAGGCCGCCGCGGCCCGGCAGGCCGCCGCCCTGGCCGAGTGCGACGCCGCGTTCGCCAGGCGCCGCGCCGCGGCCGTCGCCGATGCGCGGCGCGAGGCACGGCTCGCGCTGCTCCACGCGCAGCACGCCTTCGTCGATCGGGTGCTCGAGCGCGTGCAGGCCGATCTCGCGGCGCGCCTCGCCGCGTCGGGCGTCGACGCGTTCACCGCGCGCGTCGACGAGTTGCGCGCCTTCGCCGCGTCGGGAGCCGCGGAGATCGCGCTCGACGCGCGGCGCGGCGGATTCACCCTCGTCGCCGACGGCGGACATCTGGTCATCGACGATACGGTCGACGCGTGGCTCGCCGCCGAGCGCGCGCGCCTCGCCATCGACATCTGTCGTGACGCGGAGAGTGCCCCATGCTAGTGCGCAGCTTCGACGACGTGATCGCGCGCGTGCGCGGACTCTCGTCGCGCCTCCTTGGCCGCCCCGAGCTGGAGCGGCTCGCCCTCTCCCGCGACACCGACGCGCTCGTCGACGGATTCAAGGGCACGAGCTACGACAGCATCGCCGCGCTCACCACGCGCGAACCCATCCCGCTCGAGCGCGAGGCGCGCCGGGTCGCCGGCGGACGCCTCGGCATCATCAGCGCCTGGTGTGCCGATCGCGACGAGGTGCTCGTGCCGCTCTTCGAGGACGAGGACCGACGCAACCTGCGCGCGCTCACCCGCGCCGTGCTCGCGCAGACGCCGCCCGAGCAGCGCACCGCCGGCCTGCTGCCGACGCCGGGACTCCCCGCCCCCGCGCTCGAGGAGATCGCGCACCTCACACGGCTCCGCGACGTCGCCGCGCTGCTCACCTCGTGGGGGAACCCGTACGGCCGCGCGATCTCGGTCGAAGCGCTGCGCCCGCATCCGGATCTCTTCCTCCTCCAGCTCGCGATCGATCGCACGTTCGCCGCGCGGGCGCTCGACGCCGCCACCCGGTTCGGCGAGCCGATCCTGAGTTACGTGCGCCTCCTCATCGACGCCGAGAACGGCACGTCGGTCATGGCGCTCGCCTCCGGCGCGATCGAGCACGACCACGAGGTCCTCTTCATCCCCGGCGGATCGCTCATCGCCTTCGAGGACTACCGCGACCTCTCGACCATGAAGCCGCACGACGCGCGCGCGCGGCTGTCGCGCATCGTCGCCGGCACGCAGCTCGCGCCGATCGCGAGCGCCGCCGCCGGCACGAATCCGGACAACGCCGTGCTCACCGCGCATCTGCGCGAGCTGCATCGCACGTCGCGCCTCAACCCGCTGTCGCTCACCGTGCTGCTCGAGTACATCCTCCGGCTGCGCGCCGAGACGCACGACGTCGCGCGCGTCATCTGGGGGATCGCGATGCAGATGCCGCGGCGGCGGATCATCAACAGCTTCGTCACGCCGTGAGGACGCGCCATGAAGGCCCGCGTGGTCGCCGTCGGTGAAGCGCCGCTCGCGATCGGATTCGCGCTCGCCGGCGTCTCGAGCATCGAGGCGGAATCGCGCGAGGACGCGCTGAACAAGCTCGCCGAAACGCTCGACGATCCGACGGTCGGCATCGTGCTCGTCGACCACGCGCTGGTCGATGCGCTTCCCGAGCCCGTGCGCATGCGCGCTGCCCGGCGCTCCACGCCCATCCTGCTCTCGCTCCCCTCGCCCGACTGGTCCGAGACGCCCGACCATGGCGCCAGCGCGATCCTCGACCTGTTGCAGCGCGCCATCGGCTACCGCGTGAGGCTGCAATGACCACGCCCCTCGTCGTGCGCGTGGCCGGCGCGATCGTCGAGGCGCGCCCGATGGGCGACGCCGCGCTCTACGAGCTCGTGTACGTGGGCGACAAGCGCCTGCTCGGCGAAGTGATCCGCGTGCGCGGCGACACCGCCATGCTGCAGGTATTCGAGAATACTGATGGCGTTCGACTCGGCGAACCGGTCGTGGCCACCGGCGCGCCGCTCGCGGCGCAGCTCGGCCCCGGGCTCCTCGGCGGGTTGCTCGACGGCGTCGGCCGACCGCTCGACCGGCTCGCTGCCGCCGCCGGCGACTTCATTCCCGCCGGCATCGCCGCGCCGACGCTCGACCCCGCGCGCGCCTGGCGATTTACGCGCACCGCGGCCGTCGGCACCGTGGTCACCACCGGCGACGAGCTCGGGACGGTCGTCGAACAAGACGACTTCACGCACCGCGTGCTCGTCCCGCCAGGTGTGCGCGGCACGCTCGCCGCGCTCGATTCGGGCGACTACGCTGTCGAGTCGCCGATCGGCGCGCTCGACGACGGCACCTCCCTCTCGCTGTCGCATCGCTGGCCGCTTCGCCTCGCGCGCCCGTTCGCCAAGCGCCTCGCGCCCGATCGTCCGTTCGTGACCGGACAGCGCGTCTTCGACTTCCTCTTCCCCGTCGCCGAGGGCGGCGCGGCCGCGGTGCCCGGCGGCTTCGGCACCGGCAAGACCGTCGTCGAGCACTCGCTCGCCAAGTATGGCGACGCGGAGCTGGTCGTCTACGTCGGCTGCGGCGAGCGCGGGAACGAGATGGCTGAGGTCGTGCAGGAGTTTCCACAACTCGTACACCCGATCACGGGCCGCTCTGTGATGAGCCGCGCCGTGCTCATCGCGAACACGTCCAACATGCCGGTCGCCGCGCGCGAGGCGTCGATCTACCTCGGCGTCACGATCGCCGAGTACTATCGCGACATGGGGTACCGCGTCGCGCTGATGATCGACAGCATCTCGCGCTGGGCCGAGGCGCTGCGGGAGATCAGCTCGCGCTTGCAGGAGATGCCGGGCGAAGAGGGCTATCCGACGTCGCTCTCCGCCCGCTTCGGCACCTTTCTCGAGCGCGCGGGCCGCGTCACGCCGCTCGGCGCGCGGCGATCC